>NZ_JBIEKH010000037.1:0-26216 GCF_043496985.1 Halomonas sp. B23F22_20
CCGGCAATACCAGCAGCGACGACGATCAGAAGCCGGTGGACAACGTGCCGCCCGCGGTCTCGGTCGAGCTGACCGGCAGCGGCGACGACGGTACCTACAGCCAGGACGAGATCGGCGACGACGGCACCGTCACCGCTGACGTCACCCTGGAAGAGGGTACCGAGGTAGGCGACACCCTGACGGTCACCGACAAGGACGGCAACGTCCTCGACGAGCGCGAGGTCACCCAGGACGATCTGGACAACGGCGTCAGCGTCGAGGTCCCGGTTGCCGAAGGCGACACCGACGTCAGCGTCACCGCCACGGTCACCGACCCGGCCGGCAACACTGCCAGCGACGACGATCAGAAGCCGGTGGATTGGGATGTCTCCGTCGACGTGCCGATCGATCACGACGCCACCATGCCGGACGGCAACATCGCCGACCAGGTGGTGTTCGAAAGCGGCCTGGCGGACGGCTCCGCGCCGAACGCCGATGACATCCGCGTCGAATCCAGCCTGACGCTGACCGCCCCGGACGGCCTGCAGGACACGGGCGCGGTGACGCTGGCGTACACCGACGAGAACGGGGAACCGGCGACTCTCGAACTGAGCAAGGCGCAGGTGGAAGCGCTGGGCAGCGATCCCCAGACACTGACCACTCAGTACGGCGAGCTGACCCTTAACGGCTATAGCCAGGCTGCCGACGGTACCATTACCCTCGATTACGCCTATGAGCTGACCACGGCCCCGGATGCGAACGTCGATCAGCTGATGGACAGCGTCACCGTGACCGCCACCGACCGTGATGGTCAGACCGACAGCGGCGATCTCAACATCAAGATCGTCGACGACGCGCCAGTGGCCGAAGACGACACCAACGCAGTGACGGAAGACACCGTTCTCACCACGACCGGCAATGTGCTGGGCGATAGCGGTGCCTCCGCCGGCGATGTCGCCGATACCGAGGGCGCCGACGGCGCCACGGTGACGGCGGTGGAAAGCACCAATGTGCCCACCAATGATGCCGATGAGACCGGTGGCACCCTGGTGATCGACGGCGAATACGGCACCCTGACGCTCAATGCCGATGGCAGCTACACCTATCAGTTGGATAATAGCAACCTCGACGTTCAGGGTCTGAGCGACGGCGAGCAACTCGAGGAGAATTTCACCTATACGCTGACCGACGGCGATAGCGATGCCGACGACGCCACGCTGACGATCACCATCGACGGCAGCGATGACGGTGTGACCGTCAATGTGCCCAACGACCATGACGCCACCACGCCAGATGGCAACATCGCCGACCAGGTGGTGTTCGAAAGTGGCCTGGCGGACGGCTCCAGCCCGAACGCCGCCGACATCCGCGTCGAATCCAGCCTGACACTGACCGCCCTGGACGGCCTGCGGGACGATGGCGCTGTCAGCTTGACCTACACCAATGAGAATGGGGACGAGACCACCCTGGAACTTAGCCGGGATGAGGTGGAAGCGCTGGGCGATACGCCGCAAAGCCTGACCACCCAGTACGGCGAGCTGACCCTCAACGGCTACAACCAGGCCGCTGACGGTACCATCACCCTTGACTATGACTACGTCCTGACCAATGCGCCGGATACTGACGCAGTGGATGTGACCGATAGCGTCACCGTCACCGCCATCGACCGCGATGGCCAGAACGATAGCGGCGAGCTGAATATCCAGATCGTCGATGACGCGCCGACCGCCGAAAACGATACCAACGCCGTGACCGAAGGTGCCGATACGAGTGGCAACGTGATCGGCGGCGATGGTGTCTCGCCGGGGGATGTCGCCGACACCGAAGGCGCTGACGGTGCCACGGTGACCGGCGTGGCTAGCGACAACGTCCCCGCCAACGATGCCACCGAGACCGACAGCACGCTGGTAATCGAGGGTGAATACGGCACGCTGACGCTCAACGCCGACGGCAGTTACACCTACGTAGCCGATCCGAACAGTACGAATGCCGATGTCGAGGACGTCTTCACCTACACCGTGCGTGACGGCGACGGAGACGAAAGCACCGCGACCCTGACCATTGACGTTGCCGATGTCACCGGTAGCCCGACCGACACCACGGGCAGCGTGGATGAGGCAGGTTTGGTGGATGGTACCGATGCGTCCGCCGACAGCGAGATCATCAGCGGTGCCGACCTCAATCTTCAGGATGGCTGGACGGTGGAGTCAGCGCAGAGCGGCTCGACGCCGTGGGGTAGCTGGACGGTCAATACCGACGGTACTTTCGATTACATCCTGAACAATGACGCAGATCACTCCGGCACGCCGCCGACCGATAGCTTCGCGTACACCGCGGTCGATCAGTACGGCAATACAGTGACTAATACCGTGACCATCGATATCGTCGATGACCAGCCGGTGATCAGCGTCGACAGTGGCCAGTTGGGCAGTGTTGAAGTCGATGAGAGCGACTTCTCCGCTGGGGAAGTCAGCGCCACCGATGCCGACTTTATCGACGGCGTATTCGCGATCGATCATGGTGCCGATGGCGAAGACAGCACCACCTATCGCCTGCAGGTCACCGATGGCGTGGCATCCGGCGTGACGGATACCGCCACGGGTGAAGCCGTTCACCTCTTCATGGACGGTGACGATGTGGTCGGTCGTGTGGGCAATGATCCCACTGGCGATATCGCCTTCCGCATTACCCTCGACGGTGATAGCGGTGCCGTGACATTGACGCAGACTCGTCCGTTGGAGCACCCGGATAGTAGTGACCATGATGATGCCATCACCCTGAACGACGGTGCCCTCCAACTGGTGGCAACCGCCGTCGATGGTGATAACGACAGCGTCGACAGCGATGCCGTCGATGTCGGCGGTCAGTTCACCTTCCGGGACGATGGTCCTTCCATCACAACGCCGCCTTCTGGCGACTCGGTAGATGAAGCCAACCTGGCCTTGGGCAGCGATCCAGATGTGCCAGCGACTAGCGTATCCGATACCTTTGCAGTGGATTTTGGTACCGATGGTGCAGGGGATGTCCAGTTCAGTGAAGGGGGTGTCGATTCGACAGTATCGGCTCTTGAAGCTGCCGAGCTGACGTCGGATGGACAAGATCTAGAATATGTCGTTAGTAACGATGGCCACACCCTGACGGGCTATCGCGGTGCTGATCGTAGTGATAGTGGCAAGGTCTTTACGGTCGATATAACCAACCCGACCACGACGACACCTGGCTATGAGTTTACGTTGCATCGGCCGCTGGATCATGATGGCGGGGCCGAGAGCCTCGACATCAACTTGGAGCACCTGACAGTCACCGATGGTGACAATGATACGGTTGAAACCGACTTCACCATCACCGTTGTCGATGATGATCCCAGCGTGGAGCCTAAAGCCATCACGGTGGAGGAGGATTCAGATGTCGGGTCGACCGAGAATACCTTCAATACCAATGCCGATGCGACGGGCACTAATACCGGCATTGATGGTGGAACACCGGACGCGGAAGGTTGGGTGGAAACGACATACGGTAAGGCCAAGGTAAACGACGACGGCACTATTACCTACGAGCCAAACGAACACTACAGCGGTGAGGATTCCTTTACCTACACCACCACGACCGATAATGAAACCAAGACCTTTACGGTCAATGTGACGGTTAATCCGGTCGCCGATGCGCCGGACCTTGCTGGCGGCTCGGTCGAAACGCCCGAGGATACCCCGGTAGACCTGGACCTGACGGCGCCGAGCCTCGTGGATACCACGGACCAGAACGGTGCCGGCACCGCCGGTGATAACCCCGAACTGCTGGGTGAGATTACCCTGAGTGGTATTCCGAGTGGCACCGAACTGCTGGATGGCAGCGGTAACGTGCTGTGGACGAGCGATAGCAGCAATGGCGGATCGCTGACCATCGTGCTCTCCGATGGCGATCATACCGCCACGGCCGCTGGTGACCTGACCATGACCACGGCGGAGTACGAAGCGCTGCAGGTCAATCCGATCGCCCAGAGCCACGAGAACTTCACCATCGATGTCAGCGTGACCAGCTATGAGGTCGACGACAGCGGTAACCCGCTGAGTGGTGTGCCCGGGGCGGAAAGTACCGCCCAGGTGGATGTCGGCGTTCAGGCGGTGACCGATGATGTCGATCTGACCATCGACGGCTCCGATGCTCCCTATACGGCCACCGTCGACGAGGATAGCTCGCTTGACCTTGGCAACCTGCTCGGCGCTGGCTTCGAGGATCTCGACGGCAGCGAGGAGCGCTGGCTTGAAATCAGCGATGTTCCCGAGGGAACGTCGGTGACGGTGAATGGCAGCACCATCACGGCGGGAAGTGATGGCATCATCGTCATTCCGTCGTCCGATCTCGGCGGCTTCGGCGCCGGCACATCGACGGAGATTCCATCATCCCTGACACTGACACCGCCGGCCGATTTCAGTGGCGATCTCGACGGCATCACCGTCACCCTCAAGGCTCAGGACCACGATGATGATGCCGGCGATGCCGAGGGTGGCGTGAAGGAAGACTCGGTCACGCTGAATATCGACACCCTGCCGGTTGCCGATAAGCCGGCCGATATCAGCGCCGAGGGGCCGGAAGATAGCGAGATAGCTTTCCTGGCGGATCTCGATGTCAGTGATACCGATGGCAGCGAGACGATCACGGCCATCGGCATCGACAGCGTACCGGATGGCTGGGTGATCAAGGATGGCGACGGCACTGTCTTGCATACCGGTAACGGCAGCGGTGGCTTCACGATCGATCCAAACGATGTGGCCGACGGCAGCTATACCGGCTACACCATCACGCCACCAGCCCATAGCAGCGAGGATGCAAGCCTGTCATTGCAGGTCACCGTGGAAGACACCGCCTCGACCGGTTCGGATACCCAGACCCACAACGTCACGGCGGATATCGCGGTGACACCGGTCGCCGAAGAGGTCGGCGGCGACAGCGATGGCGATAGCACCGATGACCTGACCATGAATCCCGACCATACCTATGGCACGAGCGTGGATGGCATCGAGGACGAGTGGTTTGCGCTCAACGCCGATGGTTTCAATCCGGCGAGCGGCTGGGCCAACCAGGACGCCGATGGCTCGGAGCAGACCTTCGCGCTGCTGACGCCAGAACTGGTCTCAGGCCTGGGTGGTAGCGCCGACGGCTCCAGCTTCCGCTATTCCACGGATGGTGGCACCACCTGGGTCGAGCAGACCTATACCGGCTCGCCCATCGAGGTGCCGGTGGAATACCTGGACACCCTGGAGTTCCGTGCGGCGCCGAACCAGAAGGGCGAGTTCCAGATTCGCGTCGAGGCCAAAACGGTGGATACCGATGCCGAGGGTAATACGGATACCGCCATCTCCGGCGAGGCCATTCTCGACGGTATCTTGATCGACACACCGGTGGCCGATCTCGCCTCGCTCAACGTCGCCTCGCCGGCCGAGGGCAACGAGGATGAGGCGATTGCGCTGGATATTCGACCACAAAGTTCAGATCCCAATGAGAGCTTCACGGTCACGCTTTCCGGAGCGCCAGCCGGTGCCGTGATCACCTATGGGCCAGAAGGTAGTGAACAAACCTGGACCTCTACGGGCGAGAATGACACCTTCGAGATCGAGGACTTCGACCGCAATGCGCCTTTGACTGTTACGCCGCCCCAGGACAGCAACGAGGACTTTACGCTTACCGCAAGTGTGGTCACCGTCGATGAGTATGGTGGTGTGACTGACACCCTGGCGACGCCGGTCGAGAAGTCGATCAACGTCCATGTGGATGGGGTCGCCGATGCGCCGGATGTCACTATTGAGACGCCGGTCTACGCCGAAGAGGATCTGGATGATGGTAGTGCCAGCGTCACGCTGAGCGATATCATCACCGCTAATTCGGGCGAACAAACCGGCGATGGCTCCGAGATGCTGACCTATCGCATCACCGGCCTCGACGAACAGTTCGATGTCGAAGGCGCGACGTTGATTCGCGGCGAGGGCGCCGAGCGTGTTTGGGTAGCCACCGACCCGAATGCCGTCACCATCACCACGCCGGAGAACTTCAGCGGCCAGGTGGACTTCTCGGTCACGCCCATCGTCACCGAAGATGACGGCGATACCCTGGAGAGCGCCGAGCAGCCGGTGTCCTTCCAGGTCACGCCGTCGCCGGAGGCAGGGTTCAGCATCCAGTCCAGTCTGGCCGAGGATCAACTGGGGCAGCTCAACCTGAGCCTCGAGCCGCAGAATGGCGATACCAACGAGTCGCTGAGTTCGGTGTGGATCGATGTTGCCAGCGTCACGGGCAATCAGTTCGAGCTCTACTACGGCAGCGATGGCAGCACGACGCTGGCCGAAGCCGCGGCGAACGGTGAGCCGGGCGTGGTCGAGGAGGGCGGCTACTACAAGCTGACCGATGGTGCGTGGAACAACATCTACGCCCAGGGCGACGAGCACTTCTCCGGTAGTGCCGGCACCCTCGAGGTGCAGTACGAGATCACCGATACCCCCAATGCTGGCTATGTGGGCACTGTTGACGACACCACGGTGGTCAAGAACGAAACCCATGAGGTCGTCATCGAGGCGGTGACCGATGTGCCCACGGTGACCATCACCGGGATCGAAAATGTTGATGGTAGTGACGCCGTCATAGACGAGCCCGCGAAGGACGTCACCGCCGACGGTAATGATCGTGTCGAGGTGACCGTCGATATCACCCAGCCGGATACCGACGGCAGTGAGTCCCTCAAGTATCTGCTGATCGACAATGTCCCCGCCGGAGTCAGCGTTGTGGGCGGTGAATTCGTCGGCCAGGTCGCCGGCGGCACGGGCAGCCAGTGGCGCATCGATATCGATCCCGATGTTGTCTTCAATGGCGGCGATACCCTGACACAGACCGTCGAATTCACCATGGGTGATGGCACTCAGGTGGATGCCATCGAGGACCATGAGATCGCCATCACTGCAGTGACTCAGGACAATGGCGCGACTAGCCAGGAGGAGAGCGGCAGCGATAGCTGGACGCTGACCGGCGAGGGCGACTTTGGCGACGGCGAGGATCCCAACGAGATCATCAACTGGGAAGATGCCGGTGCCACCATGACCGAGGATGCCCCCTGGTCGCTGTCCGATCTGGTCAATGCCCAGATCGGGGATACGTCGGATGGTCGCAGCGCGGTGACCATCTCCGATTTGCCGCCAGGCGCCGTGGTCGACGGCATGCAGCAGACCACCATCGACGGCGAGTTGGTGTGGTACGCCAGCACGGATGACGGCAGCAATGCTGGCCTGCAGGCGCTGCTGGACGGTATCACCGTGACGCCGCCGGCCAACTGGAACGATACCGACGGAGAATTCTCCTTCGATACCACCCTGACCACCCAGGCGCCGAGCGGCGAGGAGAACTCGGAGACGATCAGTGTGACGCCGCCGGTGACACCGGTGACCGACGAACCAACTGTCAACGTCTCCGCAGGCGATGCTGTTAGCGGCGAGGATATCGATTTCACCATCGACGTTTCCAGCCCGGCGGACAATCCCGACGTCAGCCTGGTGGACGGGCAGCTGGTGATCTCGCTCGATGAGACCGGTATGACCAGCGGTGACGGTGCCCCAGGCACCCTGTGGTACAACGGCGAAGAGATCACACCGGATGGCGACGGCAACTACGTGATCGATGGCGTCGCCGTGGGCGATTCGGTCAACGTGACCTACCGCCCGGGAACCAACACCTGGGGCAGCGTGTCGCTCACCGCCGAGGCGGTGACGCAGGAGACTGGTGCGAGCAATGTCGAGACATCGACCGGGTCGAGCTCCTCCGAGGTCGCGCCGCCGATTCCGGAAGTCACGGCCAGTGACGTCGCCGGTACCGAGGACGAGACGGTCGAACTGCAGGATCTGGGCGTCACCCTGCCGGATGACTCTCAGCAGAGCCTCGACGCCCTGCTGCTCGAGAGCGTGCCGGAGGGCTGGCTGGTCAAGACCGGCAGCGATGCCGATTCGGCGACGCTGGCCGACAACGTCGGTGGAGGAAGCTGGTCGATCCTCAACGACGACGGCAGCATGCCGGCTTACGTGGGCCTGGTGCCGCCGCGCAACTGGAGCGGCACCCTCGATGGCGAGGATGCCCTGACCCTGACGGCCAGGACTACCCAGGGCGGCGAGAGCGAGGCGATCTCTACCGACTTCGAGGTCGACGTTCAGGCCGTGGCCGATGGCATCACGCTATCGCCTGAGCTGAGCTTCGGCGAGGAAGGCGACAAGATCCCGCTCAACCTCAGCGCGGCCATGCCCGACATGGACGGCTCGGAAACCGCTACGATCGAGCTGACGGGGCTTGGCGAACATGCCAGCTTCTTCACCGGCGGCGGCGCTACGCTGCTGGATAGCCTGCCGGATGCCAGCGTCAGTTATGACAGCGGCAGCGATACCTACACCCTGAGCGGCATCGCGCCGGATCAGATCAACGACCTGTATCTGGTGCAGGAGGCGATGCAAGGCTCCGTGGCTATCGAGGCCTGGACCACCGACGGCAGCGATGAGTCGGCGCATGTCTCGGATAGCTTCGAGGTCAATATCGAGGCCGTGGAGCCGACGTCCGGCGACGATACTCTGCTGTATACCGGAGAGGCGCTGGACGGACTCGGCGGCGCCGATGTGGTGGAAATGCGCTTCGGTGAAGATCCGACTCCCGAGGATCTCAGCAACGTCGAGACGCTCGACTTCATGGGCGAGGATCAGGACCACTCGGTGGCCCTGACCGCCCAGGACGTGCTGGACATGACCGATGAAGGCAATGAGCTGAGTATCCTCGGCGATTCTGGGGACAGCGTCAGCCTGGCATCGAGCGAGTGGAGCGCTCCGACGACACAGAGCGATGGTGGAGTGGACTATCTGGTCTACCAAGCCCAGGACAGCGACGCCACCCTCAAGGTGGAGGCAGGGGTGCAGGTGGATATCTAGTCCCCAAGAGGGCCCCTGCCGCCTTCTGTATGGTTGGTCGGTGGGGCGCCCTCACTGAAAAACGTTCGATAGCGTTGTGAGGGCTCGTTGCCTCCGCCGCCATCGAGCCTTCCTGATATTGCCCCCTGGCCTTGGGCTACGCCCACGGCCAGGGGGCTTTTTGTTGGGCTTCGCTGGGGATGATTCGGCAGTCTCGTGTCAGTCGCAGCGGGACCGGATCAAGACCCAAAGGCGCAGGTGACCGATGGCGACCGGTCGCCATCCCTATCGGCAGAACCCGCTTAATTCTCCCTCCGCTCGGGAGCGGTCCGACGCGTTCACACTTTGGTCTAAATCTGCCGACGTGCCCTTGTCAGCCCACCGCTGGCTGACTAATTTGTCATTCATATTATGTATGATATTAAGGCCTTCCAACGCTGCGTCACAGCGGGTAGGGCGGTGGTCATCCATGCCGTTCAGCGGCCCCGTTCGATAGGCCTGACGCCGAAGCAACGTGCCGGTTGGAAAGGACAGTCCTGGCCGCCAGCCGACCCTTGTAAGCATAAAAACTCATAGGAATCCGCAAGGAAGGAGTATTGCCATGCTGACCAACAAGATCTCCAAACCCAGCAGCCTCCTGACAGTGACCGCCTTGGCCGGCGTCGTATCGGCCATCGCGATCCCGGCTCAGGCCGACCAGTGGCGGGGCTGGAACATTCACCCGCCGTCCTATCCGAACAGCGTGGCCCTGGAGAGCTTTGCCGACGAGGTGGCCGAGAAGACCGAGGGCAGGATCGAGCCCAAGGTCTATCACAATGCCGTGCTGGGCGATCAGCCGGATGCCATCGAGCAGACCCGCAACGGTGCCCTGGACTTCGCCAACTTCAACATGGGACCGATGGGGCCGATCGTGCCGGCCACCAACATCCTGTCGCTGCCATTCATCTTCAAGAGCCCCGATGACATGTATCGCGTCATGGACGGCGAGATCGGCGATCGCTTCGCCGATGCGCTGGAAGAGAAGAACCTGGTGGCGCTGTCATGGTTCGGCTCGGGTGCCCGCAGTCTCTACAACACCGATCATCCGGTCCAGACGCCGGCGGACGTGGAGGGGCTAAAGGTCCGCGTCATGAACAATGATCTCTACGTGCAGATGATCGACGAACTGGGCGGCAATGCGACGCCGATGGCCTACAGCGAGGTCTATCAGTCGCTCAAGACCGGCGTCATCGACGGGGCCGAGAACAACTACCCCTCCTTCGAGTCCAGCGGTCACTACGAAGTGGCGACCTACTATTCCCTCACCGAGCACCTGATCCTGCCGGAATGCCTGTGCGTGGCGAAGTCGACCTGGGAAGCGCTGTCCGACGAGGATCGGGGCATCGTGCGCGAGGCGGCGGAGAATGCCGCTGAGGAACAGCGCCGGCTCTGGGAAGAACAGGCCCAGCACAGCCGTCAGCTGGTGGTCGATGCCGGGGTGGAGATCAACGAGGTGGACGATAAGGCCGCCTTCCAGGCCAGGATGCAGCCGATCTACGCGGATTTTGTCGAGCAGCACCCGGATCTCGAGACACTGGTCGAGGATATCCAGGCCGCCCAGGAGTGATCCTGTCATCCCCGCTCGGGCCCCGGCATCGGACCGGGGCCCCTCGAAAGGACCGCCTATCGTGAGTGCCTACTCTGATCACGCACATGATGATGCGAACGGGGAGGGGGCGGCGCCATCCGCCCTCGATCATGCGCTGGACGGCATCGCCCAGGCGTGCATCGTCGTGTCGGGCGTACTGCTCGTGTTCCTGATCGCCTCGTTCGGCTGGCTGGTCTTCGGCCGCTACGTGCTCAACGACACCCCGACCTGGGTCGAGCAGTCATCGCTGCTGATCGTGGTGTACGTGACCTGCCTGGGGGCGGCCGCCGGCGTGCGTCACCGCACTCACCTGAGTATCGACTTCATCCGCGAGGGCCTGCCGGCGGTGCCGCGAGAGGCGATGCGCCATGTCGCCGATGTCTTCGTGATTCTGTTCGGCGCCTTCATGGCCTGGCAGGGCGGCATCATGGTGCTGGACAACCTCGGGCGCCCGATTCCCATGATCGGGCTGTCCGAGAGCTGGCGCGCGCTGCCGCTGGTCATCAGCGGCGCGCTGATGGCGCTGTTCTCCTTCGTCAATATCGTCCAGCGTCTGGTGACGCGTCCCGGGAGTTAACTCATGGGCCTGCTGATTCTTTTCGGTGTCTTCTTTCTCGGCCTGATCGTCGGCGCGCCGGTGGCCTTCGCCGTAGGCCTGGCCTCGGTGGTCACCTTCCTCTACGAGGGGCTGCCGCTGTTCGTCGGCTTCCAGCGCATCCTGTCCGGCATCTCGGTGTTCTCGCTGCTGGCGATTCCCTTCTTCATCTTCGCCGGCGAGCTGATGCTCCACGGCGGCATCTCCCATCGCCTGGTGCGCCTGGCCTCGGCGGCCGTGGGGCGGGTACGCGGCGGGCTCGGGCTGGTCAATGTCTCCTCCTCGATGCTGTTCGGCGGCATCTCCGGCTCGGCGGTCGCGGATACCTCGGCGCTGGGCTCGATCCTGATGCCGGTGATGAAGGAGAAGGGCTACGACGCCGACTACGCGGTCAACGTGACCGTGACCTCGTCGGTAGCCGGGGTGGTGATTCCCCCCAGCCACAACATGATCCTCTACGCCGTGGCCGCCGGTGGTGGCATCTCGGTGACCCAGCTGTTCATCGCGGGCATCGTGCCCGGCATCCTGATGTGCCTGGCCCTGGCCGTCGCGGCCTATGTGGTAGCCGTCAAGCGGGGCTACGCTGGCGAGGCCTTCCCGGGCTGGCAGGCGCTGGCCGTGAGCTTCGCCGCGGCGATGCCCGGCCTGCTGACGGCGGTGATCATCGTCGGCGGCGTGCTGTCGGGCATCCTCACGGTGACCGAGTCCGGCGCCTTCGGGGCCATCTACGCCATCGTGGTCACCGGCCTGGTGTATCGCGAGCTGCGCTGGGAGTCGTTCAAGCAGGCCGTCTACCAGTCGGTGCGCACCACCTCGCTGGTGATGATCCTGGTGGGCTGCGCCTCGGCGTTTTCCTACCTGCTGGCGCTGTACAGCGTGCCGGAGCTGCTGAGCGATGCCCTGCTGGCGATCTCCGACAATCCCTACGTGATCCTGCTGATGCTCAACCTGCTGCTGCTCGGGCTCGGCATGATCATGGACATGGCGGCGCTGATCCTGATCTGCACGCCGATCTTCCTGCCGGTCGCCGCCCAGTTCGGCATGAGTCCCATCCAGTTCGGCATCATGATGATGATGAACCTGGGGCTCGGGCTGTGCACGCCGCCGGTCGGCGCCTGCCTGTTCGTTGGCAGCGTCATCGGCAAGATCAAGATCGAGCAGGCGGTGCGCACCATCTGGCCCTTCTACCTGGCACTGTTCGCCGTGCTGATGCTGGTGACCTATGTGCCCGCGGTCTCGCTGACGCTGCCGTCACTCTTCCAGTAACGCTTCTCGCACCCGTTGGGACAGGAAACCACGATGAAGATCGAACGCGTGCACACGCACATTCTGGACTACAAGCTCGACCAGGCCTTCGAGAGCGCCTCGATGCGCTTCGAACGGCGCCAGCACTGTCTGGTCGAGATCGTCTGCGACGACGGCACCGTGGGCTGGGGCGAGTGCCTGGGCCCGGCCAAGGCCAACGCCACCATCGTCGGGCTCTATGCCGGCTCCCTGGTCGGCGCCGATCCGCTGGAGACCGAGAAGCTGTGGCTCGAACTCTATAACCGACTGCGCGACCAGGGCCAGCGGGGCCTGACCATGACCGCCCTGAGCGGCATCGACATCGCGCTGTGGGACATCAAGGGCAAGCGCTACGGCGCGCCGGTCAGCGAGCTGCTCGGCGGACGCTTCCGGGAGGAAGTGCGTGCCTACGCCACCGGCTCGTTCCGCCGCGACGGGGTGGACCGGGTCCAGGACGTCGCCGAGGAGGTGGCCGGCTACGCTCGGGAGGGCTTCCACGGCGTCAAGATCAAGATCGGCTTCGACGTCGAGGAGGACCTGCGCGCCATCGCCGCCGTGCGCGAGGCCATCGGCCCCGAGCGGCGGTTGATGATCGACGCCAACCACGGCTACGACGTGCTCGAGGCGATCGAGGTCGGCAGGCGCGCCGAGCGCTTCGGCATCGACTGGTTCGAGGAACCGGTGCTGCCCGAGCAGCTCGATGCCTACCGCGCCGTGCGCCGGGGGCAGCCGATTCCCGTGGCCAGCGGCGAGAACTGGCACGGCCGTTACGCCATGCTCGAGCCACTGTCGACCCGGGCGGTGGACATCGCCCAGCCCGACGTCTGCGGCGTCGGCGGATTCAGCGAGATGCGCCGGGTCGTCGACATGGCGGCGATGTTCGGCGTGCGCCTGGTGCCGCACGTCTGGGGCACGGCGGTGTGCATCGCCGCCAGCCTGCAGTGCATGGCGGCGCTGCCGCCCAACCCTCCGCGGCGCCGGCCCCTGGAGCCGATCATGGAGTTCGACCGCACCACCAACCCCTTCCGCCAGGCGGTGGTCGAGACGCCTCTCGAGCATCGGGACGGCGTGATGCACGTTCCCGACGGCCCGGGGCTGGGAATCGTCATCGATCGCGACGCTCTACAACAGTACGCCCTCAAGGAGGAGGCATGACCGTAACCGAGGTTCCCGCCAATACCCGGCCCCTCGACGGCTCGGCGCCCCGGCTCGAGGCGCCGCCGGGGGCGACCGACTGCCATATCCATCTCTACCTGCCGGGGCATCGGGCCCAGCCCGGCGGGCCGGCGATCCCTGAGCTAGCCACGGTCGAGGACTACCGACGCGTGCAGCGTCGCCTGGGGCTCGAACGAGTGGTGGTCACTCAGTCCAACGCCTACCAGCACGACAACGCCGCGCTGCTCGAGGCCCTCGACGCGCTCGGCACCGAGAGCGCCCGCGGCGTGGCCGCGGTGACGCCGGACACCTCGCCCCGCGACCTCGAGACCTGGCACGCGCGGGGCGTGCGCGGCGCGCGCATCATGCAGCTGCCGGGCGGCGCGGTGACGATCGAGCAAATGCCCGAGGTCGAACGGCTCATCCGGCCGCTGGGCTGGCACCTGATGGTGCAGTTCAACGGCCGTCACCTCGACCAGCATCGGGACGCGCTGCGCCGTCTCGAGGGGGACTACATCATCGACCACATCGGCAAGTTCATGGACCCGGTGGCGGCAGACGATCCGCGGGTCGACGAGATCCTGCGGCTGCTCGATCGCGGCAACGCCTGGTTCAAGATCTGCGCCGGCTACGAGGCCAGTCTGGAAGGTGGACCTAACTACGGCGATGTCGGCGCCATCGCCCGGCGCGTCATCGCCCACGCGCCGGAACGCATCCTGTGGGGCAGCAACTGGCCCCACGTCGGAGTGCCGCGCTCGCAGTATCCCGACGATGCCGAGCAGCTCGACGTGCTGCTGGAATGGGCGAGCCCCGACGCGCGACGCAAGATCCTGGTCGACAACCCGGCGGCGCTGTACGGCTTCGGCGCCTGATGTGCGGGTCCGTTAGCGGCCCATTTTTTCCCGAATGCCCCTCACGGGGCGGCTCGATATCGAAGGAGATGACCTGATGCTGAATCGGATTCTGGTGACCGGCGCCGCCGGTGGCGTGGGCAAGGCCATTCGTCCCCATCTGGCGCGACTGGCCCATCGGGTGCGGCTGTCGGACGTCGCCGACCTGGGCGAGGCGGCCGAGCACGAGGAGATCGTGACCTGCGACCTGGCCGATGCAACGGCGGTCAACACCCTGGTGGCGGACTGCGACGGCGTGATCCACCTGGGCGGCGTGTCGGTGGAGAAGCCCTGGGAGGGCATTCTTCAGTCGAACATCATCGGCGCCTACAACCTCTATGAGGCGGCACGCAATCTGGGCAAGCCGCGCATCGTGTTCGCCAGCTCCAACCACACCATCGGTTTCTACCCGCGCAGCACCCGCATCGACAGCCAGGTGCCGCACCGGCCCGACTCCCTCTACGGAGTCTCGAAGTGCTTCGGCGAGGACCTGGCCAGCCTTTACCACGACAAGTTCGGCGTCGAGACGCTGAGCGTGCGCATCGGTTCCTGTTTTCCCAAGCCGGCGGATACCCGCATGCTGGCGACCTGGTTGAGCGTCGAGGACTTCGTGGCCCTGCTCGAGCGCGCCTTCGCCGCGCCGAAGCTGGCCTACACGGTGGTCTATGGTGCCTCCGCCAATGCCGAGCGCTGGTGGGACAACCGCCAGGCGGCGTTCCTTGGCTGGGTGCCCCGCGACAGCTCCGAGCCCTGGCGCGCCGAGGTCGAGGCCGCTGCCGGCGATATCGATCCCGACGACCCGGCGGTGGTGTATCAGGGCGGCAAGTTCGTGACGCTCGGACACCCCGACGATTGAACGTCGACGCCCGCCGCTCGGGCCGGGCGGCGGAGTCTCTGGAACGGTTTCATGGCAAGGAGGAGCGCTCGATGTCCGATACGGTCACGCTGACACTGGATGAGCTGGAGACGCTGAGCCTGGAGGTGCTGTCACGCCACGGATTCGATGAGGCGCATGCCGGCGCCATCACGCGTAGCGTCGTGGCGGCGCAGCGCGACGAATGCCACTCACATGGCGTGTATCGGCTGCTCGGCTGTATCGAGACCCTGCAGAAGGGCGGCGTCAGCCCCAACGCGGTCCCCGAGATCTCCCGAGCAGCGTCTGGCATCGTGCGAGCCGATGCCCGTCGGGGATGCTCGCTGCTGGCATTCGAGAGGGCGAGGCCGGCGCTGATCGATGCCGCGAGCACCAATGGCGTGGCGCTGCTGGCGCTCAACAATGCCTTTCATTTCTCGGCGCTGTGGCCTGAGGTGGAGTCCCTGGCGGAGGCGGGGCTGGTGGCGCTGGCGATGACGCCGAGCCATGCCTTCGTGGCGCCGGCGGGGGGACATCTCCCCTTGCTGGGGACCAACCCGATCGCCTTTTCCTGGCCGCGTCCCGATGATGCGCCCTTTACCTTCGACTTCGCGACCAGCGTGGTGGCGCGCGGTGAGATCGAACTGCATCGGCGTGCCGGGAAGGCGATTCCCGAAGGCTGGGCGGTCGACTCGGACGGTCATTCCACCCGTGACCCGGAGAGGGCGCTGGAGGGTGCGATGCTGCCGTTCGGGGGCTACAAGGGCTCGGCGCTGTCGATCATGATCGAACTGCTGGCGGGGCCCTTGATCGGGGACGTGCTGGGGCATGAGACGCGACCGGCCCGCGATGACGGCGAGGGGCGTCCCTGGCACGGTGAGCTGGTCCTGGCGATCGACCCGCGGTCCTTGCTCGGTGACGCGATGGAACGGCACCTGGAACATGCAGAAGCGTTGTTCGACGGTGTGCTGGGGCAGGGGGCTCGGCTTCCCTCACAGCGGCGCCATGCGGCGCGCCGGCGCAGCATCGAGCGGGGCGTCACGATTCCCGAGACGCTGTATCATGAGCTGGACGCCCTGCGTCATGTTTAGTCGCCATGCGCTCGTAGCGACGCTATCGGGGTGCATTGACCTGAGAGGCCATGGGAGGATCAGGGCCTGTAGACGGGCCGGCTCATGTGATGATTTTTGGTATGATGTATGATTAATGAGCGGCGGTGTGGCGATCTGCCACCAGTATCATGGCAGTATCGAAGTGGAACGGATGGCAAAGGGTTCTGAGATGGCGATATCGAGTTCGTGGGAGGTTCAGCGCGTCAATCGCGGGGGGAGCCTGTCCCAGGCGGTCGTGGAGCAGCTCGAGCGCCGCATCACCTCCGGTGAGGCGCCGGTCGGCAGCAAGTTGCCCACCGAAAGCGAGCTGTGTGAGGCCTTCGGGGTCAGCCGCACGGTGGTGCGCGAGGCGATCACGCATCTCAAGTCGCTCGGGCTGGTCGAGACCCGCCGCGGCGTCGGCACCACGGTGCTGCGTAACGAGGCGGCCGAGGCGCGGCCGGCGGTGCACGTCAGTCCCCGCACCGTTGAGGACATCCTCCAGGTGCTGGAACTGCGCCTCACTCTGGAGCCCCAGGCGGCCGAGCTGGCCGCCCTGCGTCACGACGCCGAGGATCGCCGTCGCCTGGAGGCCCGGCACGCCGAGTTCGTCGCCGCTCAGGCGGCCCACTCGCAGGCGCGTCGCGAGGACTTTGCCTTCCATCATGCGATCATCAAGGCGACCCACAATGTCTGCTTCGATCGTCTCTACGAGCCCTTGAGCGACAGCATGATCCCGCGGGCCAAGCTGCTCAGCGCCGACATCGACCCGCGGGGCACGGCGCGCTATCTCGAGCGAGTGAACGACGAGCACGTGCGTATCCTGGAGGCGATCCTCGAGCGCGACGGCCCGGGGGCCCGGGCGGCGATGCAGCAGCATCTGGAGCGCTCGCGCGACATGTACGCCCGCTATCGCGATAGCTGACGCGGGGGCTCAGCGAGCCAGCCATAGCCCGACGACGATGGCGGCGATCACGGTGGCAAAGAACAGGCGGTTGCGCAGGCGGGTATCGCGGGGCGGCTTGGAAGGGGACACGCAGGACTCCGTTGAGCGGGTAGCAGAAAGACGTCTTGGCGCCGTATGGTATTCCCATTAGCCTGCTACCACCACTCGCAGGCCACCTGCCCAATCGGATGACGCCATGCCCCGACCCGCTTCCCGCGCCGCCACGCCCCTTGTTTTCGCCCATGCCAATGGCTTCCCGGGCCTCAGCTACCGTAGCCTGCTTGCCCCGCTGGCCGAGCGCTTCGATCTTCATCCTCTGGACCGGCTTGGCCACCACCCGGATTTTCCCGTGGGCCACAACTGGCTGGCGCTACGCGACGAGCTGCTGGAACGTCTGGACGGCTTCGACACCCCGGTGATCGGCGTCGGCCATTCCATGGGTGGCGTGTTGATGGCCATGGCCGCCGAGCAGTCGCCGGAGCGCTTCCGCGGCGTGGTCATGCTCGACCCGCCGCTGATGCTGGGGGTCGATGCCTTGGCCATGAAGGCGATCAAGCGCCTGGGACTGGCCGATCGTTTCACCCCGGCGGGCCGTACCCTGGGGCGTCGGGACAGCTGGCCGAGCGCCCAGTCGATGCGCGACTACCTGCGACGGCGCCGCCTTTTTCGTCGTTTTACCGAGCAGGCCCTGGACGACTATGTGGATGGCGGCACCCGAGAGCTGGATGATGGACGGGTGGTGCTGCTTTATGACCCCGATATCGAGGTGGCGATATTCCGCCATCTTCCCGATCATCTCGATCAACTGCCCGATCTGCTGCAGGTACCGGTCGGGGTGCTGGCCGGACGCGATTCCGATCTGCTGACGCCGCGACGCTGCCGGCGCCTGCGCCGCCGAGGGGTGCGCTTGGGCCAGGTACCTGGCGACCACATGTTTCCCATGGAGTACCCCGAAGCGACCCGCGAGGCCTTGACGACGATGCTTGACGAGCTGCTGGAGGTGTCGACATGAGCAGGGGGGCGCCATTGCCTCTGGCCGAGGGTCGTCTCGCGGCCCTGGCCTGGGGGGAGGCGTCGGCGCCGACCTGGCTGGCCCTGCACGGCTGGCTCGACAATGCCGCCAGCTTTGCGCGTCTGGCACCGCTGCTGGTCGAGCGCCTGGGGATTCGCCTCGTGGCGCTGGATTTTTCCGGTCACGGCCACTCCCGGCACCGGCCGGGCAACGACGACTATGCGATCTGGGACTATTGCCACGATACGCTGGATGCACTGAATGAGCTGGGGCTCGAGCGGGCACCGCTGCTCGCCCATTCGATGGGGGCCGGCGTGAGCTGCCTGCTGGCCGCCGCCATGCCGGAGCGGGTCGAGTCCCTGACGTTGATCGATGGGCTGGGCGTGCTCACCACCGAGGCCGAACATGCTCCCCAGCAGCTGCGCAAGGGGCTGAGGGCCCATCGGCGGCCGACGTCGTCGGCGCCACGCTATCCTGATAGCGAGAGTGCCGTGGCGGCCCGGGTAGCCGGTGGCGTCACGCCCATCGATGCCGACACCGCACGCCCCTTGGTGTTGCGCAATCTTATCGAGGATCGGGATGGGCACCTGGCGCTGCGTACGGATCCACGCCTGCTGCGACCCTCGCCGGTTCGCTTCACTCCCGAGCAGGCGGAAGCGATGCTGTCGGCGATTCGCTGTCCGGTGCTGTGCGTGGAGGGCGAGGAGGGCATCTTTGCCGCTCGCCCGGCCGCCCGCAAGGCACGTGCCGCGGTAGCGCAGCTGCAAAGACGAGTGCTCCCCGGGGGACACCACCTGCATCTGGAACCGGCCCGGGTGTCGGCAGTGGCCGAGGCGATCGTGGTCGGACGGGCGTGAAGGGAGGGAGACGATGAACGCGCAGCAAGACAGCAGCCGGGGCCGTCGAGTCTCTTTGACCCTAGGCAGCGGTGGAGCCCGGGGCTATGCCCACATCGGCGTGATCGAGGAGCTCGAGGCGCGTGGCTACGAGATCGTGGCGATGTCCGGCTGTTCGATGGGGGCCCTGGTGGCGGGCGTGCACGCGGCAGGCCAACTGGATCGCTACAAGGAGTGGGTGTGCAGGCTCGACTACTTCGACGTGCTGCGCCTGGTCGACGTCACCTGGAGCCCCATGGGGGCCATGCGTGCCAGCAAGGTGATGGGCAAGCTCGATGAGCTGGTGGGCGACATTCGTCTCGAGGATCTGCCGATTCCGGTCACTACCGTGGCCACCGACCTGACCCGGCAGCGCGAAGTGTGGTTCCAGCAGGGGCCGCTGCTCGAGGCGATACGTGCCTCGATTGCCGTGCCGGGGGTAATCACGCCGATCCATCGCGGCAATCAGGTGCTGGTGGATGGTGGGCTGCTCAACCCCTTGCCGATCATGCCGACGATCTCGACCCGGGCCGATTTCGTGATGGCCGTCAACGTGACCGCCCAGAGCCCCGAACCGGTGTCGCTGGAAGACCTGCTGCCGCCGGAGGAGGTGGCCGAGGAGCAGGCCCGCGAGGTCGCCCGTGACAAGGGCAGCGTGGATTTCGGGGGATGGATGGAAGGCGTGCGCGGGGCCACTAGGCGGCTGTTCGGCAACGGCGCCGAGAGCGAGGAGGACGACGGCGACAAGGCCGACCGCGGGCGTCGCGCCTGGGGGCGGCTGGACATGATCCTGGCCTCCTTCGATATCACCCAGGCGGCGCTGGCCAAGTACAAGCTGGCGGGCTATCCGCCGGACGTGCTCATCGAGGTGCCCAAGACGGTCTGCGGTGCCTACGAGTTCCATCGCGCCGAGGCGCTGATCGCCCTCGGGCGACACCTGGCGCGGGAAGCGCTGGACCGCCGTGAACAGGGGCAAAGCCGCGTGTCCGGCCCGGAAGTGGTGGGGCCGCGGCCGCTGGTGAGCCATGCCTCGGGCGCGAAAGCCGGAGAGGAAGAAGAGTAGCGGCCGTCAGCCGCCGTCGCGCCGGCGCCGCAGCATCACGTACACGGCACCGGTGCCGCCATCGGCCTCGGTGGCCGAGCAGAACGCCAGCACGCTGGGCCATTCGCGCAGCCAGGCGTTGACGTGGCTCTTGATCACCGGATAGTCGGCCTGGGCACCCCAAGCCTTGCCGTGGACCACCAGCACGCAGCGCGCTCGATTGGCGGCGGCGTCGGCCAGGAAGGCCTCCAGCTCGGTGCGGGCTTCCTCCAGGGTGTAGCCGTGCAGGTCGAGCCCCGCCTCCCAGGCGATCCGGCCACGCTTGAGCTGCTGGCGGTCGCGGTAGGGCAGGTCGGGCAGAGCGAAATCCAGGTACTCCGAGGGACGCACCGCCTCCACGCGGCCGTCGGACGTGCGACCGGTGGCGGTATCCTCGCCGGCCGCGGTGGCGGCGGCCCGCCGCGCCCTGGCCGCCTCGTCGGCGGGGCGGGGCCGTCCCGGATCGGCGCGGTTGCTGCGCAGCGGACGCACACCGGCCTCGCTCAGGGCCTGGCGGAAGGCACTGATCTCGTCGCTGTCGGGGCGGTGGCGGCGTCGGCTCATGGGTCTCTCGGCGGCTTCGCGGAGGGGCCAGTATACCGGCCCTGGCGTGGCTGTGAACCGCCGCCAAGGGTACAATCGAGGGCTTTGCCGCTTCCCAACCGTCAACCACAGGATGTCTCGTGGCCGAACCTTCCGCTTCCCCGTCCGCTTCGACCCTGACGCTCGCCGATGAGGCCCTCGTTGAGGGGCTGGTCACGCTCAGGGACTCCCTGCGCTGGACCGCCAGCGAGTTCCAGCTGGCCGGCCTTCACTATGGTCACGGCACCGCGTCCGCCTGGGACGAGGCCGTGGCGCTGACGCTCGGCGCCCTGCACCTGCCCTGGGACGTCGACCCCGGGGTGCTGGACGCCCGCCTGTTGCCGATGGAGCGCGCGCGTATCGTCGGCCTGGTTCGTGAGCGGATCACCAGCCGTCGCCCGCTGCCCTACCTGCTTGGCGAGGCCTTCTTCGCCGGCGTGCCGTTCAGCGTCGACGAGCGGGTGCTGATCCCGCGATCGCCGATCGCCGAGCTGATCGAGCACGGCTTCGGCGCCTGGTTCCCGCAAGAGCCGCCGGCGCGGGTGCTCGATCTGTGCACCGGTTCGGGCTGCATTGGCATCGCCACGGCCCTGCACCTGCCGACCTGCGAGGTCGATCTGGCCGATATCAGTCCCGAGGCGCTGGCGGTGGCGCGCCAGAACATCACCCGTCACGACGTCGGCGAGCGGGTCCGGGCCGTCGAGTCGGACGTCTTCGACGGCCTCGTCGGACATCGCTATGACCTGATCGTCGCCAATCCGCCCTACGTGGATGCCCGCGATCTGGCCACCATGCCCGCCGAGTTTCGCCACGAGCCGGGCCTGGCCCTGGGCGCAGGCGCCGATGGCCTGGACATCGTGCGGCGCATCCTGCGCGAGGCGCGCCAACACCTGACCGACCATGGCGTGTTGATCGTCGAGGTCGGCAACTCCGATCGCCACCTGGAGGCCGCCTTCCCGGAGGTGCCCTTCCTGTGGCTGGAATTCGAGCGCGGCGGCCAGGGGGTCTTCGCCCTCACCGCCGCGGAACTCGACGCCCATGCGGCGTCCTTCAGCTGAGCAGTCAAGAGGAACGCCCATGTCCGGCAACACCTTCGGCAAGTTGTTTACCGTCACTACCTTCGGCGAGAGCCACGGCCCGGCGCTTGGCGCTATCGTCGACGGCTGCCCGCCGGGGCTGGCGCTGACCGAGGAAGACCTGCAGCGCGACCTGGACCGGCGCCGTCCCGGCTCGTCGCGCCATACCACCCAGCGCCAGGAACCGGACCGGGTGCGTATCCTGTCCGGCGTCTTCGAAGGCGTGACCACTGGCACGGCCATCGGCCTTTTGATCGAGAACACCGATCAGCGCTCCAAGGACTACTCGAAGATCAAGGACCGCTTCCGGCCAGCCCATGCCGACTACACCTACCAGCACAAGTACGGCATCCGCGACTATCGCGGCGGCGGGCGTTCCAGCGCGCGCGAGACCGCCATGCGGGTGGCGGCAGGCGCCATCGCCAAGAAGTATCTGGCCAGCCGGGGGATCACCGTGCGCGGCTACATGAGCCAGCTCGGCCCCATCGCCATCGACTTCAAGCAGTGGGAGGCGGTGGACGACAATCCTTTCTTCTGCCCCGACCCTGACCGAGTGCCCGAGCTCGAGGCCTACATGGACCAGCTGCGCCGCGACCAGGACTCGGTGGGCGCCAAGGTCTCGGTGGTGGCCGAGGGCGTGCCGCCGGGCCTCGGCGAGCCGGTGTTCGACCGCCTGGACGCCGAGCTGGCGCACGGGCTGATGAGCATCAATGCGGTCAAGGGCGTGGAGATCGGCGACGGCTTTGCCTCGGTAGCCCAGCGTGGCAGCGAGCACCGCGATGAGATGACCCCGGAGGGCTTTCTCTCCAACCACGCCGGCGGCGTGCTGGGCGGCATCTCCAGCGGTCAGGCGATCGTCGCCCACCTGGCGCTCAAGCCGACCTCCAGCATCACCACGCCCGGGCGGTCCATCGACCTGGAGGGCAATCCGGTGGAGGTGGTGACCAAGGGGCGCCACGATCCCTGCGTGGGCATCCGCGCCACGCCCATCGCCGAGGCGATGATGGCGCTGACCCTGATGGATCACCTGCTGCGCCATCGCGGCCAGAACGCCGACGTCAGCGTGAGCACGCCGCGGCTGTCCTGAGGGCCGAGACTGCTACACTGAGCGGCACCAGCTCATTCATCTTCGACAAGGCGGTCATCATGAAGATCAACGTCGAGTTCGACCTGACCCCGGACGAATTCCGTCGCGCGCTGGGGCTGCCCGATGTAGAAGCCTTCCAGCAGGAGCTGCTGGGACGCATTCAGAAGCAGATGGAATCCGGCGTCGAAGGCTACGACCCCATGAGCCTGATGCAGCCCTTCCTTCAGCAGCCCATGCTCCAGCAGGGCTTATCCCAGGGGCTGGCCAGCTTCGGCAATTATCAGCAGATGATGCTCGACATGCTGAGCCGGGCCGCCTCCGGGGCTCGTGGCGGGGAGGGCGGTGCGTCCGGTGCCGCGAACGGTGACGAGGCGTCGAGTGCCAAGGCTTCCTCGGCCAGCGCTCGCTCGCGCGGCAAGCGGGAGTCCTGAGCTGCGGGCCATTTTCGTTGACTTGACGCCTGTCATGCTCTTGCAACCCCCGACGTGCGAGACTAGTCTTTGTGCAGTGCAGCACGGCTTTCGTCAGCGTTCCTACGGGAGGAATCACCATGCAGGACAAGACGTTCGACGCCTTCAACGAGCAGACCCGCCAGCTTTTCGAGCCCATGCGCCGTCTCAACTCACTGATGCTCCAGAACATGGAGCGCGTCAGCGAGTACCAGATGGAATCCCTCAAGCGCTATAGCCAGATGGGCACGGAACGCCTGCGCGATGCCACCGAGATCTCCGACGCCGAGAGCCTGCGTGATTTCGGTACCCGTCAGGCCGAAATGCTCAACGAACTGTCCCAGCAGATGCTGGAAGATGCCCGAACGCTCGGCGAAATGAGCCTGCAGTTCAAGAGTGAGCTGGAGAAGCTCTACGCCGAGTCCGGCCAGGCGCTAGCCGAGCAGGTCGGCCAGTCGGCGAGTGAAAGCAAGCCGGCCGCGACGGCCAAGGCAGCCGGTTCGGCCGCGGACGCATCCGCCGGGACAGCGGGCGAGAGCAAGCCGGCGCCGGCCAAGTCGACCAGCCAGGCGGCGCGCAAGCGCAGCAGCTGAGTGGCATGATGACGTGACGGCCGCCGTCGCCTCGCGGAGCGAGAGATGGTGGCCGTCCGTGTGTGGCAGCGCGACAGGAGGGGTCAATGCAGCCAGGGGTAGAAGCACCATCACAGGCCGATTTCGAGGCCTGGAACGAGCAGATCCAGGCGATCGGCGAGGAATATCGGGCTCTGATGGAGGACCTGTTGCCGCGGATGTTACCGGACGATGCCGCGGAGTCCGTCCAGGCGCACATGCGCGAGGCCTTTCAGGCCGGTGCCGAATCGCTGATGCAGGATCCGTCCCTGCTGTGGGAGACCCAGTCGCGGCTGATGCAGGATCAGTTCCAGCTGTGGCAGAACGGCATGCGAGCCATGGCCGGCGAGACCGTGGAGCCGCTGGCCAAGCCGGCCAAGGGCGATCGTCGCTTCCAGGACGACGCCTGGACCCAGGATCCCTACTACTTGGCGATCATGCAGCAGTACCTGCTGTTCTCGCGGTTGGTCGACGATCTCATCGACCGATTGCAGGGCATGTCGGACGACCAGAAGCGCAACCTGGCCTTCTATGCGCGGCAGCTGGTCAATGCCATGGCGCCGACCAATTTCATCACCACCAACCCCGAAGTCATGCGTCGTACCCTCGAGACCCGCGGCGAGAATCTGGTCGAGGGGCTGGCCCGGCTGCGCCATGACCTGGCCAATTCCGCCGAGGGGCTCAACGTCACTATGACCGACCGCAGCGCCTTCGCGGTGGGTGAGAACATCGCCGTGACGCCGGGCTCTGTGGTCTACGAGAACGAACTGATCCAGCTGATCCAGTACGCGCCGAGCACCGAGCAGGCGTTCAAGACGCCGCTGCTGATCGTGCCGCCCTGGATCAACAAGTACTACATTCTCGATCTGCGTCAGGACAACTCGCTGGTGAAGTGGCTGGTGGACCAGGGACACACCGTGTTCCTGATCTCCTGGCGCAACCCCGGCCCCGAACAGCGTGACCTGACCTGGGCCGACTACATGCAGCTTGGGCCGATCAGCGCCATGGAGGCCATCGAGCAGGCCACCGGCGAGAAGTCGGTCAACCTGTTGAGCTATTGCGTCGGCGGTACCCTGGCCGGTTCCACGGTGGCCTACCTGACCAGCACCCGGCGCGGGCGCAAGGTCAAGTCGGCGACCTACATGACCAGCCTGTGGGACTTCCGCGACCCTGGCGAGATCGGTGTCTTCCTCGGTGAGCCGGTGCTCAAGGGCATCGAGGCCAAGCTCGAGCAGGACGGCTACCTGGACGGCCGGGTCATGGCCTACTCCTTCAATCTGCTGCGCGAGAACGACCTCTTCTGGTCCTTCTACATTAACAACTACCTCAAGGGCGACGTGCCCGCGCCCTTCGACCTGCTGTACTGGAACACCGACGGCACCAACCTGCCGGCGGCGACCCACGGCTGGTACCTGCGCCATCTGTATGTCGAGAACCGTCTGGTCGAGCCCGGTGGTATCGAGTTGGACGAGGTGAAGATCGACCTGCGCAAGATCTCGGTACCGAGCTATTTCATCTCCACTCGCGACGACCACATCGCCAAATGGAACAGCACCTACCACGGTGCGCTGTTGCCGAAGGGGCCGGTGCAGTTCGTGCTGGGTGGGTCCGGCCATATCGCCGGCATCGTCAACCCGCCCCACAAGAACAAGTACGGCTTCTGGACCAACGACGAGCTGCCGCCGACACCGGAGGAGTGGCTGGAGGGCGCCGAGGCCCACGAGGGTTCCTGGTGGCCCCATTGGCAGGCCTGGATGACCGACAACGGCTACGCCGATGCCGAGAAGATGGTGCCGGCGCGTCAGCCCGGCGACGGCGAGCTGGATATCCTGGAGCCGGCTCCCGGACGCTACGTCAAGATGACCATCCCGGAAGTGCTCGGAGAAAACCAAGCCTGAAGCTGGAAGAGCCGGGCTTCGCCCGGAGCTTGAAGTCATAAGCTTGAAGCTGGAAGAAAACCCCGCCGGGCTTCGCTCGGAGCTTGAAGTCATAAGCTTGAAGCTGGAAGAAAACCCTTGACCCGATGATGGCGGGGTTCATGCTGTCTTCCAGCTTCCAGCTTCCAGCTTCCAGCTTCCAGCTTCCAGCTTCCAGCTTCCAGC
>NZ_JBIEKH010000038.1:0-25054 GCF_043496985.1 Halomonas sp. B23F22_20
GGGAAGGGGGCAGCAGATCGAGCTGCTCGCGAGACGCGCCGGTGATATAGCGTGCCATGATGAAAACTGCCCATCAGGAAACCTGATGGGCAGTGTGCCAGCCGAGGTTGTGTTTTGACACGGCCTGTCAGGGCCGCCCTTCGTGTTTCTCATGCGCGCTTGTCTTCCCGGCTTCCCGGGCGTGAAGTCAACTGCCGAACAGCGACAGGATGATGCGCTCGCCATAGCCCCACAGCAACACGGTAATAGAGAGCAGGGCCTCCAGGACCAGCACCCCGACGGCCAGCGTCGTGCTCGAGACGATGAAGCCTTCTTCGCTGCTGATGCCAAGGAAGGCCGGGATACCGAGATAGAGCAGATAGGCCGTGTAACACAGGCCGATGATCCCGGCGAGCAGGCACAGCCAGATCAGCGGATAGACCGCCACGATCCCGCTGACGAACATCGGCGTGGCCACATAGCCCGCAAACACGATGCACTGGCTCTGGCTCGGCGGCTTGGTGAAGCGCTTGGCCATGTAGCGGATCACCTTGCCCACCACGTAAACCGCCGCAAGGATCACCAGGTAGAATACGATCCCCGCGCCCAAGGCATCCAGGTAGCCGAGCTGGATCGTCGTGCCCCCACCGAGGCTCCACCCCACCTGGGTGGTGCCGATATAGGAACAGATGACCGGAATGGCCGCCAGCAGCAGCACGTGGTGCTCGTAGAGATGGGTGAGCGTCTCGCGCTCTTCCTTGATCTGCTGCCACTCGCGCTTCGGATGGGCGAGGATGCCCCAAGCATGTGTCAACATGGCACTCCCTCCTGCCGGGGACGGGCCACGATGGCCCGCCACTCGATGACTTCACCGGCAAGTATAGGCGGAGACACGCAAGGTCTCCGCCAACGGTCGTACCTTCAGAGGGTATTTACAAACCACTGCGCTCGGCCATGTGGCGTTGAAACCAGCCTCAAGATGCTCATTTACTCGCTCGTAAACTCCGCTTTTTCGGCTGATTTCGCCTTACCTGGCCGTCGCTCGTGACGTTTGTGTCTCCCCCTCTTATCCCAGGGCGGCAATCAACGGAGTGGAGGGAAGCAGGCTTGACTCCACCGACATCATCACGCTTAACGCGGTGATGGTAAGGATCGAGAAGCCGAACACGCGCTTGGCCCAACGCTCGGCGTTGGTGGTCCAGTAGCCCTGCATGGCCAGATACAGCCAGTAGACGCCCATCACCAGAGCCACCGCAAAGTAGCCCGGCCCGGCATAGCCGGCCACGCTCAACGCCAGGGAGGCGAAGACGAAGGCCACCACATAGCCCAGGATGTAGTGCTTGGCGGTACCGATGCCGCGCACCACGGGCAGGACGGGGATCTTAGCCGCCTCGTAATCCTTGAAGCGGAAGATGGCGATGGCATAGGAATGCGGCATCTGCCACAGGCAGAAGATCACCAACAGCGTCAGCGCACCGCCATCGAACTGACCGGACACCGCACAGTAGCCCACCACCGGCGGCATGGCACCGGACAGGCTACCCACCAGGGTGCCGTACTCGGAGCTACGCTTTAGCCACAGGCTGTAGGCGCCCACATAGATGGCGAAACCGAAAGCCGCCAGGCCCACGGTCACGGCGTTGGTGAACACCGCCAACAGGGCGAAGCCCGCGACCCCCAGGAGGGTCGCGAAGCGCAGCGTCTCTGCCACCGACAGCCGCCCCTGCACCAGGGGCCGGCTGAGGGTGCGCTCCATCACCGCATCGATATCGCGATCGATGACGTTGTTGTAAGCGCACCCGGAAGCGATCACCAGGGACAATCCTGCCAGCGTGGCCAGCAGCAGCCAGAGATCGATCTGGCCCTGGGCGGCCAGGAAAAAGCCGCCCAGTACCGAGATGGCGTTGCCACCGATGATCCCCGGCTTGGTCAGAGCCAGGTAGTCCCGACGCCGCGAGGAGGCTGTCATCACCCGATCATCATGTTGAGATGCAGGTTGTGCATGATCCATAGGGAACCTCCGATGACCAGGACCAGGATCGACGCGGTGAAGACGAAGGCCGTGACGTTCCAGCCCTCATCGGTCTTGGTGCTCATGTGCATGAACAGGATCAACTGCACGAGCACCTGAGCCACCGCGGTGGCCACGACGATCAGCACGGTGGCTGACGTGGCGAAGGATCCCGTCATCACCACCCCGAACGGGATGATGGTCAGCACGATGGACAGAATCAAGCCGATCACATAGGACTTGACGCTGCCGTGGCTCTGCTCGGCATGAGAGGCGTGTCCGCTCATATCACAGGACTCCCATCAGGTAGACGAAGGAGAAGACGCAGATCCAGACGATATCCAGGAAGTGCCAGAACAGGCTCAGGCACATGATCCGCGGGCGCGTCATGTCGGTCAGCCCCTTGGTCTGCACCTGGATCAGCATGACCAGAATCCAGATCAGGCCGAAGGTCACGTGCAGGCCGTGGGTGCCGACCAGGGTGAAGAAGGCCGACAGGAAAGCGCTGCGATCCGGACCGAAGCCTTCATGGATCAGGTGCTGGAACTCGTAGACCTCCATGCCAACGAAGCCCGCGCCGAGCAGGAAGGTGATCGCCAGCCAGGCCTTCACCTGGGACGCGCGGTCGGCGTTCATCGCCAGTACCGCCATCCCGTAGGTGAAGCTCGAGAACAGCAGCAGGAAGGTCTCGACCAGAACGAAGGGCAGCTCGAAGATCTCACCGGGCGTCGGACCATCGGCCGTGCCCTTGAGGAGCACGGCGAAGGTGGCGAACAGCGACCCGAAGATGATCAGGTCGCTCATCAGGTAGACCCAGAAACCGAAGAGCTTGGTGCCCGCGGTGTCGTGGTGATCGTGCTCGTGAGCATGATCCCCGTGGTTGCTCAGGGTATCAGTAGACATTACGCCTGCCCTCCTACCTGGGATGCATAGGTTGAAGACTGCGAAACGCCACGCTCGACGCGCTGACGGTGCTCGCGCTCGATGCGTTCGACTTCCGCAGCAGGCACGTAGTAGTCGACGTCTTCACGGAAGATGCGCGCCATGAACACACCAAACATGCCGAGGCCACCGACGATGGCCAGCCACCAGATGTGCCAGATCAGGGCGAAGCCGAAGACGATGGAGAGGCCACCGATGACCGGACCTTCCCAGGTGTCCTTGGGCATGTGGATGTCCTGATAAGGAGCTTCGGACAGCGGCAGCTTGCCACCGTTCTCTTCCTTCATGCGCCAGAAGTCGTCGACACCCTTGATCTCGGGCAGATGCGCGAAGTTGTAGAACTGCGCCGGAGAAGAGGTCGCCCACTCCAGGGTACGGCCGTCCCAGGGATCGCCGGTGACGTCCTGGTTCTGCTTACGGTCGCGGATACTGACGTAGAACTGGATCACGGTGCAGGCGATACCGCACATGATGATCACGGCGCCGACCCAGGCGACGAGCATCAGCGGCTGCCATTCACTGTTGGCGTAGGACTGCATGCGACGCACGGCACCGAAGAAGCTCAGCACGTACAGCGGCATGAAGGCGACGTAGAAACCGACCAGCCAGCACCAGAAGGAGCGCTTGCCCCACTTCTCGTTGAGGGTGAAGCCGAAGGCCTTCGGGAACCAGTAGGTCAGGCCCGCCAGCATGCCGAACACCACGCCACCAATGATGACGTTGTGGAAGTGAGCGATGACGAACAGGCTGTTGTGCAGCACGAAGTTGGCTGCCGGAATGGACAGCATCACCCCGGTCATGCCACCGATGGAGAAGGTGATGATGAAGCCCAGGGTCCACAGCACCGGCGAGGTGAATTCGATCCGGCCGCGGTACATGGTGAACAGCCAGTTGAAGATCTTCACCCCGGTCGGGATGGCAATGATCATCGTCATGATGCCGAAGAAGGCATTGACGTTGGCACCCGCTCCCATGGTGAAGAAGTGGTGCAGCCAGACGATGAACGACAGCACGGTAATGGCGACGGTCGCCCACACCATGGTGCCGTATCCGAACAGACGCTTGCGTGCGAAGGTCGAGATGACCTCGGAGAATACGCCGAACGCCGGCAGGATGAGAATGTAAACCTCGGGATGGCCCCAGGCCCAGATGAGGTTGACGTACATCATCATGTTGCCGCCGAAATCGTTAGTGAAGAAGTGCATCCCCAGGTAACGATCGAGCGTCAGCAGTGCGATGGTCGCAGTCAGAATCGGGAAAGAGGCAATGATAAGGACGTTCGCGCACAGCGAGGTCCAGGTGAAGATGGGCATGCGGAAGAGCTTCATGCCCTTGGTGCGCATCTTGATGATGGTGACGAAGAAGTTGATACCGGTCAGGGTCGTGCCGATACCCGATATCTGCAACGCCCATATCCAGTAATCCACCCCGACGCCGGGACTGTACTCTATGCCCGATAGTGGCGCATAGGCCAGCCAGCCGGTCTGGGCGAACTCACCCACCACCAGGGAGATGTTGACCAGCACCACGCCCGCCGCAAACAGCCAGAAGCTCAGGTTGTTCATGAACGGGAAGGCCACGTCACGCGCACCGATCTGCAGCGGCACCACCAGGTTCATCAGGCCGATGACCATGGGCATGGCGACGAAGAAGATCATGATCACGCCATGGGCGGAGAAGATCTGGTCATAGTGGTGCGGCGGCAGGAAGCCTTCGGCGCCGCCCGCTGCCAGCGCCTGCTGGCTGCGCATCATGATGGCATCGGCGAAGCCGCGAATCAGCATCACCAGCGCCACGATGAAGTACATGATGCCGAGCTTCTTGTGGTCGATGGAAGTGATCCATTCCGTCCACAGGTAGCCCCACTTCTTGAAGTAGGTCAGCGCCCCTACCAGCCCGAGCCCACCGATCGCGATGGCCGCAGCGGTCACCATGATGATCGGCTCGTGGTAGGGGATCGCCTCCAGAGTCAGTTTTCCGAACATAATTTACTCCGCTGCCTCCGCGCTCTCGGACTCGCCGTGGGCGTCTGCGGCTTCGCCGTGGCCAGCACCATGGCCATTGCCCGCGATGGCTGCCATGTACTCGGCGTGACGACCGCCAGCCTTGAAGCTCTTGATGATGCTCTCGTAGAGAGAGGGGGATACCTCGGAGAAGTACTCGACCGGGTTAGCCTCGCTAGGCGCGGCCAGGGCATAGTACTCATCGGGGTAGGTCAGGGACTCGGACGACTCGCGCACCTTCTCGACCCAGGCATCGAAGTCCTGCTGGGTGCTCACGTGAGCCTTGAAGGTCATGTCCGCGAAGCCCGCACCGCTGTAGTTGGTGGAACGACCGGCATACACGCCCGGCTCATCGGCGACCAGGTGAACGTCGTTGTCCATGCCGGCCATGGCATAGATCTGACTACCCAGACGCGGGATGAAGAAGGCGTTCATCACCGAACCGGAGGTCACTCGGAAGTGCACCGGAGTATCCTCGGGGAAAGCCAGCTCGTTGACGGTGGCGATGCCCTGCTCGGGATAGATGAACAGCCATTTCCAATCCAGCGATACGGCCTGGATCTCGATCGGCTCTTGCTGCTCTGCGGTCGGCTCGATGGGCTTGTGCGGGTCCAGGCTGTGCGAGGTATACCAGGTCAGCACCGCCAGGAAGACGATGATCACACAGGGGATGAACCAGACGATGGCCTCGATCAGATTGGAGTGGTGCCAATCCGGACGGTAGGAGGCTTCGCGGTTACTGCGGCGATAGCGCCAGGCGAAGAGCAGCGTCATCACGATCACGGGAATGACCACGATCTGCATCAGACCGAAGGACGTGAGGATCAGGGTTCGCTGTTCTTCCCCTATCTGGCCCTTGGGGTCCAGCAGCGCCGAGCTGCACCCTGCCAACACCAGGGGCAACACCGCCAGCAGCAAGACTCCGAGCTTGCGCAGGGGGGGAGTTCGATTCATGTTTCGACCTCGTCAGGCTTGGCGACAGGAAAAAATCCTGCTGACTTGTAGCAAGTAAGCTACGCAAAGACCGAGACCTGTCCTGCGCCGGTTGACCCATGACCGCAGCAAAGGCTAACCATCGTGGAAAGGGCTCGGCTCACTCATGGCCAAACCCCCGCGAACGCCTCTATGGGGCGCGCGAGAAAGGGTCCGGCCGCGGGGAACGTATTGTGTAGGAAACGCGCAAGAGAGGAAAGAGGCGATTTGCCGCATGTGTCGCACCAGCCCCGGCAGGCCGGTGTCGGAGGATAACGGGCGCCGGGAGGAGCCCGTGCTCAGTAGCCGCCCATGCCTCGCGGCATGAACCCCAGGTTGTTTTCCACCGAACGAACGCCTGCGGCGTTCTCGGCGGCGACCTGCACGGCCAGGCGCTGTTCCTGGCTATCGACCAGCCCCCAGAGCTGTACCCGGCCATCGGCAACGATGATGTTGAGACGTTCGACCATCACCCCGGTATGGCGATCCACCTCCTCGAGGATGGCGTCGCGAATCGCCCGATCGCCGCCGGTCGGTGCCGCGGAGGGCTCCGCCACCGAGAAGCCGCGCAGCAGGTTGGAGCGGCTGACGATGCCCACCAGCCGCCCGTCGCGCAGCACCGGCACTCGCTTGATCCGCCGTCGCTCCAGCAGGGCAGCGATCCGATGCAGCGGCTCGTCCTTTTCCACGGTGACGGGATTCGGCGTCATGATCTCACGGGCCAGGCGCCCGTGGGTGCGCACATAGTCCGCCGCCTGATCGCCTGCGGCAAAAAGCCGCAGCCACCACGAGCGCGGCTCTTCCTCGCCGAGGCGGCGGATCAGGTCTCCCTCGCTGACGATGCCAAGCAGGTGTTCCCGCTCGTCCACCACCGGGACCGCGCTGATGCCGTGTTCGATCAGCAGGCTGGCGATCTCGCGCACTTCGCTGTCGGGCGACACGCTGATCACATGGGGAGTCATGACATCTGCGGCACGCATGGCAAGGCCTCCGGAAAGCAGCACAAGGGCGCGCCACGTCATCGGCGCTCGCCTTCAACATAGCAAGTCCACGTCGACAAGGCTTGATCCCGAGCAAGCCGATGGTCGGCGCGTCACTCACTCATCGGGAGGTGCGACCGACTCGCGCACGATGAGTTCCGGCGCGACGTGCAACTGTTCGACGTCGCTGCGCTTGTCGGCGATGGCCTGAGTCAGCAGCCGACAGGCCTCCCGGCACAGCGTCGCGGTCTGCTGGCGCACGGTGGTCAGGGCGGGCCTCAGCAGGCGCGCGATCTCGATATCGTCGTAGCCGATCACCGACAGGTCTTCGGGCACGCGCAGCCCCTGCCGGGTCGCCTGGCTGATGGCGCCCAGCGCCGAGAAGTCATTGAAGGCAAACAGCGCGGTGGGGCGCCGGCGGCTCCTGCACAGCTGGCGCACCGCCGCCTCCCCGCTCTCGCTGTCCATGCCACCGGCATGCACCCAATCCGGCTCCAGCGACAGCCCCGCCTCGGCCAGGGCGCGCTGGAAACCGCGGAAGCGGCGTATCGACTGATGATGCTGCACGGGCCCGGCGATGCAGCCAATCGCCCGGTGGCCCTGCTCGATCAGATGGCGGGTCGCCAGATAACCGCCGAGCTCGGAATCGTCGCTGACGCTGGTCAGGCTCGGCGTGTCCGAATCCAGCATCACCACCGGGAAGCTGCATGACCCCAGCAGTTCCAGGTAGGCATCGGAGAGCACCGACTCCAGTACCAGCAGCCCGTCGATGCGCCGTCCCTTCAGCGTGCGGATGTAGCTGCGCTGCTTGTCGATGTCGCGTCCGGAATTGCACAGCATCAAGTTGAAGCCGGCCTCGTAGAGCTCCGACTCGAGCCGGGCGACCACCTCGGCGAAATAGGGGTTGGTCGAGCTGGTGACGATCATCCCCACGGTGTGCGTCACATTCTTCTTCAGCGACTGCGCCGAGGTACTGGGAGTGAAATCGAGCCGCTCGATCGCCGCCATGACGCGCTCGCGAGTATCCGCCTTGACGAAGCGCGTGCCGTTGACCACGTGGGACACGGTCGACACGGACACCCCCGCCTCCCTGGCCACATCGGTAATCGTCACCATCGCCGCTGGCCGCCCCTGCCGCGCTTGCCCGCCGCTCGTCGCCCGTTCATTGCCTCTCCTGCCTGCCGCTCGTGCCTCGACCGCCTGAGACGTCACCCGCGGCCCTCGATGACACCAGCATAACGCATTGATTCGCCGAGTAGCAGCGCTTCACGGCTCGTCCAGATCCGTCGCCGGGAATGCCCTCTACCACCCTCCTGTCAACGTCTGACACGGGGTCAGGATACCCCAAATGGGGTAAATAAAAACGTTTGCGCAAACGTTTTTCTCTGCGCTAGGGTGAACGCCATCCATCGAGCCCACGGCCCGTCTTCGGGTCGGCCTTCCATCAACAACACAGGGTGAATGCCGTGACCACCGCCCCTATCGCTCCGCCTCGGGACGGCGCCTCGACCGCACATGCCGACGCCATCGTCGTCGGCAGCCTGAACATGGACCTCGTGGTCCGCACGCCACGCCACCCCCAACCGGGCGAGACCCTGCTCGGCAAAGGCTTCGACGCCACCCCCGGCGGCAAGGGGGCCAACCAGGCCGTGGCCCTGGCGCGCCTGGGTGCCAACACGGCGATGGTCGGTCGCGTCGGCGACGATGCTTACGGCCGGGCGCTGGTGGCCAACCTCGACCGCGAAGGCATCCACCACCGAGGCGTGCTGGCACGCCCCGATACCGAGACCGGCGTGGCCATGATCCAGGTCGATGACGCCAGCCAGAACAGCATCGTGGTCATTCCCGGCAGCAACGGCGAGCTCTCCCCCTCGGACATAGCCAGCGCCGATGCCACGCTGGGCCGGGCCCGCCTGCTGGTCTGCCAGCTGGAGGTGCCGCTGGCCACGGTTCGCGAGGCGCTGGCCCGCGCCCGCCGCCATGGCGTCACTACCCTGCTCAACGCCGCGCCGGCCATGACCCTGCCGCAGGACGTTCTGGCGCTGGTCGACTGGCTGGTGGTCAACGAGAGCGAGGCCGCGGCCCTCTCCGGCCACCCCGTCGGACATCCGGACGACGCCGCCCAGGCCATCCGCCGCCTGCGCCAGTCCGGCTGCCGCCAGATCCTCGTCACCCTGGGCGCCCAGGGCGTGGTCGCGGCCGACGACAGCGGCCTGCACCACTATCCGGCACCGAAGGTCGCCGCCGTCGACACCACCGCGGCCGGCGACACCTTCGTCGGCGGCTTCGCCGCGGCGCTGCTGCGTGGCGCCAGCGTGGAGGCAGCTGTCCGCGAGGGACAGGCCGCCGCCGCCATCGCCGTCACCCGCCCCGGCGCCCAGGCGTCGATCCCCCATCGCGACGAACTCGCCGACCACTGACCCCTACAGGAGAACCACGATGGCCACCCCCGCGCCCGCCCCTACCCCCGCCAAGGTGATCTTCGACACCGACCCGGGCATCGACGACGCCATGGCGCTGCTGTTCCTGCATCGCCACCCGGGCCTCGACCTGCAGGGCATCACCACGGTGCACGGCAACGCCCGCACCGACACCACCACCCGCAACGCCCGCTACCTGGCCCAGCGCTTCGGCCTCGAGGTCCCCGTCGCCCGCGGCGCGGCCGAGCCCCTGGCGATGCCCAAGTCGGCACCGCCCACCTTCGTCCACGGCGACGACGGCCTGGGCAACGCCGGGCTCTCCTTCGAGCCGACCCTGGCGCTGGACCCGCGGCCCGCCTACCAACTGATCATCGACACCGTGCGCCGCCACCCCGGCGAGGTGACGCTGATCGCGGTCGGCCCGCTGACCAACCTGGCCCTGGCGCTCAAGGAAGACCCGGCCATCGCCGGCCTGGTCAAGGAAGTCGTGGTGATGGGCGGCGCCTTCGGCGTCGGCGGCCAGGGCGGCAACATCACGCCGGTGGCCGAGGCCAACATCCACGGCGACCCGCACGCCGCCGACCTGGTGTTCAGCGCCGACTGGCCGGTCGCCATCGTCGGCCTGGACGTTACCCACAAGGTGCTGATGCGCGACGCCGACTTCCGTCGCCTGCGCGACCAGGGCGGCGAGGACGGCGACTTCATGTGGCGGATCTCGCGCCACTACGTGGACTTCTACTCCGAGCGCGAGGCCATCGACGGCTGCTATGTCCACGACTCCAGCGCCGTGGCCTACGTGCTCGACCCGGGCCTGTTCGAGGTGCGCCGCGGCCCGGTACGCGCCGTGCGCGACGGCCTGGCCATGGGCCAGACCATCCAGCGCCCCGACGCCCAGGATTTCCCCCCCAACGCCTGGGACGGCCTGCCCTCGCAGCGGGTCTGCGTGGACGTCGACGGCGAACGCCTGATGACGCTGTTCATGGACACCTTCGTCGCCCCCGAGAAGCCAAAGGGGGAATAAGCGCTTTCGCCAGACACTCTGTGGCGAGGCCGCCGGGGACAAGGCGAAGCGAGGGTCCTTTGCCAGGGGTGAGGCGGAAGGAGAGGAACATCCAGTGGATGTTCCTCCCGCCGAACGGGTTGGCCATGGATGGCCAACCCAGGCCCTGCAAGCGGCGCAGGATGCAAGAGCGCTGCAGGGCAACGGTAGCGCCCAGGGATGGGTTCACAGCGCCCTCGCGATGGTCCGACACCTCGGGGCTTGTCGCCGGGAAAGGCCCGCTTTGCTCAGCCCACTGTCAACCACTGATCCTTCACTAGCTGGACACCGATAATGACAACGCCCGACACCGATACCCTCGCCAACGCGCTGCGCGCGCTCGCCATGGATGCCGTGCAGCAGGCCGGCTCCGGCCACCCCGGCATGCCCATGGGCATGGCCGAGATCGCCGTCGCCCTGTGGCACCGCCACCTGCGCCACAATCCGGCCAATCCCGACTGGCCCGACCGCGACCGCTTCGTGCTCAGCAATGGCCACGGCTCGATGCTGCTCTACGCCCTGCTTCACCTGACCGGCTATGATCTCTCCCGCGACGACCTGGCCGCCTTTCGCCAGCTGCACAGCCGCACCCCGGGCCACCCTGAACTCGGCTACACCCCAGGCGTCGAGACCACCACCGGCCCGCTGGGCCAGGGGCTGGCCAACGCCGTGGGGCTGGCACTCGCCGAGCGACTGCTGGCCGAGGAATTCAATCGCGACGGCCTGCCGCTGGTCGACCATCACACCTACGCCTTCGTCGGCGACGGCTGCCTGATGGAGGGCATCAGCCACGAGGCCGCCTCGCTGGCCGGCACCCTGGGGCTCGGCAAGTTGATCGTGCTCTACGACGACAACGGCATCTCCATCGACGGCGAGGTCACGGGCTGGTTCAGCGACGACACCGCAGGCCGCTTCGACGCCTACGGCTGGCAGGTGATCCCCGCCGTCGACGGCCACGACGTGGCGGCCATCGACGCCGCCATTGCCCTGGCCAAGGACGACGACCGCCCCACCCTGATCGCCTGCCGCACCCTGATCGGCAAGGGCGCACCCACCAAGCAGGGCAGCGCCGCCAGCCACGGCGCGCCGCTGGGCGACGCCGAGATCCGCGCCGCCCGCGAGGCCATGAACTGGCCCCATGCGCCCTTCGTCATCCCCGATGACGTCGCCGAGGCATGGAGTGCCCGAAAGCGCGGCGAACGCGACGAGACCGCCTGGCGCTCAATGTTCACCCGCTACGCCGAGGCCCATCCCGAGGCCGCCCGAGACTTCGAGCGCCGCCTCGCCGGCGAGCTGCCCGAGGACTTTGCCCGCCAGGCCCAGCAGCGGCTCGAGGCCGTGGCCGAGAAGGGAGAAAAGCTCGCCACGCGCAAGGCCAGCCAGCAGGCGATCCAGGCCTTCGCCGCGGGGCTCCCGGAACTGGTCGGCGGCTCCGCCGACCTGGCCGGCTCCAACCTGACGCTGTGGGACCAGGCCCGTCCGGTCGGTCGCCACGGCGGCGGCAACTACGTGCACTACGGGGTGCGCGAATTCGGCATGGCCGCGGTGATGAACGGCCTCTGCCTGCATGGCGGCCTGCGGCCCTTCGGCGGCACCTTCCTGATGTTCTCCGAATACGCCCGCAACGCCCTGCGCATGGCCGCGCTGATGAAGATCAATCCGATCTTCGTGTTCACCCACGACTCCATCGGCCTCGGCGAGGACGGCCCCACCCACCAGCCGGTGGAACAGACCGCCACCCTGCGCCTGATGCCCAACATGGACGTCTGGCGCCCCTGTGACGCCGTCGAGACCCGCGTCGCCTGGCAGGCCGCCCTCGAGCACACCGCCACGCCCACCAGCCTGGTGCTCAGCCGCCAGGCGCTGGCCGCCCAGCCCCGCGACGCCACACAGCTGGCAGAAATCCGCCGTGGCGGCTACGTGCTCGCCCGGGAGGACGGCCCGCTGGACCTGGTACTGATCGCCACCGGCTCGGAGATCCAACTGGCCGTGGAGGCCCGAACAAGGCTCGCGGACGAAGGCGTGCAGGCCCGGGTGGTGTCGCTGCCCTCGACCTTCGCCTTCGATCGCCAGGACCGCGGCTACCGCGACGCGGTGCTGCCGCCCGGGGTGCCGCGCCTCGCCGTGGAGGCCGGCGTCACCGACTACTGGCGCAAGTACGTGGGCCTCCACGGCGACGTCGTGGGGCTCGACACCTTCGGCGAGTCGGGCCCGGCCGATGCCCTGTATCGCCACTTCGGCCTCACCGCCGAGGCCGTCACCGCACGGGCCCGCCGACTGCTGGCCCCCACCCCCGCATCCCAGGAGGTATCCGCATGAGTCGTCTGAGTCGCATCGCCGAATTCGGCCAGCAGGTCTGGCTGGACAACCTCTCGCGCCGGCTGCTCGACAGCGGTCGGCTGGCACGCTGGCTGGAGGAAGACGCCATCGCCGGGGTCACCTCCAACCCGGCGATCTTCCACAAGGCCATCGCCGAGGATCCGCTCTACCGCGACGACCTGGCGCGCCTGCGCGACCGGGAGCCCGACCCCGAGCGCCGCTTCGAGGCGCTGGTGCTGCCCGACATCCGCGCGACCTGCGACCTGCTGCGCCCGCGCTTCGACGCCAGCGGCGGCGAGGCGGGCTTCGTCAGCTTCGAGGTCTCGCCGCGCCTGGCCCAGGATCCGGACGCCACGCTGGCCGCCGCCAAGCGCCTGTGGGCGGCCATCGACCGGCCCAACGCCATGATCAAGATCCCGGCCACCCGGGCCTGCCTGCCGGCGATCCGCAACGCCATCGCCGCCGGGCTCAACGTCAACGTGACCCTGATGTTCTCGCCGCGCCATCTCGACGACGTCTTCGCGGCCTACTGCGACGGCCTGGCCGCCCGCCACGCCGCCGGCCAGCCGGTGGACCACATCCGCGCGGTGGCGAGCTTCTTCCTCAGCCGGGTGGACACCCTGGTCGACGGCGAGCTGCCGGAGTCCGCCGCCCACCTGCGCGGGCATATCGCCGTGGCCTCGGCCAAGGCCGCCTACGCGCGCTGGCAAGAGACCTTCGGCGGCGAGGCCTTCGCCGAGCTGCACGCGGCCGGTGCCAAGCCCCAGCGCTGCCTGTGGGCCAGCACCGGCACCAAGAACCCGGCCTACTCCGACGTCATGTACGTGGAGGAGCTGATCGGCCCCGACACCGTCAACACCGTGCCCGACGCCACCCTGGCGGCCTTCGCCGACCACGGCGAGGCGGCCGAGACGCTGACCCAAGGCCTGGCGACAGCCCGTGAGCGGCTCGCCGAGCTGGCCGCCCTGGGCATCGACCTGGACGAGATCGGCGAGCGCCTGCAACGCGAGGGCCTCGCCGCCTTCGACCAGGCCTACGACGCCCTGCTGCGCCTGGTCGACTGAGGCCACGCCCGGCCAACACCTCCGACATCCACGCTCGAGACAACGACAATACGAGGCGCCCATGTCGCATTCACCATCGCATTCCCCACGCCCCGCCTCCCGGGCGGGAAGCGGGGCCCACCGCCGTGCGCCGCACGGGCCCGTCGCTTCACTCGGCGGCGGGCTCCTCGGTGATCACCTCATCGATGTCCTCGAGTCCGGCGAAGCGCGCCGGGCGCACCAGCCCCTGCTTGCTGGCATCGACCACCAGTATCCGGCGCTGGGCGGTGGCGATGGCAGCCTGCTTGGGCGCCACCTCGTGGAAATGAAAGCAGCTAAGCCCCTGGCGCGGGTGCACGCCGGCCGCCGACAGGAAGGCCTTGTTGAGGCCGAAGGAGCGGATCGTCTCGGCCATGTCGTCGCTGGAGAAGGAGCGCGACGAATCATGGTAGACCCCGCCCAGCAGCCACAGCCGCACGCCCGGCCTGGCGCTCACCGCCTCGGCCACGTTGAGGGCATAGGTGACCACCGTCAGCGACAGGTCCTCCGGCAGGCTCATCGCCAGCGGCATCAAGGTGGTGCCGCAGTCGATGAACAAGGTGTCGCCCTCCTCCAGGGTCGCCAGCGCCCGCTCGCACAGCCGGCGCTTGGCCTCGGCGTGGCGGTCGCGCTGCACGGCCAGGTCGTAAGCCGTGCCATGGCGGGGGTCGTCGCCGCGCATCAGGTAGCCGCCGATCAACACCAGCTGATCGTCGGCGGCCGCCAGGTCGCGGCGAATGGTCATCGCCGAGACCTCGCACAGCGCCGCCGCCTCACTCAGCCGCAGGCTGCCGCCCTCATCCAGGGCTTCTCGCAGGCGCGCCAGCCGCGCCGCACTTCGCTCATTCACTCCACTACCTCTCGCCTCTCGGGACGGCGCTCGGCGAGCCCCCGATCCCGTTGCGTTGACGCAACCCCGATCTCGGGGTTGCGACGCGAAATGTGATTAAAATAACATAGACGTGTTACTCTAATAACATACACGTCGCTCACCCGCTCATCGCCCCGGTCAGACCGGGTTCACGTTCCGATGTCGACGTGATCGTCCGTCCCCTTGCATCCCCGGCGCATCACACGACAACAACACCAAAGGAAGCCGATTCCATGCCGAACCACATGACGACGCCCCGTGCCCTCGTTCCCCTCGCCGGCCTGCTGCTGGGCGCCGCCGCGCTGCCCGCCGCGGCCGACGAGAACGCCGGCGACGCCGCCTCGCCCTTCACCCCGCTGTGGTCATTCGCCAACGCCTCGGTCAACTACCTCGACTGGTCCGACGGCACCGAACAGCGCACCGCCAGCAACGCCGCCAAGGGCGATTTCTTCTACCTCGAGCTCGAGGGCGGCGTGGGCTTCGACTGGGGCGAGTTCTACGGTTTCTACGACTTCGAGAACCCCCACAACGATACCCTCGAGGACGACACCCGCGACAATCGCCGCAGCGCCGCCAAGGTCACCTCGCATATCTATCTCGGCGAGTCACCCTTCTCGCTGTACTTCCACGTCTACGACTTCCGCGACTACGGCTTCGACAGCGAGGAGCAGGACCGCATCGCCGGCCTGGGCTTCCGCCATACCTTCGCCAACGGCCTGTGGTTCAAGCCGTTCATCGGCAAGGCCTGGGTCGAAAGCGGCGAAGGCGGCTACGACGGCGAGAACGGCTACATGGCCGGCTGGGTGCTGGGCTACGATTTCCAGGCCTTCGGTCAGAACCTCAGCGTCACCAACTGGCACGAGCAGACCTTCGATCGCAACGACGACTACCTGGCCCAGAACTACGTCAACGGCCCGGCCGGCGAGGTCGGCACCAACGGCGCCGTGGCCCTGTGGTGGCACCCGGTCGACGCCATCACCACCGGCCTGCAGTATCGCTACTCGCACAACAAGCTGGGTACCGCCGACGACTATCAGAATGCGATGATCTACACCCTGAAGTACAACTTCCTGTGACGTAGCGCCTCATCGTGAGCCATCGCCGGCCCCGGGGCGTGTCGCACACGCCTCTGCCGCCAACTACAAGGACATCCCCATGACCTTGATCATGAGCCTGGTCGGGATGGTGACACTGGTCGCCATCGCCCTGATCTTTTCCAGCAACCGCCGCGCCATCCGCCTGCGCACCGTGGGCGGCGCCTTCGCCATCCAGGCCGGCATCGGCGCCTTCGTGCTCTACGTGCCCGCAGGCCAGGCGGTGCTCGCCACCGTCTCCGACGCCGTCAGCCAGGTAGTGCTCTACGCCAACGACGGCATCGGCTTCCTGTTCGGCGGCCTGGCCGACGTCGAGTCCACCGGCTTCGTGTTCGCCATCAAGGTGCTGCCGGTGATCATCTTCTTCTCCTCGCTGACCGCGGTGCTCTATTACATCGGCGTCATGCAGTGGATCATCCGCATCCTTGGTGGCGCCCTGCAGAAGGCGCTCGGCACCTCGCGCACCGAGTCGCTGTCGGCCACCGCCAACATCTTCGTCGGCCAGACCGAGGCGCCGCTGGTGGTGCGCCCCTTCATCGCCCGGATGACCCAGTCGCAGCTGTTCGCGGTGATGTGCGGCGGCCTGGCCTCGGTGGCAGGCTCGGTGCTGGCTGGCTATGCGGCGCTGGGCATTCCCATGGAGTACCTGGTGGCCGCCTCCTTCATGGCCGCCCCCGGCGGGCTGCTGTTCGCCAAGCTGCTGATGCCCGAGACCGAGACGCCCGAGGACAGCGTCTCCGCCGCCGAGGAACGCCTCGAGGAAGAGGAAGACCACCCCACCAACGTGCTCGACGCCGCCGCCGCCGGGGCCAGCTCCGGCCTGATGCTGGCCGCCAACGTCGGCGCCATGCTGCTGGCCTTCATCGGCCTGATCGCCCTGGTCAACGGCATCCTCGGCGGCGTCGGCGGCTGGTTCGGCATGGAATCGCTGAGCCTGGAGATGATCCTGGGCTGGCTGTTCGCGCCGCTGGCCTTCCTGCTCGGCGTGCCCTGGCAGGAAGCCACCCTGGCCGGCTCGTTCATCGGCCAGAAGCTGGTGGTCAACGAGTTCGTGGCCTATATCAATCTGGCGCCCTACCTCGACGGCGAGCAGGTGGTGGCGGCCACCGGCAAGGCCCTGTCCGAGCACTCCGCGGCGATCCTGTCGTTCGCGCTGTGCGGCTTCGCCAACCTGTCGTCGATCGCCATCCTGCTCGGCGGCCTGGGCAGCATCGCCCCCAGCCGGCGCCACGATATCGCCCGATTCGGCATCAAGGCGGTGCTGGCGGGTACCCTTTCCAACCTGATGTCCGCTACCCTGGCCGGCTTCTTCATCGCCCTCGGGGCATGAACCGGCGACGCCGCGGCCCCGGCCGCGGCGTCACGCTTCTCTTCAGGACTCTTTGCTACAGGACAACGTCATGACCGATCTGCAACGCGCCGCCCGCCAGGCCCTGTCGCTGATGGACCTTACCAGCCTCAACGACGACGACACCGATGCCACCATCGAGGCGCTGTGCCAGCGGGCCAAGACGCCGATGGGCACCCCGGCGGCCATCTGCGTCTACCCGCAGTTCATCGTCCCGGCACGCCGGGCGCTGACCGCCCACCGCCTGAACGACAGCGTGAAGATCGCCACCGTCACCAACTTCCCCGACGGCGGCGACGACGTCATGCGCGCCGCCCGGGCGACCCGCGAGGCGGTGGCCTCCGGCGCCGACGAGGTCGACGTGGTCTTCCCCTATCGCGCGCTGATGGCCGGCGACGAAGCCGTGGGCCAGGAGCTGGTCGAGATGTGCAAGGCCGCCTGCGGCGATGCCAGCCTCAAGGTGATCCTAGAGACCGGCGAGCTGAAGGACCCGGCGCTGATCCGCCGCGCCGCCGAGCTGGCCGTGGAGGGCGGCGCCGACTTCCTCAAGACCTCCACCGGCAAGGTCGCCGTCAACGCCACCCTGGAGGCCGCCGAGATCCTGCTCGAAGTGATCCGCGACAGCGGCCGCGACGTCGGCTTCAAGGCCGCCGGCGGCGTGCGCACCACCGAGGACGCCCAGGCCTACCTGCAGCTCGCCGAACGCCTCATGGGCGCCAACTGGCTGACCCCGGCGCACTTCCGCTTCGGCGCCTCGGGCCTGCTCGACGACCTGCTGCTCACCCTGGGCGCCTTCGAGGGCAACGCCGGCCCCGAGGACGGCTACTGATGCTTCCCCAGGAGGCTATCCGCGCCAAGCGCGACGGGCAGCCCTTGCCCGTCGCGACGATCCGCGAGCTGGTGCAGGGCATCACCGACGGTAGCCTGTCCGACGCCCAGGTCGGCGCCCTGGCCATGGCCATCTATCTGCAGGGCATGGACACCGCCGAGACGGTGGCGCTGACCGAGGCCACCCGCGACTCCGGCGAGGTGCTCGACTGGGCCGGGCTCGACCTGCCCGGCCCGGTGCTCGACAAGCACTCCACCGGCGGCGTGGGCGACCTGGTCTCGCTGGTGCTGGGCCCCTGGGTGGCCGCCTGCGGCGGCCATGTGCCGATGATCTCGGGGCGCGGCCTCGGCCACACCGGCGGCACCCTCGACAAGCTCGAGGCGATCCCCGGCTATTCGGTCACGCCGGACACCGCCACCTTCCGCCGCCTGGTCAAGGACGTCGGGGTGGCGATCATCGGCCAGACCGGCAGCCTGGCCCCGGCGGACAAGCGCCTCTACGGGGTGCGCGACGTCACCGCCACCGTGGAGTCGCTGCCGCTGATCGTCGCCTCGATCCTCGGCAAGAAGCTGGCCTGCGGCCTCGACGCCCTGGTGATGGACGTCAAGGTCGGCAGCGGCGCCTTTATGCCCACCCCCGAGGCCTCCCGGGAGCTGGCCGAGAGCATTGCCGAGGTGGCGAGTCAGGCCGGCACCCCGACCACGGCCCTGCTCACCGACATGAGCCAGCCGCTGGCGCCCTGCGCCGGCAACGCCGTGGAGGTGCGCGAGGCACTGGCGGTGCTGACCGGCAAGCGCCGAGGCGGCCGCCTGCTCGAGGTGACCCGCAGCCTGGCCGCGGAGATGCTGTTGGCCGGTGGCCTGGCCGCCGACCGCGACGCGGCCCTGAGCCGGCTCGACGAGCGGCTGGCCTCCGGCGCGGCCGCCGAGCGCTTCGCGCGCATGGTGGCCGGCCTCGGCGGCCCCGCCGACCTGCTCGAGCGCCCCGGCCACTACCTGCCCGAGGCTCCGGTGTCGCGCCAGGTGCGCGCCCCGCGCGACGGCTACCTGGGCGCCTTCGACACCCGGGCGCTGGGCATGGCGGTGGTCGAGCTGGGCGGCGGACGCCGCGCCCCCACTGATGCCATCGACCCGGCGGTGGGCCTGAGCGAGATCGCCGCGCTGGGCACCCGCCTGGCCGCCGGCGAGCCGCTGGCCCGCATTCATGCCAGAAGCGAATCCGACGCCGAGCGCGCCGAGCGCCAGCTGCTCGCCGCCCTGGAACTCGGCGAGACGCCGCCGGCCGAACCTACACTGATACAAGACACCATCCGTCGGGAGGCCCCATGACACGCGCTATCGTGCTCGTCCTCGACTCCTTCGGCATCGGCGCCACGCCCGACGCCGCGGCCTTCGGCGACGCCGGGGCCGATACCCTGGGCCATATCGCCGAGGCCTGCGCGACGTCCTCCGAACGTGGCCCCTTGCAACTGCCGAACCTCGGCCGGCTGGGCCTTCTCCACGCCCACCACGAGAGCACCGGTGCCTGGGCCGCGGGCGTCGAGCCGCCGGCGACCGTCACCGGCGCCTACGGCCACGCCCGGGAGATCTCCTCCGGCAAGGACACCCCGTCCGGCCACTGGGAGATCGCCGGGGTGCCGGTGCGCTTCGAGTGGGGCTACTTCCTGGAGCGCGAGCACAGCTTTCCGACCGAGCTGCTCCAGGCGCTGATCCGCGAGGCCGAACTGCCCGGCGTGCTGGGCGACTGCCACGCCTCCGGCACCGAGATCATCGCCCGGCTCGGCGAGGAGCATGTGCGCACCGGCAAGCCCATCGTCTACACCTCGGCGGACTCGGTGTTCCAGATCGCCGCCCACGAGGAGAGCTTCGGCCTGGCGCGCCTCTACGAGGTGTGCGAGATCGCCCGGCGCCTGCTCGAGCCCTACAACATCGGCCGGGTGATCGCACGGCCCTTTGCCGGTGAAAAGGCGGCCGGCGACGGCGCCGCGAGCTTCACCCGCACCGCCGGGCGGCGCGACTACAGCGTCGAGCCACCCGCCCCCACCGTGCTCCAGAAGCTCCATGACGACGGCGGCCAGGTGGTGGCGATCGGCAAGATCGCCGACATCTACGCCCACTGCGGCATCTCGCAGACCATCAAGGCCAGCGGCCACGACGCCCTGTTCGACGCCACCCTGGCGGCACTCGACGAGGCCGGCGACCGCTCGCTGATCATGACCAACTTCGTCGACTTCGACATGGTCTACGGCCACCGGCGCGACGTGGCCGGCTACGCCGCCGCCCTGGAGGCCTTCGACGCCCGCCTGCCCGAGCTGCTGGACAAGCTCGAGGACGACGACCTGCTGATCCTCACCGCCGACCACGGCTGCGACCCGACCTGGACCGGCACCGACCACACCCGGGAGCACATCCCGGTGCTGGCCAGCGGCGCCGGCCTGGCGCCCGGCTCGCTGGGCGCGCGGGCCAGCTTCGCCGACATCGGCCAGAGCCTGGCCCGCCACCTCGGCCTGGCGCCCATGGACGACGGCGAGAGCTTCCTGCCGGCCCGCTAGGCGCTGCCAGAAAAGTGTCTGCGCTCGGTTATACGGCGTTAAAAATCAGCTCAAAGTCCTCATTTACAGCTCGTAAACTCCGGCTTCTCGCTGATTTTTGCCTTGTCTAACCTTCGCTCGCCGACTTTTCAGACAACGCCAACTTTCCGGCTCACTAGACCAAGGAGACCCAACATGGCCACACCGCATATCAAGGCCGAGCGCGGCGACTTCGCCGACACCGTGCTGATGCCCGGCGACCCGCTGCGCGCCAGGTACATCGCCGAGACCTTCCTCGAGGACGCCCGCTGCGTCAACGAGGTGCGCAACATGTACGGCTACACCGGCACCTACAAGGGCCGCGAGATTTCGGTGATGGGCCATGGCATGGGCATCCCCTCGGTGTCGATCTACGCCAAGGAGCTGATCACCGACTACGACGTGAAGAGCCTGATCCGCGTCGGCTCCTGCGGCGCGGTGCGCGACGACGTGGCGGTGCGCGACGTGGTGATCGGCCAGGGTGCCTGCACCGACTCCGGCGTCAATCGCACCCGCTTCCTGGGCAACGACTTCGCCGCCATCGCCGACTTCGAACTGACCCGCCACGCGGTGGACGCCGCCGCGGCCCAGGGCGTATCGGTCAAGGTCGGCAACATCTTCTCGGCGGACCTGTTCTACGACCCGCGCCCCGAGATGGTCGAGCTGCTGCGCCGCTACGGCATCGTCGGCGTGGAGATGGAAGCCGCCGGCCTCTACGGCGTGGCCGCCGAGTTCGGCGCCCGGGCCGCCACTATCTGCACGGTTTCCGACCACATCGTCAAGGGCGACTCGCTGTCCAGCGACCAGCGCGCCACCACCTTCGACGAGATGATGACCATCGCCCTGGACAGCGTGCTGCGCGACGACGCGGCCCGAGGAGCCGGCGCATGAGCGAGGCCATCGATCGGAACGGCGTGCAGCCCGATATCGTCGAGGCGCTGATCGCGGTGCGCGACCGCGCCTATGCGCCCTACTCGAACCACCCGGTGGGCGCGCTGATCGTCAGCGAGAGCGGCACCCGCTACGCCGGCGCCAACGTCGAGGTGGCCCACTACAAGGGGCTGTGCGCCGAGGCCTCGGCGATCGCCGCCATGGCCAGCGCCGGCGAGCGCGAGCTGCGCGAGGTCTACGTGATCGGTCCCGGCGAGCACCTGTGCACACCCTGCGGCGACTGCCGCCAGCGCATCCGCGAGTTCGCGAGCCCCGCTACGCTGATCCGCGTCGTCGACGCCCAGGGCACGCTGCTGCGCCGCTACACCATGGACGAGCTGCTGCCCGACTCCTTCGGACCCGAGAACCTCGGCCGCGACTCGGCGATGGAGTAAGACCGCAACGCAGGGCAGGCGCGGTACGCGGCCTGACCCGGTTTGCGTGGGAGGTTTGCGTGGGAGCGCAGCTCTGCTGCGCGAATGGCGCCGTCAGGCGCCCTCAAAGCCCCCAATCACCTGCCCCCTTCACTGCCGGGCGCCAGGCGCTCTGGTAGACTGGCGTCCGCCACGCCGCCCGAGAGGACAGCCCCATGCACAGCCCCGCCCTCGCCATCCAGCGCACGCCCCTGGTCGCCGTCTACGGCACCCTGAAGCGCGGCCTGCGCAACCACCACTGGCTGGACGGCGCCGCGTTCGTGGGCGCGGACGTGCTCACCGACGTAACGCTCTTCGACCTCGGCCCCTACCCCGGCGCCCGGCTCGCCCCCTCGCGCGGCGTCGAAGTCGAGGTGTTCAGCGTCGACGCCAAAGGGCTCGAGGACCTCGACGTGCTTGAGGACTACCGCGCCCGCCGGCCGGCCAGCGGCACCTACGACCGCGTCGTGCATGCCACCGCCTTCGGCCCGGCCTGGCTGTATCTCTACAACCTCGAGGTCGCGGGCTGCCCCGCGATCCGCGAGGGCGGCTGGCAGCCCCGCCCGTCATCCGCTATCTGACCCACGCTTTCGACGAGGAACCCTTCGATGGGACGTGTTCTCTTACTGATCGTCATCGCCGGCCTCGCCTACGGCGGGCTCTATGTCAGCTACGGCATGGCACTGGAGAACGACGTCGTCCAGGCGCTGGCTGACAGCGGCCTCGGCGTCGTGGAAGTGGACGACATCGGCTACGGCCCGCTGGCGCCGCTGGGCACCGAGGCCGAGATCACCGCCGACGTGCGCTATCAGGGCGCCTCGGCCACCGTCGACCTGAGCCTCCACGGCCACCCGCTGTTCTCGGAGGAAACCCGCCTCGAGTTCGGCGGCCTTCAGGCACTGCGGCTGATCATCGGAGGCGGGCAGTGACCCACTATTCATGATCCTTAAGGCGTGCCGTCTTTCCCCGCACGCCGGTCGATCAGATCGATCTCGGGCTCCAGAGGAATGGGCGGCAACCGCTCCATGATGGCCTCCGCCATGAGTGCGGCAGCATCACGGTCCGGGGACTCGGACCTCTGCTGTGACGACGCCCAGGCTTGGCGATTCGGCCACTTCGCATAGGCCACCCACCAGCCATCATCGGCCCGATGAAGACGCGAGCCCAGGCCGCCTCGCTGTTCGCGAATGGCTTGTGTCATGCGACGCCATCCTTCCTTGAAGGTATCCTCCATCCTCGGCTTCACCTTGAAGCGGTACAGCACGTAAAACGCCGCTTGCTCTGTCATCACCATCTCCCGTTCAAGACCGTGGACGATGCCGGGATCGCCGCCTCGCTCACCGCCCGGCCCCGGCAAGCATCGCCAAAGCGGCTTTAGGATCATTCCTTCGTTATGGTAGAGAGTGCCACACCCAGAAGCGCATCATATCTACGCCGGGCAGAGCCGCTCTGCCACGCCAATCCTATCGTTATTCAGGAGCCCCCATGTCCCGCGCCATCGATATTCCCGCCGCCGACGGCACCATCGACGCCCATATCGTCACGCCGGCGAACGCCGACGGCCCGCTGCCGGCCGTGGTGCTGTTCACCGATATCGGCGGCCTGCGCCCCTGCTATCACGAGAAGGCCCAGCGGATCGCCGACAACGGCTACGCCGTGTTGATGCCCAACGTCTACTACCGCGATGCCGCCGGCGAGATCGTGCCCGAGGGCAAGTCCTTCCGCGATCCCGACGTGCGCCCGACGCTGGTCGAGTATGCCGGCCACCTCACCCCCGAGGCGCAATCCCGCGACTTCACCGCCCTGCTGGACTGCCTCGACCGAGAAGCGGAGTTCGCAAACGGCAAGGTCGGCGTGGTCGGCTACTGCATGACCTCGGCCTTCGCGCTGCGCATGGCGGCCGAACACCCCGAGCGCGTGGCTGCCGCGGCCGGCTTCCACTCCGCCAACCTGGCCAAGGCCGACGACGCCGAAAGCCCGGTGAACGTGGTCGACGCCATCCAAGCCCGCGTCTACTTCGGCCATGCCGACAAGGACGAGCTGCTACCGCCCGAGCAGATCGCCCGCATGGACGAGGCACTCGCCGCCGCCGGCGTGCACTTCGCCACCGAGCTCTACAAGGGCGCGGCCCACGGCTTCACCGCCAAGGACGCCCCCTCCTACGACGCGGCCGCCGACGACTTGCACCACAAGCGGCTCGCCATGCTGCTGGAAGAGACGCTGTAAGGCTTCACACACTGCCTTCCGTCAGCGGCCCATGACGTTGGGGCCGCTGATGGAGCAGTTGCTGGATTCACTCCTGATTGATGGCTAACACCAAAGGTCAATTGCCGACCGAGGCGCGGCAGCGGATTGGGCGGTCATCTGAAGCGGTAAGTCAGGCCGTTTTGCCTTAAAACTTCTAATTGCTCAGACACTGACATAGCCCCTTTCTAGCGTTATGACGCGACATGAGCGATTTTCCAGCCATGCACGATGCCTGGCGAGACTTCGTCCCGGCGCCGTACCTTGGTCATACTGTGCCGCCCATTCCAGGAAGTCAGGGTCCGCAGCGCCAAAAAGATAAATCTCTCTTTCCCGCAACCTCTGCAAGCGGATATGCGCTTCCACATAAAGAAAGATCACCACGTCAAAAGCATTCTCAATTTCCTCGCCCCATTGCATCACTGACCCTGAGACGACTGCGTCTGGATAGCTTTCCAGACTCGCGATCATCAGCCTCCGCCTTTCCTCTACAGGCCTTTTCGTCGTGAAAGGCGGATCAGTTTCCAGCCAATAGACGTCATCGGCCTCCAGGAAGGAGGCATTCAGCTCCTTGGCGAGCGCCTTGCCGAGTGTGCTGGTTCCGGAGCCTGCTGCGCCGGTAACAAGAATGTGCATCGTAGGGATCTGCCCCCTGGCTGATACGCCGATTTGGAGATACGAAGCGGCGAAAAATCGGTCGCGATGCCACCGATTGTTAAATAACTTTTCGAGCAACGACAGAGTAAGTGTGCCAGTGCTTTTTCCGCCCGACTAAAGTCGAGCCTTCAGAATTGTGTTCATAAACATCGACGACTTCATAGCCACCACCAAACAGTTCTTCCATGGAATCACGTGTATGAATGGTCAGGTCACAGCGCCCCAGTGAAGTGACCCCCTCCATAGCTGCACAGGCTATAGTGCAGCCATCAGGAGGACAGGATGAGCGACGACAACCCGATCAAGCGATGGACCGCCAAGCGCAAGGCCGCCGTGGTCATGGACATCTTCA
>NZ_JBIEKH010000039.1:0-19226 GCF_043496985.1 Halomonas sp. B23F22_20
CCAGCTTCCAGCTTCCAGCTTCCAGCTTCCAGCTTCCAGCTTCCAGCTTCCAGCTTCCAGCTTCCAGCTTCCAGCTTCCAGCTTCCAGCTTCCAGCTTCCAGCTTCCAGCTTCCAGCTTCCAGCTTTCGCTGTGTAGAATGGGGGATTCACTTCCCAGCCTCGACGATGCCGTGACCGATTCGACCCTGCCAGCCCTTGAACAGCCCTATCTGGATCTGATGCGCGCCGTGCTGGAGCATGGCGCGGAGCGCGATGACCGCACCGGCGTCGGTACTCGCTCCCTGTTCGGTCATCAGATGCGCTTCGATCTGTCGCGGGGCTTTCCGCTGATCACTACCAAGAAGCTACATCTGCGCTCGATCATCCATGAGCTGCTGTGGTTCCTGGCCGGTGACACCAACATTGGCTACCTCAAGGCCAACGGGGTGCGCATCTGGGATGAGTGGGCCGACGAAAACGGCGAGCTGGGGCCGGTCTACGGCTACCAGTGGCGTAGCTGGCCGAATCCGCGCGGTGGCCATGTCGATCAAATCGTGGGTCTGCTGGAACAGTTGCGTACCAACCCACGCTCGCGCCGGTTGATCGTGTCGGCCTGGAATCCGGCGCTGGTCGACGAGATGGCGCTGCCGCCGTGCCACTGTCTCTTCCAGTTCTACGTGGCCGAGGGTCGGCTGTCCTGCCAGCTCTACCAGCGCAGCGCCGATATTTTCCTCGGCGTGCCCTTCAACATCGCCAGCTACGCGCTGCTGACGCAGATGATTGCCCAGGTCGTGGGGCTCGAGCCGGGTGATTTCGTGCATACCCTGGGCGATGCCCATCTCTATCTGAACCACCTGGAGCAGGCCGAACAGCAGCTCTCGCGGACGCCGAGGCCGGCACCGCAGCTGGTGCTCGACCCGTCCGTCACCAACCTGTTCGACTTTCGCTTCGAGCACATCGCCATCGAAGGCTATGACCCGCACCCCCACATCAAGGCGGAGGTGGCCGTATGAACAATAAGACCTTCGTTCCAGTGGCGATGATCGCCGCCATGGCCGCGAATCGGGTCATCGGGGTGGACAACCAGTTGCCCTGGTATCTGCCCGAGGACCTCAAGTTCTTCAAGCGCATGACACAGGCCAAGCCGCTGGTGATGGGGCGCAAGACCTATCAGTCCATCGGCCGTCCGCTGCCCGGGCGGCTCAATATCGTGGTAACCCGCGATCCTGACTTCCAGGCTGAGGGCGTGCGCGTCTGCCACGATTTGGACGCGGCGCTGGCGCTGGCCGACCAGCAGGCCACCATCGACGGTGTCGATGAGATCATGGTGATGGGGGGCGGTCAGATCTACGCCCAGGCGCTGCCCAGGGCGAGCCGGCTCTACCTGACCGAGGTGGCCGTCGAGGTGGAGGGCGATGCCCGCTTCCCCGAGCTGGCCGATTGCGAGTGGGAGGAGTGCCAGCGCGTGCCGGGCCGGCCCGCCGAGGGGCAACCAGCCTACGACTTCGTCCAGTATCGCCGCCGGGGTTTGCCAGACTCTGCGGAGTGACACAGACTGACGACTGGCGGCGGCTCGCCGGAAAGCCGTTGCTACCCCTTGGGCATGCATGGAGGATCCGGAGTTGATCGAGGAACGCCCCAGTCGCCTCATGGCGGCACTGGAATCGCGCATCGACGACCTACTGGAAACGCGTCGCGAGGCGCGAGTGCAGCATCAGGCTCTGCGGGCCCGGCTATCCGAACTCGAGCAAGGGCGTCAGGTTCTGGAAGCCAGCAAGACCGAGTCCATGGCTCGAGCCGAGGCGGCGCAGGCTCGTCAGCGCGAGCTCGAGGTACGCCTTCAGGCCCTCGAGGAACGCCTGGCCCTGTCGGAAGGCGCGAGGCTCGAGCTCGCCGAGGAAAATCGCGAACTCGACGAGCAGAATCGCGAGCTCGAGGCACACAACCAGCGCCTCCAGGCGCGGCTCGATGGCGAGGCGCCGACGTCGGTCTTCCAGCGTTCCCATCGACAGGCGAAGGGTCTGTCCGCACTGATCGGTCATCACCGCTCTGCGCACTCCGATGGCGATGGGACGGCCGGCAGCGAGGACGCCCAGTCCCCGTCGCCTCCCCAGGAGGTTACCCCTCAGCAGGGCACGCACGCTCAGAGCGATCTGCCTATCGGCGAGGCTCCGTCTCCACAGGCCCTGCTTGCCGAGTGGTATCAGCGCTACGCCGATACCTTCTTCAAGGGGCATACGCGGCCTCTTCAGGTTGGCATCCACGAGGAGTTGGCCGCTCGCGAACCCTGGCCCGAAAAGCTGGTTCGTCGCGCGCTGGCCTGTTACGTCAATCTCCCGCGTTACCTCAAGTCGGTGCGTGAGGGGGCCGAGCGCATCGACTTGAGCGGCTCCCCTGCCGGCAAAGTGGATCATGGCGCTGCGGAACACGCGCGCAAGAAGCTCGAGCGTCTCCAGGCGGAGCGCCGGCGCAAGGGGAAGCCGGCCAAACGCGAAGCGGCAACGCGCCCGAAGGCGGCGCGGCTTAGCGATACCCCCGTTCGCCACACACCCTCGCCGGTACCTGCGGAGACAGGCTCGACACCCGTCGAAGAGGAATCCGACCAGCGCCTCCAACGCAAGTTGGGCGAGCTGATGGCGCGGCACAACGGCCGTTGACGGCAAGACCGAGAACGTTGATGGCCGAGCGTCGATCCATCGTTCGTTTGACTTGAAAGCGTCATATCCGAGGGGCATGATGAGCGGGCTCATCGCTGTCTGTTACTGTTTTAGCGTGCGGTGAAGAAGGCCGTCCCGTGGGGCCTCCTTCAGCGCTCGGCGCCAGTAGCACCGGCAGGCCCGCCGAGAAGGCGCCCGGTCCATATCGCAGGGGAAAGCTCCGCGATCGTGTGGTGTAACGAATGAAAACAGTGTTTTTTTCTTGTTGCGCTCCTGCGAATCACGGTATAGAGTTCCTCCTGCGAGCATTGGACTATAACAAGGCTTCGCCGTGGTCAGGCTCGCTGCTGCCGCCTCCCGGGAGGGATCGGCAACAACGAGAACCGGCAACAAGACCGGCAAGCCAGCCGCAGAGACTCGAAAAGAGCGCGCGGCATCGATCGAAACAGCAAGCTAGTCAAAAGGATTATCGCAATGAAAAAGACACTGTTAGCGACTGCCATCGCCGGTGCCATGGCCGCCTCCGGCGCCCAGGCCGCCACCGTCTACAACCAGGACGGTACCAAGCTCGATATCTACGGCAACATCCAAATCGCCTACTACAACACCGACACCGGTGACGGCGATAACGATTCCTCCGACGGCATCGCCGATAATGGCACCACCTTCGGCTTCGCCGCTGAGCATGTCATCTATGACGGCCTGACCGGTTATCTGAAGCTCGAGTTCGACGACATCAAGGCCGATGAAATGGCCACTGCCGTCGATAACGAGGATTCTGGTGACACCGCCTATGTCGGCCTGAAGGGTAACTTCGGTGACGTGCGCCTCGGCTCCTACGACCAGCTGATCGACGACTGGATTCAGGATCCGCTTACCAACAACGAAGGCTTCGATGCCTCCGACTCTACCAGTCTCCACGGTGACGGTGCCAATCAGCAGACCGACAAGGTGACCTACACCTCGCCGTCCTTCAGCGGCTTCCAGTTCGCCGTGGGTACCCAGTACAAGGGTGACTTCGACTCCGCTGACAGTGGTGTCGACGAGGGTGGCAGCAACGCCTCCTTCTTCGGTGGTGCCAAGTACACCGCCGGCGCCTTCTCCATCGCTGCTGTCTACGACAATCTGGATAACACTCTGTATGTAGACGAGAACGGCAGCGCCGAGAGCGTTGGTGACCAGTACGGTATTACCGCCCAGTACACCGTCAACACTCTGCGCCTGGCGCTGAAGCTCGAGCGCTTCGACTCCGACGCTGACGACGGTGATGCGGCAGTTGGTGATGAGTTCCTGGCCGACACAAACTTCTATGGCGTCAGCGCCCGCTACGGCTATGGCATGGGCGACGTCTACGCCGCCTACCAGTACGTCGACGTGGGCGCCGGTGATTTCAGCGATGAGATCGAAGAAACCATCGATGACGACCAGGAGCGCGACGAGACCTACAACGAGGTCATCCTGGGCGCCACCTACAACATCTCCGACGCCATGTACACCTGGGCCGAAGTGGCCATGTACGATCGTGAAGACGACGAAGGCGACGGCGTTGGCGTGGGTATCACCTACCTGTTCTAATCCCGCGTGCAGGAGTATCCTGCCAGAGGGTTGAACAACGAAAGCCGATCCCACGGGATCGGCTTTTTTCATTGTCATCACAGCGAGCGAGGTTCCATGAAAACGCCGATTGTGACCACGGGGCTGCTGGCGCTGGGCATCACGCTGGCCAGCCTGCCGGCGACGGCCAGCGAGATGGAAGAGCGCTTCCGCGAGGAAGGCAAGGCGATGGACCTGACGGGGTTCTTCAACGCCGAAACCGATGCACATAGCCGCAGCTTCCTGTTCGGCAGCGTCAATGCCCACGCCTTCACGGTAACCGAGGCGGGACGCTACCGCTTCACCAGCCGGGTGACCTCGGGCTACCCGGACGACTACCGCATCGCGGCGGTGCTCGAGGATGCCCAGGGCCAGGCGATCGCCCGCAGCGAGGCCCTGGGGCAGAACGGCGGCCTGGAAATGCGCCAGCAACTGTCGCCCGGCGACTATGTGCTGCGCGTCGAGGCCCAGCGCTTCGGCACCCGCGGCCGGGCCGGCGACGGCTACTCCGTGCATGTGGCCGGCCTGGACGAGCAGGGCCGGGTCGTTGATGACAGCGTCAGCGACGGCGACGGAATCTTCTTCACCGGCGAGAACCGGGAGGGCGGCGATTCGGTGTTCGTGCGCGGCGACAACGCTGTGGCGACCCTGGGTGGCGGCACCCAGAGCGCCTCGTCCTCGGCAGCAGCATCGGCGGGGGCCACATCGACCGCAGCGTCATCGGCGTCCGGGGCCGCGGCGGCGGCAACTGCATCTACCGCGCCGAGCGAGCCGGCGCCGGTCTCGGCGGAGCCGCAGGGGCCCACAGGCGTGGAAACCATCGTCACCGACGTGAAGATCCGTGCCCGCGGCGAGGTGTTGACCTTCAATATGGCCGAGCGCGGAAGCGTGGCGATTACCACTTCCACCTATCCGACCGGCTACGAGGACACCTATCGGATCGTGCTCGAGGTGCTGGACGACTCGGGCCGGGTGGTGGCCGAAGGCGCCGGCCAGGGCTTCGACGGCGATGTCGACATGACCACCGACCTAGCGCCGGGGCGCTATCGGATCCGGGCACAAGGCCAGAAGTTCGGCAGTGCCCATGGGGGCGTCAATAACTACGAGTTGCGCGTCGAGAAGCGCTGAGACGCTGGCGGGGAGCCTGGTGCTCCCCGTCGCCTGCTTGGCCTGCCATGGTCATGGCAGCCTTGCCGAGGCGTCGCTCAGGCGCCTCTTCGATGCCATATTTCACTCGCCCATCCTGAGAGCGCCACCTCGGCTAATAAGTGCCATCTCTGGCAAACTCGGTAGACCCGCAATGGGATCGAGCTGCCGAATTCAGTATTGACTGATACAGTGAGCAGAACCTCGCAATTTCACGGGTGACGCGTGTCGTTTCGTCCATCGAGCTACCTTCGACAGGCCTTGTCGCTGAAGGGGCGACTGATGCTGGGGCTGATCGCGACCTGGATCGTGGTCCTGGCCCTGGTGCTGGGGGTGGGATGGCGGTCGGGCAAGACGCTGCTCGAGGACTCGACGCATACTCATCTGCGCTACGAAGCCCAGCTGATCGCCGATGACCTGACTTATCAGGTCGAGAATCGCCTGGCTGCGCTGCAGCGATTGGCGGGAAGGCTCGAGTCGCGGCGTCGACCTGACGAGCCAAGGCTTGCCGATGAACTGCGCTACAACGATGCCCTGATCGAATGGTTCGACGGTCTCTTCGTGACCGATGTGAGAGGCAAGATCAAGGCAGCATGGCCCAACCATCGTCGCCTCGAGGGCGTGTCCATCGGGGATCGAGAGTATTTCCGTGATGTCCGCGCCTTTCGTCGCCCCCGCGTCAGTGGTGCCCTCATCGGTCGAGTATCGGGTGATCCCGAGGTCGTATTCGTGGCGCCGCGCCTCGGGCCGCAGGGGCGTTTCGAAGGGCTGGTGGGCGGCATCGTCAAGTTGCATGGCGGTGGATTCTTCGATCGCTTGAGCCGGCTGCGCCTGGGGCGAGAGGGCTTTGCCGCCGTGATGACGGCCGACGGGACCTTCCTCTATCACCCCGATCGTGAGCGGATTCTGACGCCGGTTCCCGGGCCAGAGGTGAACCCTTCGCTGAACCGTGCCCTGCTCGGCTGGGAGGGGGAGTCCCGGGGGCCTCTGCTGTCGGGTGAGATGGCCTATCAGGCCTACCGGCAGATCTGGCCGGCGGGCTGGATCGTCGGCGTCGCCCTGCCCGACGAGCAACTGCTGTCGCCCCTGCGTGACTTGCTGGGCCGGCTCCAGCGGGACGCGCTGCTACTCGCCATGGGGCTGCTGCCGTTGGTCGGTTGGCTGCTATGGTTGGCGCTGCGTCCTCTGCTTCACCTGGAGGCCCAGATCGAAGAGGTCGGGAAGGGGCGACGCGCCCGTGTGTCGCTGAATACTCGTATGCATGAACTCCAGCAGGTGGCCGAGACCTTCAATCGAGTCGAGGTCGAGCGCAGTCGTGCCCTGGCTCGCCTGGAGGATCGCCAGGCTTTCCTGGACGCGATTCTCGCCAGTTCGCCCGCCGGCATGTTCGTGACTGATACCCGGGGAGATATCACCTACATGAATCCGGCGCTGGCCGATCTGGTTGGTATCTCGGAGACTGAGAGGCACCAGAGCGAGTGGATGCGCTATATCCACCCGGATGATCGTCAGGCGGCGCTGGATCTGTGGCATTTCAGCATGTCGAGCGGAGAGGACTTCCTCCAGCAGTATCGATTTGATCGACGAGGAGGTGAGTTGCTGTGGCTCGAGGTGCATGCTCGTCGCGTCTCGATAGGAGAGCGGGGCATCGGCTTCGTGGGCACGGTCAAGGACATCACCCAGCGGCGAGAAGAGGAGGCGCTGCGTCAGTGGGAAGCGGAACATGACCCGCTGACCGGGCTGCTCAATCGCCGGGGGTTCGAGCGCCGTCTCGAGGAGGCTTTGGCCGACTGGCGCAAGACCGGTACCCCCTCGTCGTTGATTCTCTTCGATCTGGATCATTTCAAGCCGATCAACGATGAAGGCGGCCATGCACTGGGCGACGAGATGCTGCGGCGGATAGCTCAGGTGGTCGCCTGGGAGGTTCGCCGCAGCGATCATGTGGCCCGTCAGGGCGGCGATGAGTTCGCGGTCCTGCTGCCGAGCTGTACGTCCGACCATGCCGATAAGGTTGCCCAGGCTCTCGTCCGTCTGGTGGGTGAGATCGGGGTCATGCATCAGGGGCGCGAGTTCAGGGTGACGCTGAGTCTTGGCCTGACGAGCTTTCTGGAAGGGGACCAACGCATTGCCACGGTCATCGAACGAGCCGATGCGGCTAGCTACCGGGCCAAGCGTCTGGGACGCAATCGTATCGTTGCCGCGTATGACGCGACATGAGGCAGGTGGCGCCCCCATCAGGATTCGAACCTGAGACCTTCCCCTTAGGAGGGGGACGCTCTATCCAGCTGAGCTATAGGGGCGAACCGGGCAGTAGTATAAGCGTCTGAGCGGGCAAGATAAAGTCGTCGCCGGCATGCCGTCGGCGCTGCGTAGCGGTTAGAATGGATGCCTTCGATGCAATCGGCGCCAGCCATGTCTGATCCTGTTCCTTCCTATCTCTCGCCGGCGGGCGATCGCCACTTCGATGGTTTGGCCGACAAGTTCGCCTCGAGCCTGTATGGCGGACTGCGCGGCGAGTTGCGCCTGGCTCTGCTGGATCGCCTGCTGCCGGAGATGCTCGAGCTTCACGGCCAGCCGGTGCTGGAGGTGGGCGGCGGGCTTGGTCAACTGGCTGGCTGGTTCGCTGACCGGGGCCATGACGTTACGCTGTGCGAGCCTGCCGGCGAGATGCTAGAGCGCGCCCAGGCGCAGTTGCAGGATCGTCCGGTTCGCTATCTTGAGACCCCTCTGCAGGCCCTGCCGGACGAGGCGCCGGGCCCCTGGCCGCTGATGACCTGCCATGCCGTGCTCGAGTGGCTCGGCGATCCCCGCGCGGCGTTTGCCACATTGGCCGGCCTGCTGGCCCCCGGCGGCCAGCTGTCGCTGATGGTCTTCAATCGCGATGCGCTGCGCCTGTCCAACGTGGTCAAGGGCAACCTGGAGAAGGCGTTGGCCGACCGGCTGGAGGGCAAGGGCCAGCGCAAGCGCCTGACGCCCATCTCGCCGCTGACCCACGACCAGATCACTGACTGGGCCGCCGAAACGGGGCTCGAGGTGCGCGCCACGGCCGGCGTGCGCGTCTTTCACGATTACCTGCGTCAGCCGCCGCAGGACGAGGCCGGACGGGAGGCCCTGCTCGAGCTTGAATGGCGGTACTGCCGCGCCGAGCCCCACTGGCGGCTGGGCCGCTATCTGCTCTACACCCTGATTCGACCCGAGGAGTCTTCCCCATGAACGCCGAGACCCCCGTTTGCCAGCTGTTGCAGCGCCAGGATGCCGACTACCGCGGCTGGCTGTGGGTGGCGCCGCCCCGCGATTCATGGCTAGAGGGCGGAGAAGGGATGCTGCTTGCCGGCGACCAGATCGTGCTGGAGACCTGGCGCGCTCGTGACCGGCCCGCTTTTTCGCCTTTCGAGGATGACGCGCCGCCAGCGCCGCCCGGCGTGGTGCTTTTCTGGCCCAAGGCCCATGCGCTGGGCGAGTGGTGGCTGCTGTGGCTGTGCGCCCGGCTTCCGGTGGGCACACCGCTACAGGTGGTCGGCGAGAACCAGGGAGGCATCAAGCGGGTGCTCAAGGTGCTGGCGGCGCTGGGACTGGGCTGCCGAAAGGTCGATAGTGCACGCCGCTGTACCCTGTTCGCGTCGCGGCTCGATCGAGTCGGTATCGACCCCGATGCGGCCTGGACATCGTTCGAAGCGGAAGGGCTGAGCCTGGCCAGCCATCCTGGAGTATTCGGCCACGGCAAGCTGGACGATGGTACGCGGCTGCTGCTCGAACGCTTGCCCGATGTGTTGCCGTCCAAGGGTGAAGTGCTCGACATGGGATGCGGGGATGGCGTCCTCGCCGCCTGGCTGGCGCGTCGGGGCCTGTCGACCACTGCCATCGACGTCAACGGTTTCGCGGTGGAAGCCGCGCGACGCACCCTGGCGGCCAATGACTTGGGAGGTGAGGTGCTGGCCGGTGACGTCTTCGCCGGGCTAGAGGACCGGCGCTTCGATGCCATCGTCAGCAATCCGCCTTTCCATCAGGAGAGGGCCATCGACTACGGTCCCGCCGGCCGGCTGATTCGCGAGGCCCCGGCTCACCTGAGGCCGGGCGGCCGGTTGGTACTGGTGGCCAACGCCTTCCTGCCCTATCCCGATTTGCTGGAACGCGCCTTCGGTAGTTTCGAAGTGCTTGCCGACGATCGCCGCTTTCGGGTCTACGCCGCGACGCGTGGCTGAGGGCCGGGAAAGAACACACGAGCCTGCCGAGCGTCGCCGGCAGGCTTGCATGTCGTGTCGGGCGATGTGGCGGAGATGGCGGTCCTCGACCGCCAGACGTCTACCTTGGTCTCTGCAGGAGACCAGGCAGCCGGACGCGCCGGCTGCCAACGGGAGAGATCATTCGTAGGTGGTGGTGCCTTCCTGGCTCGTACCGCCCATGGTCGAGCCGTCCATCGTCGCGCCGCCCGTGGAGGAGCCCTCCATGGATGAGCTCCCCATATTGGTTGAGCCCCCCATGCTGGAGGAGCCTTCGGCGCCACCGGACGTTCTGATGCTGGCGGCCTCGAACTCTTCCTTGCTGAGGGCGCCATCGCCGTCGGTATCCGCCGTCTCGAGGTTCAGGCCTTCCACCACGACCGCTTCCTCGGCGCTCAGCATGCCATCCCCATTGATGTCCAGGTCGTCGAAGGCAGGGGTGTCGGCGGCGACGGCGCCGGCGCCGAACAGCAGGGCGAGGGGGAGCAGGGTGGTCTTCAGCAGTACCTTCCGCATGATGTTCCTCCTGTGCTATCGCACTTTGCATGCCACGAACCGGTTGGCTCGCTTGCCCTGAGTGAAGCCAACTTCATGCCATGTCCTTTATTTTTTTATTATTAACAGGGTGTTATGGAGTTTCTTGGCGCAGTGGCGCCTTAGCAGGCATCGCAAAAGGCAGCAAAACCGTTGGCTTGGGGCGACGCTGCAAGGCGCGTTTGGCCGAACCGCCGATGTTGGGGGGCTCTCCGTTGTCGCCGTCGAGCATCGGCGATGTCTCGCCCTGGCGGTAGTGACGGGCGGTAGTTCCGAGCAAGGGGCGCCGCTACCGCGGCTATCCCGCGACTGCTAGTCTGCTGGCAGGCAGTCAAGGAGGAGATCGACCATATGGCGGAAGGGCGCGTACTGGGAGCCGGAGTGCTGGGTGCGCTGCTGGCGATCGGATTGGTGTGGAGCGGCGGTCACCTCGAGGATGCAGCACGGACCTGGAAGCAGGCCGACAGGCGGGTCACCGTGAAGGGGCTGGCCGAACGCCAGGTGCCTGCCGATATGGCGCTGTGGCCGCTGCATTACAGCGTCACCGCCAACCGGCTTGAACGCCTGCAGGCCGAGCTCGCGGAGGACGAGCAGCGCATCCGGGCCTTCCTGGAGGAGCGTGGATTTGCCGCGGACCACGTCAGCGTTACTCCCCCCAGTGTCAGGGACCTGCAGGCCGAGCAGAGCGGGGGACAGGCGCCGCCCGAGGAGCGCTATCGTGCCGAGGCCACGGTGCTGGTGCGTACGCCGCGGGTCGCCGAGGTCAAGGCGGCCCTCCCCGAGACCGGCGTCCTGGTACGCGAGGGCGTGCTGCTGTCGCCCAATTACCAGTATCGCACCGAGTTCCTGTTCACCGGACTGGAAGGCATCAAGCCCGATATGATCGCCGCTGCGACGGCCGATGCGCGTCGTGCCGCCGAGCAGTTCGCTGAGGATTCCGGCAGCGAGGTGGGGACCATCCAACGGGCCAGCCAGGGGTACTTCTCGATCGAGGATCTCGACAGCTATACCCCGGACGTCAAGCGAGTGCGCGTGGTGACCACCATCGACTATGCCTTGGAAGAATGAGTGGGCATGATCTAAGGCCGGCGGTAGTCGATCTCGGTAATGACGTAGCAGGTCTCGCCCCCCGGTGCGGCCACGCTGACTTCGTCGTCCAGGTGTTTGCCGAGTAGCGCTTTGGACAGCGGTGCATCGACGCTGATCCAGCGTTTGGCGGTGTCGGTTTCGTCGTGGCCGACGATGCGCAGCTGCATCTCTTCGCCGTCCTCGTCTTCCAGGGTGACGAAGGCGCCGAAGAACACCCGATCGGTCTCCTCGGGCAGCCGGTCCACTACCTGGAGCTCGTCGAGCCGCTTGGTCAAGTAGCGAATTCGGGCGATCACCCGATTGAGTTCCTTCTTGTTATAGGTGTAGTCGGCGTTCTCGCTGCGGTCGCCCAGCGCGGCGGCTTCGCCCACCTTGGTCGAGAGTGCGGGGCGCTTTACCCGCGACAGGTGGTCGAGAATGCCGCGCAGCCGCTCGGCTCCCTCGGCGGTGATCAGGTTGCTCTTGGGTTCCTGGCGCGGATCCTTGGCCGGATCCCGCCAGCGCGTCATGTTGCGACCCTTCATCGGGGACGGTCTCCTGGTGAATACAGGGGCAAGATACGCCAAGGTGAGGGAAGGCCACAATCTGATGGCCGGCCGCGGGGCCAGCGCTTCCGCTGCCTGGAGGCCAGGTCTCGATGAGTCGTGCAATGCCAGCATTGGCCTCGGCGCAGTGCCTCTCCCCGGTGCGCCGTATCGGTCGTCGAAGGTCGAGACGTTACCTGTAGAGTGGATGGCGCCACTTTAGCAGGAGCCGACCCGCCAGCCGGTTAGAGAGCGGGCTACATGGATTCGCCCCGGCACGTTGATGACGGGACCCGAATGTCGGCATGGCTGAGTTCAGGAATGCCGGCCTTTTTGTCGAGGGAAAATGGCTGGGGATTGCGGGACTAGTGCGTCGCTCTGATGCTCGGCATAGGAGCGTCTGACGGCCTAATGCCTAGTAGGGCGTATCGCGCGATCTTTTGGTCTCCATATCCGACACCAAGCCTTTCGACTGGCGGGGTAAAGTCGCGATCCTGCCTGCCGATAGCTCGATAAGCGGTCGCCGCCCGCTGCCATCTGTTGCCAAGAAATGCTGCCAATCGCACGCGTATTTTCTCGCTGAAATTGCCAGAAAAGTTATTCCTTACATGGTTTCCGAAATGTCTTACACAAATATTGTCATATGTATTACACAAAGTTAGTACATGTGCCCAAAAAGTAATATTAATAGAATTTAATTCGCTTGCTCCTGATGTTAGCATCGCCTCCCGAAAATTATTAAAGAAAAGTAAAAAGTCGACCCTCCTCTCCAAAGACCGGGGAGTGAGCTTTTTATTCTCCACTTCAAAAGCAAGGTGATGAAATGTCTCGATGCGCAGGGGGCAACGTGCGTGGTGGTTTGCCTTTATCGTTAATTAAACGTTTGTTTTCCGTTGGGGTGGTAGCCGGAGCGGCATCGGTCTTGGCGCCGACGGCGTTTGCCCAGTCTCCGGTCCTGCCCTCGGGGCTGTCATCACCCGGTTCGACAGATCTCCGCGCCACCGTTCAGGAAGCGATCACCACGAACCCTGAGGTGCAGGCCGCGTGGCAAGAGTTCAAGGCTTCCGGCCAGGATCGCCGTGCCGCCTGGGGGAACTACCTGCCGAGTATCGATGTGGCGGCTGGGACGGGGCGAGCGGACCGCGAGTTCGACGGCCGGGGCAGCTACGACACCGACTATGCCGAAGTGACCCTGACCCAGATGCTCTACGACGGCTTCGCCACCAGCAGCGACGTGGAGCGTCTGGATCGTGCGCAGCTGGTGCGTTACTACGAGCTGCTCGGTGCCAGCGAGGACGTGGCGCTCGAAGCGGTCAGGGCCTACCTGGATGTGCAACGATACCGGGAGCTGGTGGGGCTGGCGCAGGCCAATTACCGCAAGCATCTGGAGGTGTTCAACCAGGTCGAGGACAGGACGCTATCCGGAGCAGGGCGCGGGGTGGATCTCGAGCAGATCAGCGGTCGCCTGGCGCTGGCCGAGTCCAACCTGATGACCGAAGCCTCGAATCTTCACGATGTGACGGCGCGCTACCAGCGTATCGTTGGCGAACTGCCCGCGGCCGAGCTCGCATCGGCACCAACGTTTAGCGATCGCCTGCCCGGAGACGTTTCTCGTGCCTTGGAGCTGGCGTTCCAGGGCAACCCGGACTTCCATGCCGCGATCGAAGACATTGAAGCCTCTCGTGCCGAGCGACAAGGTACGACATCGGCGTTTCATCCTCAGCTCGATCTGGTGGCGCGATCGGGCACCTATCGAGACAGCAATTCCACGTCCCTGCAGGATCTCGATCGTCGTCAGGATCGTCACAGCGTCGAGCTGGTGGCCAGCATGAATCTTTACCGTGGTGGTAGCGATCTGGCGAGCTATCGCGCCGCCAGCGAGCGGGTCGAGCAAGCCATCGACCTGCGCCAGAAGGCCTGCGTGGATATCCGCCAGACCACCCAGGTGGCCTACAACGACACCCAGCGCCTGCGCGAGCAGATGCAATACCTGAATCAGCATCGCGTGTCGACCAACCGGGTGCGTCGGGCCTACCAGCAGCAGTTCGATATCGGGCAGCGAAGCCTCCTGGACGTGCTGGACACCGAGAACGAGTACTTCGACTCCAGCCGCGCCTATGTCAACGCGCAGTATGACGTGGCGCTGGCCGATGCCCGAACCCTGGCGGTCATGGGACAGCTGATGCAGGTGCTGGATGTGCGCCGCGACGATATGCCGACCCTCGGCGAGCTGGGCAGTGAGGGCGTCACTCTCGATGCCGATGCCGTGTGTCCTGCGCCTGGACCGTCTGGTTACACGCTCGAGGACTTCACTAGGACGGCCTCTCCGATCACGCCCGCTAAGCCTGATGTGACGCTCTCGGCAGACACCCTGTTCGCTCTGGGCAGCGCCACTCTCAGCCCTGAAGCGCGGCAAGAGCTGGGAACGCTCGCCGAGCGGATTCGTGGTCGCGACGACCTGACGCGCGTCGTCATCGCCGGCCATGCCGATGCCACCGGCACTGACGCGGTGAACGAGCCGCTGTCCCGGCGGCGCGCCGAAAGCGTGGGCAACTACCTGGTGACCCAGGGCGTGCCGGCTGCGCTGATCCAGTCGCAGGGCTTCGGTTCACGGCAGCCCGTGGCCAGCAATGCCACCGCAGACGGACGACAGCGGAACCGTCGCGTGGACATCACGCTGGAAGATTCCGGCGCCTCCGTATCGGCCCAGTGAGCGGGCCAAGGGGAACATGCTCGCGGCATCCCGCTAGCGCCCCTGCGAACCGGATAGTACCGAGGTGCATGTGACACAGCAGGCCGTGATGGAAGAGACAATGGACGAAGTCTCTTCGCTCGACGACGAGCTGCTCGAGTGCCTGGTGACGGTCGCCACGGTGCATGAGCATGACGTCAACCGGGACGCCCTGACGGCCGGTTTGCCACTGGAAGGTGGCCGGCTGACGCCCGGCGTGTTTCCGCGCGCCGCGTCTCGGGCCGGGCTGTCGGCCCGGCTCGTCAAGTCGCGGCTGGTGCAGCTCAACCCCGAGCTGTTTCCGGCCGTGCTGTTACTTGAGCCGGGACGCGCTTGCGTGCTGCTGGGCCTGGATCTGCAGACGCGACGGGCGCGGGTCGTGTTCCCCGAGCTCGGGGAAGCGGCGACCGAGGTCGACCTTGACGGACTGCAGGCCAGCTTCAGCGGCCAGGCCATCTATGCGCGTCCGCGGTTTCACTTCGACACCAGAGGCCCGGAGGTCCAGCGTCCCCGTGGACGCCACTGGTTCTGGGGCGTGATTCGCGAGAATCGTCGGCTGTACCGCGACGTGATTGCCGGCTCGGTGGTCATCAATATCTTTGCGCTGGCCATGCCGCTGTTCGTGCTCAATGTCTATGACCGGGTCGTGCCCAACCATGCGACCGAGACACTCTGGGTACTGGCGGTCGGTGCCTTCGTGGTGCTTGGCTTCGACCTGGCCCTGCGGCTGATGCGAAGTGCCTTCGTGGACCTGGCGGCCAGCCGAGCCGACGTCAAGCTCTCCTCGACGCTGATGAGCCAGGTGCTGGGGCTGCGGATGGAGGCTCGCCCGGCATCCACCGGTTCCTTCGCCTCGATGCTGCAATCGTTCGAATCGGTACGAGCCTTCATCGGTTCGGCGACGGTGGTGGGGCTGGTGGATCTGCCTTTCGTGCTGATGTTTGCGGCGATCATCGCCTTGATCGGCCCCGCGCTGGTGATTCCGGTGCTGGTAGGCGTTGCCTTCGTGCTGCTCTACGCCCTTTCCGCCCAGGGCAAGTTGCACGAGCTCTCCCAGGCCTCCCAGGAGGCGAGTGGGCGACGTAATGCGACGCTCGTCGAGTCCATCTCCCAGCTGGAAACCCTCAAGGCCCTGCGCGGCGAAAGCCGGGTGCAGGGCATCTGGGAGCGGGCCTCGGCGTTCCTGTCCCGGACGAACGCTCAACTGCGCCTGGTCGGCTCGTCGGTGACCAGCGTGGCGCAGTGGGCTCAACACAGCGTGGCGGTGGTGATCATCATCATCGGCGTCTACCTGATCGTCGACGGCGAGCTGACCCAGGGTGGGTTGATCGCTGCCTATATGCTGTCTTCGCGAGCCATGGCGCCGGTCAGCCAGGCCGCCGCCCTGCTGTCGCAATATCACCAGGCCTCTACGGCCCTGGAGGCCCTGGATGGCATGATGGCGTTGCCGGTGGAGCGATCGGAAGGGCAATCCTTCATCGACCGTCCCATCGTGCGCGGCGATCTGGCGTTGGAACATGCCAGCTTTCGCTATCCCGACGAACAGCGTGATGCCTTGCGTGACGTATCCCTGTCCATCAAGGCGGGCGAGAAAGTGGCCGTTCTGGGGCGCGTGGGGTGTGGCAAGACAACCCTTCACAAGCTGCTGCTGGGACTCTATGAGCCAACCTCGGGCGGGGTGCGTCTGGACGGTGTGGATATCCGACAGTTCGAGCCCGCTCAACTGCGCCGCCACTTCGGCTATGTGCCCCAGGACGTGACGCTGTTCCAGGGCACGCTGCGCGACAACATCATTGCCGGTGCCGGCAATGACCGAATCGATGACCAGTCGCTGTTGCGTGCGATCCGCCTCAGCGGCCTCGGTTCGTTGGTGGATAGTCATCCCTCCGGTCTGGATCTCGAGGTCGGCGAGCGCGGCCAGCGTCTCTCCGGTGGCCAGCGTCAGCAGGTCGCCATTGCCCGCGCCCTGATCCATGATCCGCCGATCTTCCTGTTCGATGAGCCTTCGAGCGCCATGGATCACTCGTCCGAGGAGGCGCTGAAGGGGCATCTGAAGGAGGCCATCGACGGCAAGACGATGATCGTCATCACCCATCGGACCTCGCTATTGCCGCTGGTGGATCGCATCGTGGTGTTGGATGGCGGCAAGGCGGTGGCCGATGGCCCTCGGGACAAGGTGCTCGAGGCCTTGCGCACCGGAAAGGTCGGGAGGGCGAGAGCATGAGCCAGTCGTCCCGAAGTGCAGAGCAACAGGGGTTCGAAGCCATCGGGCGTTTCTCGCGAGTAGGGCGCCGTCCCTTCCGGCCGTTCATGGATCGACTGTTTTCGCGACGCGTGACCTCGGCCCATCTCGATCGTGACTGGGCCAGCGATGCCGACTGGGCGCGGTTGCAGCAGGAACCGCTGCGGGCCCGCTGGCTTCTCTACACGGTCGTGCTGGCCGTGGTGGCTCTGATTCTGTGGTCGGTTTTCGCCCCACTGGATGAGGTGACCCGAGGCACCGGTCGGGTGATCCCGTCCAGCCAGCTGCAGAAGGTCCAGTCCTTCGATGGCGGGGTGGTTCAGGAGATTCTGGTGGCCGAGGGCGCACGCGTGGAAAAGGGCGAACTGCTGATGCGCATCGACCCGACACGCTTTCTCGCCAACTTCCGTGAGAACCGCGCCAAGGCCGAATCGCTCGAGGCTCGCGCTGAGCGGCTGCGCGCGCTGGTGTCCGAGTCGGAGTTCACTCCATCGCCGTCGCTGGTCGACAAAGCACCGAATATCGTGGCCCAGGAGCGTGAACTTTATCGCAGCAATCTCGATGCCCTGGATGAGCAAAAGACCATTTTTCAGGAGCAGTTGGCTCAGCGCAGGGCAGAGCTTGAAGAGGCGCAATCGCGGCGTGACACCGCCGCTCGAGAACTCGGCATGGCAGGCCGCGAGCTGAATCTGACACGGCCGCTGCTGAATTCCGGTGCGGTCTCAGAGGTCGAGGTACTTCGCCTGGAGCGGGAAGTGACCCAGGCTCGCGGTCAACGTGATCAGGCGGCCGCCCAGGTGGAGCGGCTGCAGTCGGCCATCGATGAAGCCGAATCGAAATTGCGCGAGGTCGATCTCCAGGCACGCAACGAGTGGCGTAACGACCTTTCGAGCACGTTGGCCGACCTTGGAGCGCTCGACGAGTCCAGCGCAGGCCTCGAAGATCGCGTTCGGTTAGCCGAAATCCGCTCGCCAGTGGATGGCATCGTGCAGCGGCTGGGTATCAACACCATTGGCGGCGTGGCCCAGCCAGGTCAGGAAGTGGTCGAGGTCGTGCCGACCGATGACACCCTGCTGGTCGAGGCGCGTATCGCCCCCCAGGACATTGCCTTCCTGCGTCCCGGTCAGCCCGCCACCATCAAGCTCACGGCCTACGACTTTGCCATCTATGGCGGGCTCAAGGCCGAACTGGTGCATATCAGCCCCGATACCATCACCGATGATGAGGGCAACACCTTCTATCTAGTCAAGGTTCGCACCGTGGAAGGTGACAGCGACCATGAAGCGCTGGATGTGATTCCCGGAATGACGGCTCAGGTAGACATCCTGACCGGGAAACGCACGGTCATGCAGTATCTGCTCAAACCCGTATTGCGGGCTTGGGGAAACGCTCTGGGTGAGCGTTGATAGGCAAGAGATAGCAGTACACAGGGATGATTCCTGTTGGCTTCAAGAGAATCTATCGACTGAAGGATCATGAGGTGGAAATCATGCAGGGCACTGTCACGGTTGTAACGCTCACTGGCGAGGCTTGGGTCAAGGATCAAAACGGGCAGCTTCACCGGCTCCATGAAGGAGATACCATCAATCCTGGTGATACGGTCGTGACGGCCAGCGATGCATACCTCGTGCTGGTAGACGGCCAGAATGTGCAGTATGACGTGCCTGAAGGTAGTGAGGTGACGTTATCTGCTGGGCAAGGAAGTGACTCGTCTGCGTCCTGGCAAGATACGCAACGCGAGGCCGATAGTGGAGAAAGCGAAGCCGGTGGCGAGGATGAACAATTCGAGCAATTGCTGCTCGACTCTGAGAATAGCCCCACATCAACGTCGGATGGTGGTCACTCAGTCAATTCTGTAGATGAAGGGAATACCTTCGTGAGGGTCGACAGGATTCGTTTGAACCTGGATCCCCTGGAATACGACTATGAGTATGGCCGTAATGACGAGCTGGAATGGCGTGAAGGCGGTGCCTTGTCGCTGACCGATAGCAGTGAAGACGGCACCTACCGCCAGGACGAGATCGTCGACGATGATCAAGATACCACCTCGCCCGCGGTGTCGGTCGAGCTGACCGGCAGCGGCGACGACGGTACCTACAGTCAGGACGAGATCGGCGACGACGGCACCGTTACCGCCCAGGTCACCCTGGAAGAGGGTACCGAGGTAGGCGATACCCTGACGGTCACCGACAAGGACGGCAATGTCCTCGACGAGCGCACGGTGACCCAGGATGACCTGGACAACGGCGTCAGCGTCGAGGTCCCGGTTGCCGAAGGCGACACCGACGTCAGCGTCACCGCCACGGTCACCGACCCGGCCGGCAACACCAGCAGCGACGACGATCAGAAGCCGGTGGACAACGTGCCGCCGCAGGTCACGGTTGAGCTGACCGGCAGCGGCGACGACGGTACCTACAGTCAGGACGAGATCGGCGACGACGGCACCGTTACCGCCCAGGTCACCCTGGAAGAGGGTACCGAGGTAGGCGATACCCTGACGGTCACCGACA
>NZ_JBIEKH010000039.1:19326-23589 GCF_043496985.1 Halomonas sp. B23F22_20
AGGACGGCAATGTCCTCGACGAGCGCACGGTGACCCAGGACGATCTGGATAACGGCGTTCCGGTGGAAGTACCGGTTGCCGAAGGCGACACCGAGGTTAGCGTCACCGCCACGGTCACCGACCCGACCGGCAATACCGCCAGCGACGACGATCAGAAGCCGATCGACAATGTGCCGCCGGCGGTCTCGGTCGAGCTGACCGGCAGCGGTGACGACGGCACCTACAGTCAGGACGAGATCGGCGACGACGGCACCGTCACCGCTGACGTCACCCTGGAAGAGGGTACCGAGGTCGGTGATACCTTGGTGGTCACCGACAAGGATGGCAACGTCCTCGACGAGCGCGAGATCACCCAGAGCGACCTGGACAACGGCGTGACCGTCGAGGTCCCCGTCGAGCCGGGCGATCCCGACGTCAGCGTCACCGCCACGGTCACCGACCCGACCGGCAACACTGCCAGCGACGACGATCAGAAGCCGGTGGACAACGTACCGCCCGCGGTCACGGTCGAGCTGACCGGTAGCGGCGACGACGGTACCTACAGCCAGGACGAGATCGGCGACGACGGCACCGTCACCGCTGACGTCACCCTGGAAGAGGGGACTGAAGTCGGTGATACCTTGGTGGTCACCGACAAGGACGGCAACGTCCTCGACGAGCGTGAAGTCACCCAGGACGATCTGGACAACGGCGTCAGCGTCGAGGTCCCGGTGTCGCCGGGCGACACTGACGTCAGCGTCACCGCCACGGTCACCGACCCGGCCGGCAACACTGCCAGCGACGACGATCAGAAGCCGGTGGACAACGTACCGCCTGCGGTCACGGTCGAGCTGACCGGTAGCGGCGACGACGGTACCTACAGTCAGGACGAGATCGGCGACGACGGCACGGTCACCGCTGACGTCACCCTGGAAGACGGCACCGAGGTAGGCGACACCCTGACGGTCACCGACAAAGACGGTAATGAACTGCTGAATCGTCCGGTCACCCAGGACGATCTGGACAACGGCGTTACGGTGGAAGTCCCGGTTGCCGAAGGCGACACCGACGTCAGCGTGACCGCCACGGTCACCGACCCGGCCGGCAACACCAGCAGCGACGACGATCAGAAGCCGGTGGACAACGTACCGCCCGCGGTCTCGGTCGAGCTGACCGGCAGCGGCGACGACGGTACCTACAGTCAGGACGAGATCGGCGACGACGGCACCGTTACCGCTGAAGTCACCTTGGAAGACGGCACCGAAGTGGGCGATACCCTGGTCGTGACCGACAAGGATGGCAACGTCCTCGACGAGCGCACGGTGACCCAGGACGATCTGGACAACGGCGTCAGCGTCGAGGTCCCGGTTGCCGAAGGCGACACCGACGTCAGCGTGACCGCCACGGTCACCGATCCTGCCGGCAATACCGCCAGCGACGACGATAAGAAGCCGGTAGACAACGTACCGCCCGCGGTCTCGGTCGAGCTGACCGGTAGCGGCGACGACGGTACCTACAGCCAGGACGAGATCGGCGACGACGGCACCGTCACCGCTGACGTCACCCTGGAAGAGGGGACTGAAGTCGGTGATACCTTGGTGGTCACCGACAAGGACGGCAACGTCCTCGACGAGCGTGAAGTCACCCAGGACGATCTGGACAACGGCGTCAGCGTCGAGGTCCCGGTGTCGCCGGGCGACACTGACGTCAGCGTCACCGCCACGGTCACCGACCCGACCGGCAATACCAGCAGCGACGACGATCAGAAGCCGGTGGACAACGTGCCGCCCGCGGTCACGGTCGAGCTGACCGGCAGCGGCGACGACGGTACCTACAGCCAGGACGAGATCGGCGACGACGGCACGGTCACCGCCCAGGTCACCCTGGAAGACGGCACCGAGGTCGGCGATACCCTGACGGTCACCGACAAAGACGGTAATGAACTGCTGAATCGTCCGGTCACCCAGGACGACCTGGACAACGGCGTCAGCGTCGAGGTCCCGGTGTCGCCGGGCGACACCGACGTCAGCGTCACCGCCACGGTCACCGACCCGACCGGCAACACCGCCAGCGACGATGATCAGAAGCCGGTGGACAACGTGCCGCCCGCGGTCTCGGTCGAGCTGACCGGTAGCGGCGACGACGGCACCTACAGCCAGGACGAGATCGGCGACGACGGCACGGTCACTGCCGAGGTCACCCTGGAAGAGGGTACCGAGGTCGGCGATACCCTGACGGTCACCGACAAAGACGGTAATGAACTGCTGAATCGTCCGGTCACCCAGGACGATCTGGACAACGGCGTCAGCGTCGAGGTCCCGGTGTCGCCGGGCGACACCGACGTCAGCGTGACCGCCACGGTCACCGACCCGACCGGCAATACCAGCAGCGACGACGATCAGAAGCCGGTGGACAACGTACCGCCCGCGGTCTCGGTCGAGCTGACCGGCAGCGGCGACGACGGTACTTACAGCCAGGACGAGATCGGCGACGACGGCACCGTCACCGCTGACGTCACCCTGGAAGAGGGGACCGAGGTCGGCGATACCCTGATTGTTACCGACAAGGACGGTAATGAACTGCTGAATCGTCCGGTCACCCAGTACGACCTGGACAACGGCGTTAGCGTCGAAGTCCCGGTGTCGCCGGGCGACACTGACGTCAGCGTCACCGCCACGGTCACCGACCCTGCGGGCAATACCGCCAGCGACGACGATAAGAAGCCGGTGGACAACGTGCCGCCCGCGGTCACGGTCGAGCTGACCGGCAGCGGCGATGACGGTACCTACAGCCAGGACGAGATCGGCGACGACGGCACTGTCACCGCTGACGTCACCCTGCAAGACGGCACCGAAGTGGGCGATACCCTGGTCGTGACCGACAAGGATGGCAACGTCCTAGACGAGCGCGAGGTCACCCAGGACGATCTGGACAACGGCGTTAGCGTCGAAGTCCCAGTCTCGCCTGGCGACACCGATGTCAGCGTGACCGCCACGGTCACCGATCCTGCGGGCAATACCGCCAGCGACGACGATCAGAAGCCGGTGGACAACGTGCCGCCCGCGGTCTCGGTCGAGCTGACCGGCAGCGGTGACGACGGTACCTACAGCCAGGACGAGATCGGCGACGACGGCACGGTCACCGCTGACGTCACCCTGGAAGAGGGTACCGAGGTGGGCGATACCCTGATTGTTACCGACAAAGACGGTAATGAACTGCTGAATCGTCCGGTCACCCAGGACGATCTGGACAACGGCGTCAGCGTCGAGGTCCCGGTTGCCGAAGGCGACACCGAGGTTAGCGTGACCGCCACGGTCACCGACCCGGCCGGCAATACCGCCAGCGACGACGATCAGAAGCCGGTGGACAACGTACCGCCCGCGGTCTCGGTCGAGCTGACCGGCAGCGGCGACGACGGTACCTACAGCCAGGACGAGATCGGCGACGACGGCACCGTCACTGCCCAGGTCACCCTGGAAGACGGCACCGAGGTGGGCGATACCTTGGTGGTCACCGACAAAGACGGCAACGTCCTCGACGAGCGCGAGGTCACCCAGGACGACCTGGACAACGGCGTTACGGTGGAAGTCCCGGTTGCCGAAGGCGACACCGACGTCAGCGTCACCGCCACGGTCACCGACCCGACCGGCAATACCAGCAGCGACGACGATCAGAAGCCGGTGGACAACGTGCCGCCCGCGGTCTCGGTCGAGCTGACCGGCAGCGGCGACGACGGTACCTACAGCCAGGACGAGATCGGCGACGACGGCACGGTCACCGCTGACGTCACCCTGGAAGAGGGTACCGAGGTGGGCGATACCCTGATTGTTACCGACAAAGACGGTAATGAACTGCTGAATCGTCCGGTCACCCAGGACGATCTGGACAACGGCGTCAGCGTCGAGGTCCCGGTTGCCGAAGGCGACACCGAGGTTAGCGTGACCGCCACGGTCACCGATCCTGCGGGCAATACCGCCAGCGACGACGATCAGAAGCCGGTGGACAACGTGCCGCCCGCGGTCACGGTCGAGCTGACCGGTAGCGGCGACGACGGTACCTACAGCCAGGACGAGATCGGCGACGACGGCACGGTCACCGCTGACGTCACCCTGGAAGAGGGGACTGAAGTCGGTGATACCCTGACGGTCACCGACAAGGACGGCAACGTCCTCGACGAGCGCGAGGTCACCCAGGACGACCTGGACAACGGCGTTACGGTGGAAGTCCCGGTTGCCGAAGGCGACACCGACGTCAGCGTCACCGCCACGGTCACCGACCCGACCG
>NZ_JBIEKH010000003.1:0-219155 GCF_043496985.1 Halomonas sp. B23F22_20
ACCAAACTTGGTTCAAGATTCAAACGTCTCTTGACGAGTCGCTTGTCTTGATATTCAGTGACTGGTCACCGACATCCCGACAAGCGCCCACATGAATTACCTGATCGATTGTTAAAGAGCTGCTCTTTCACTTGGAGAGAGCGTCTTGCGTTGCCGTGGCGGCTGCCCCGGCGCCTCGCAAGGAAGGCGTATTCTACGTGACCGGCGCTTCGTGTCAACCCTGCGTTTCGCTGCGTTCGAAGCGAACCGGGCGACCGATGCATTGGCTCAAGCTACCCGAGCCAACCTCCGATCGAGTGGGGCGCATTCTACCGAATCCGCTGAGCTTGTCAACCAGGCGCTTTCGATGTCTTTCGAAAAACCCTCGGCAAAACAAGCACTTTTGCCACTCATCACCGCCTGCAACGTTGCCCGTCGCCGGCAGCGGATGCGTACTTTACGGATTCTCCCGGCACCGCGCAAGGACTTTTTTACCGAATCGTGTCGAAAGCATGAGGAGTCGGTGACATTGCTCCATTCCAGCTATCCACAACCACCCCGACAATGAACCGGCTGTGGATAATCGTGCGCCCCGGCCAGAGACGCGAACGCCCGCACGAGGCGGGCGTCCGTTCTGGCCAGACCCGACAGTCGGTCAGGCGATGGAGACCTTGGCGTAGCGTTTCTTGCCGGCCTGGATCACGAAGCTCTTGCCGGTATCCAGCATGGTACTCGGCTCCACGACTTCGCCATCGACCTTGACCCGACCATTCTTGAGCATGTCCTTGGCCTGGGCGCTGTTCTTGGTCAAACCGGCGCGATTGAGTACCGCCGCGATGGGCGCCTGCTCGCTACCCTCGAAGTCGACCGCCACCTCGGGCAAGTCTTCCGGTAGCTCTCCATCGGCCAGCTGGTTGCCGGCACTGCGGTGAGCATTGGCCGCGGCTTCATCGCCGTGATAGCGAGCGATCAGTTCACGCGCCAGCTCCATCTTCACGTCGCGGGGGTTGGCTCCGGCCTCGACGTCGCGCTTGAGCGCCTCGAGCTCTTCGTTGCTTTTCAAGGAGAGCAGCTCGAAGTAGCGCCACATCAGACTGTCGGGCATCGACACCAGCTTGCTGAACATGGCGCCCGGCGCCTCGTCCACGCCGACATAGTTGCCCAGCGACTTGGACATCTTCTGCACGCCGTCCAGGCCTTCGAGCAGCGGCATGGTGATGACCACCTGGGAAGACTGGCCGAAATGCTTCTGCACCTCGCGTCCCATCAGCAGGTTGAACTTCTGATCGGTGCCGCCTAGCTCGACGTCGGCCTCCAGGGCCACAGAGTCATAGCCCTGCACCAGCGGGTAGAGGAACTCATGAATGGAGATCGACTGGCCGGCCTGGTAGCGCTTCTCGAAGTCGTCGCGCTCGAGCATCCGTGCCACGGTGCTCTGCCCGGCCAGCTCGATCATGTCGGCGGCGCTCATGGCGGAGAACCACTCGGCATTGAAGCGCACCTCGGTCTTTTCGGGATCGAGGATCTTGAACACCTGGGCCTTGTAGGTCTCGGCGTTGACCTTGACCTCCTCCTCGGTGAGCGGCTTACGCGTGACGTTCTTGCCGGTGGGATCGCCGATGCGGCCGGTGAAGTCGCCGATCAGGAAGATGACCGTATGACCGAGGTCCTGAAACTGACGCATCTTGGTCAGCAGCACGCTATGCCCCAGGTGCAGGTCCGGGGCGGTAGGATCGAAGCCCGCCTTGATGCGCAGGGGGCGGCCGGAGGCCAGCTTCTTCTCCAGCTCGTCTTCCAGCAGGATCTCGTGGGTACCACGCTTGAGCAACGCTAGCGCGTCGGCGACATCGGTCATGCTCTCCTCTCCACTCGGCAGGGCGGCCCGTCCGGGCCAACGATGGACGTTGGGAATGGTCGAGGATGTTACCATGCCAGCCACCAACGGTTGAGCCCCACCGGGAGCCCTTATGCCTTACTTCATCGGCCTGATGTCCGGCACTAGCCTCGACGGTGTCGACGCTGCCCTGGTCGACATATCGGCCTCGGGCCCGCCGCGCCTGGTCGCGACCCGCGGCGCGCCGATGCCCCCTGCGCTGCGCGATGGCCTGTGGCAGCTGTGCCACGCCGAGCAGGCGAGCTTTGCCGAGCTGGCCGCGGCGGAAGACGCCTTCTGCGCCCTGCAGGCCGAGGCCGTGGTCGGGCTACTGGCCGAGACCGGCCTGGCGGCCGCAGACATCGCCGCGGTCGGCAGCCATGGCCAGACCATCGAGCACGCGCCCTGGGGCCACAACGGCGGGCCCGCCTATACCCTGCAGCTCGACAATCCCAGCCGACTGGCCGAGCTCACCGGCTGCACAGTGGTCGCCGACTTCCGTCGCCGCGACCTGGCCGCCGGCGGCCAGGCCGCGCCCCTGGCGCCGGCCTTCCATCAGGCGCTGTTTCGCGCCCCCGGCCAGTGGCGCCTGGTGCTCAATCTGGGCGGCTTCGCCAACCTGACGCTGCTCCCGCCGGTAGAGGATGGCCGCGACCCGCTGGGCTTCGACACCGGCCCGGCCAACGCGCTGCTGGATGCCTGGCACGCCCGACATCGCGGCGGCAACTTCGACGTGGACGGCGCCTGGGCGGCCTCGGGCCGCGTGGACGAGGCCCTGCTCGAGCGGCTGCTCGCCGAGCCCTTCTTCCATCGCCCGCCGCCACGCAGCACCGGGCGCGAGGTCTTCCACCTGGAATGGCTCAAAGCACACCTGCGCGGGGACGAACGCCCCGAGGACGTGCAGGCGACCCTGGCCGAACTCACCGCCGCCAGCGTGGCCCTGGGCATCGACATGGCCCGGGAGCGCTATGCGGCGCCGAGCGCCGAATGCCTGATCCCCTGCGGCGGCGGCGCCCACAACCCGGACCTGCTGGCCCGTCTGGCGCGCCGCATGCCCGACACGCGGCTGGAAACCGCCGAGGCCTTCGGCTGGTCGCCCGACTGGCTCGAGGCCGCGGCCTTCGCCTGGCTGGCCTGGTGCCGCCTCGAGGGCCAACCCGGCAACCTGCCCTCGGTCACCGGCGCCGCCGGCCCGCGGGTGCTGGGCGGACTATTCGCACCTTAGTCGTCACCGCCGAATGCCTTGCTAATGACACATCGGGGACGAAGCAGCGCGAGGGGTTTTTGGCCATGGATGGCCAAAGTAGCGCCCAGGGATGGGTTCATAGCGCCCTCGCGATGCTTTGTCGCCGGATACGTGCTTCTGAAAGCCACGCAAAACGGGATGACTCAATAGTCGTCCTCGCCGCGCAGCGAAAGATGGCTGGCCGCCTCCTTGGCCTCGGCCAGCCCCACGCCGCTCTCGTCGCCGTACTTGATCATCATGCGCAGGTCGTTGGCCGAGTCGGCGTGCACCAGCGCCACCTCCTCGCTGATTCGCCCCTGTATGTATAGGTCGTAGAGCGCCTGATCGAAGGTCTGCATGCCCAGGTCGCGGGAGCGCCCCATGACGTTCTTGACCTCGGAGACCTCGCCCTTGCGGATCAGGTCGGCGACCAACGGCGACTTCAGCAGAACCTCGATGGCCGGACAGCGGCCACCGTCCACCGTGGGCAGCAGCTGCTGGGCGACGATGGCCCGCAGGTTAAGCGACAGGTCGAGCCACACCTGGTCATGGCGTTCGTGGGGGAAGAAGTGAATGATCCTGTCCAGCGCCTGGTTGGCGTTGTTGGCATGCAGCGTCGCCAGGCACAGGTGGCCGGTCTCGGCGAAGGCCAGGGCATGCTCCATGGTTTCACGGGTGCGAATCTCGCCGATCAGGATCACATCCGGCGCCTGGCGCAAGGTGTTCTTCAGCGCCACTTCGAACGACTCGGTGTCGATGCCCACCTCGCGCTGATTGATGATCGCCCGGCGATGCGGGTGCACGTACTCGATGGGGTCCTCGACGCTGATGATATGGCCACCGACGGTTTCGTTGCGCCGCTGGATCATCGACGCCAGGGTCGTCGACTTGCCGGTGCCGGTACCGCCGACCACGAACACTAGGCCGCGCTTGAGACTGACCAGCTCGCCGAGCACCTCCGGCAGTGACAGCTCTTCCAGGTGCGGGATATCGAAGGCGATGCGCCGAATGACCATGGCCGCCTGACTGCGCTGGCGGAAAGCGCTGACGCGGAAGCGGCCACGCCCCGACAGGCTGAGGGCGAAATTGGCCTCCTGCTCGTCCGCAAAGCGCTGCCGATGGCTGTCCGGCATCGCCGCCACCACCAGCTCATCGACCTGGGCCATGGACAGTACTTCCTCGCCCATGGGGACCAGCGTGCCGGCCATCTTCAGCGTCGGCGGCGCGGCCACCGAGATCAGCAGGTCGGAGGCATCCTTGTCGATCATGATATCGAGCAGCTGATACAGCCATTCTCTTGCGGTCATTCAGCGTCTCCTGCTGCGTGGGCATCCTCAGCCGGGGAGCACGGCCTTCGCCTTGGCCTGTGCCTCTTCGCGGGCCACCACGTTGTCGGTCACCAGCCGTGACAGGGCCGCATCCAGGGTCTGCATGCCCAGGTTGCCACCGGTCTGGATCGCCGAGTAGATCTGCGCCACCTTGTCCTCGCGGATCAGGTTGCGCACTGCCGACGTGGCGATCAGGACTTCGTGGGCCGCCACCCGCCCGCCGCCCTGGCGCTTGAGCAGCGTCTGTGAGATCACCGCCTGCAGCGACTCGGATAGCATCGAACGCACCATGGCCTTCTCGTCGCCGGGAAAAACATCGATGATACGGTCGATGGTCTTGGCCGCAGAGGTGGTATGCAGGGTGCCAAACACCAGGTGGCCGGTCTCCGCCGCGGTAAGCGCCAGCCGGATGGTCTCCAGATCGCGCATCTCGCCTACCAGGATCACGTCCGGGTCCTCGCGCAGCGCGCTGCGAAGGGCCGGGGCGAAGCCATGGGTGTCGCGATGCACCTCACGCTGGTTGATCAGGCAACGCTTGCTGCGATGCACGAACTCCACCGGATCCTCGATGGTGAGGATGTGTTCGAAACGGTTGTCGTTGATGTAGTCGATCATCGCCGCCAACGTCGTGCTCTTGCCCGAGCCGGTCGGCCCGGTCACCAGCACCAGGCCGCGCGGCAGCATGGCCAGGCGACGGAACACCTCACCCAACTCCAGGTCGTCCAGGGTCCACACCTCGGAGGGGATGGTGCGAAATACCGCCCCGGCGCCGCGGGCCTGGTGGAAGACGTTGACGCGAAAGCGCGAGACGCCGGGCACCTCGAAGGAAAAGTCGGTCTCCAGGAACTCTTCGAAGTCGCGACGCTGGCGGTCGGCGAGGATATCGTAGATCAGTCTGCGGACCTCGCGGTCCTCCATGGCCGGCACGTTGAGCCGGCGGATATCACCGTCGACCCGGATCATCGGAGGCAGCCCCGCCGAGAGATGGAGGTCCGAGGCGTTCTGTTTTGCCGAGAATGCCAGCAGTTCGGTAATATCCATGCGGGTTCCCCCTGCTCCCGGGATAAGGTGTTCTCAGTATGACAGACCTCTCGACATGACGGATCTGGTACTTTCCGATTCGCTCGACACTGCTCGACGCCGTCTCGCGGCGGCGCTTGACGATGCCGGCCGTGCGCCCGACGCGGCGCGGCTGCTGGCGGTCAGCAAGACCAAACCCGCGGCCATGGTCCGCGAGGCGTACCGCCTGGGCCAGCGCGACTTCGGAGAGAACTACCTGCAGGAGGCGCTGGACAAGCAGGCCGAGCTCGCCGACCTGGACGACATCGTCTGGCACTTCATCGGGCCGCTGCAATCCAACAAGACCCGCGAAGTGGCCGGCCACTTCGCCTGGGTACACAGCCTGGACCGGGAGAAGATCGCCCGGCGTCTCAGCGAGCAACGCCCCGACGATCTGCCGCCGCTGAACGTCTGCCTGCAGGTCAACATCAGCGATGAGGCCTCGAAGTCCGGGGTCTCCCTCGCCGAGCTGCCGGCGCTGGCCGAGGCGGTGATGGCGATGCCTCGCCTGAGACTGCGCGGGCTGATGGCGATTCCAGCCCCGGCCGACGACCCGACCGCACAGCGCACACCCTTCGCGCGACTGCGCGAGGCCCTGGCGACACTACGCCAACGCTTCCCCGAGGCAGAGCTGGACACGCTGTCGATGGGCATGAGCGGCGACCTGGAGGCCGCCATTCTGGAAGGCGCCACCCAGGTGCGGCTCGGCACCGCTATCTTCGGGGCACGCGACCGCTCCGCCTGATCAACCACGGCGCCGACGGCATGTCGACGGCGCCTCCACGTCGACACAGACAGGACTGAACGCATGGCAAGCCAAGTCACCTTCATCGGCGCCGGCAACATGGCCGGCGCCATCATCGGCGGAATGATCGACAGCGGCTATCCGCGCGATGCCATCACCGCCACCTCGCCCAGCGACGAGATGCTCGCGCCGGCACGGGAAAAGCACGGCATCCATACGTCCACCGACAACGCCGCCGCCGTGGCCAAGGCCGACGTGGTAGTGCTGGCGGTCAAGCCGCAGATCATGCAGGACGTCTGCCGCGCCATGCGAGATGCCGTCCAGGCGCGCAAGCCGCTGATCATCTCGGTGGCCGCCGGACTGTCCGCCGAGACGCTGGAGGCCTGGCTGGGCGGCGATCTCGCCGTGGTGCGCTGCATGCCCAACACCCCCTCGCTGGTCGGCGCCGGCGCCGCCGGGCTGTATGCCAATGCACGCGTCGACGACGCACAGCGCCATCTGGCCACGGAGCTTCTCGAAGCCGTGGGGCTGGTCGAGTGGGTCGATGAGGAGGCCCTGCTGGAGGCCGTGACGGCGGTGTCCGGCAGCGCGCCGGCCTACTTCTTCCTGATGTTCGAAGCCATGGAAGAGGCCGGCGCCAAGCTCGGCCTGCCCGCCGAGACCGCACGCCGCCTGGCCATGCAGACCGCCTTCGGCGCGGCGCGGATGGCCATGGACAGTGACAAGACGCCGGGCGAGCTCAAGCGCAACGTGATGTCGCCCGGCGGCACCACCGAGCGCGCCATCTCTCACCTGGAAGACGCCGGCCTGCGCCGCATCATGGCCGAGGCCATGGACGCCTGCGCCGAACGCGCCCGCGAGATGGCCGCCGAGCTCGGCAAGCACTAACCGGGCTGGTTCACAAGACACGGAGGAGCCCCGATGGGCAGTCAACTGGGAAACGCTGGCCTGCTGCTGGTCAACACCCTCGTCAACATCTACCTGTTCCTGTTGATGCTGCGCTTTCTGCTGCAGGCATCCCGGGCCGACTATTACAATCCCTTGAGCCAGTCGGTAGTGAAGATCACCCAGCCGGTGGTGCGCCCCTTCCAGAGTTTTCTGGGGCCAGTGATGGGGCGCTTCGACCTGGCGACGCTGGCCGCCGGGTTCGTGCTCAAGCTGGTGGCCATCATCGCGATTCTGCAGATCGCCGGCTACGGCATGGCGCCGATCGACAGCCTGGCAATCGGCACTGTGGCGTCGCTGGCCAACGCCATCCTGAAGATCTACTTCTTCGCGCTGATTGTGATGATCATCCTGAGTTGGGTAGCGCCGCGCGCCAGCCATCCGGGCGCCATTCTGGTGATGCAGCTGGTGGAACCGATCATGGCCCCGGTGCGCCGGGTAATTCCGCCGCTGGGCATGCTCGACCTCTCGCCGATCGTGGTGTTCATCGCCATCAGCCTGCTCGATGGTATCGTGGTGGGCTCGCTGATCCGCGCTGCCGGCGTCGTCGGCGCCCTGGTCGGGCTCTAGAGGACGCATCATCCTGATGCGGGATTCGCGGTGATGTCCGGCGACCAGCCGTCGCGAGGGCGCTATGAACCTATCCATGGCCCCTTCGCGCCGGTTCATCTCCGGCGATATTCGCATCGCGTCTCCCGGCACGCTCCGAACACCAACGAAAACGACTGGACACGATACATTAGATGACCGAGCTGCCCCGCGATTCGGTCGGCCTGGTGACGCCCGAGACGGCGCACTTCGACGACCCCCTGGACCTGGCTTGCGGCAGGACGCTGCCGGCCTATGACCTCGTCTACGAGACCTACGGCACCCTCAACGCCGAGGGCACCAACGCCGTGCTGATCTGCCATGCCCTGTCCGGCCACCACCACGCCGCCGGCTTCCACTCGCTGGACGAGCGCAAGCCCGGCTGGTGGGACGCCCATATCGGGCCCGGCAAGTCGATCGACACCGAACGCTTCTTCGTAGTGTCGGTGAACAACCTCGGCGGCTGCCACGGCAGCACCGGGCCAACCAGCGCGAACCCCGAGACGGGCACCGCCTGGGGCCCCGACTTTCCGATGATGACGGTGATCGACTGGGTCCACAGCCAGGCCCGCCTGGCGGACCGGCTGGGCATCGAGCGCTTCGCCGCCGTGGTCGGTGGCAGCCTGGGCGGCATGCAGGTGCTGCAGTGGGCGCTGAGCTATCCGGAACGCATCGCCCACGCCGCGGTGATCGCCGCTACTCCCAAGCTGTCGGCGCAGAACATCGCCTTCAACGAAGTGGCCCGCCAGGCCATCCGCTCCGACCCCGAGTTCCATGATGGCCACTACGCCGAGCACGGCGCGCTGCCCCGCCGTGGACTCAAGCTCGCGCGCATGGTGGGTCACATCACCTACCTGTCGGAAGACGCCATGGGCAGCAAGTTCGGCCGCGACCTGCGCAGCGAAGACTTCAACTTCGGCTACGACGTGGAGTTCCAGGTGGAGTCCTACCTGCGCTACCAGGGCGATACCTTTTCCACCTCCTTCGACGCCAACAGCTACTTGCTGATGACCAAGGCGCTGGACTATTTCGATCCGGCGGCGGCCCACGGCGGCGACCTGGCGGCGGCTGTGGCTCCGGCGGACTGCCCCTTCCTGGTGGTCAGTTTCTCCAGCGACTGGCGCTTCCCGCCGTCGCGCTCCAAGGAGCTGGCCAACGCCCTGGTGCGCGCCGGCAAGTCGGTCAGCTTCGCCAACATCGACTCGCCACACGGCCACGATGCCTTCCTGCTGCCCGAGCCCCGCTACCAGGCGATCTTCTCCGCTTTCATGGGCCGCGTGGCCCGCGACCAGGGACTGGAGGACCGCTCATGATGCGCGCCGACCTGCAACGGATCTACGACTGGGTGCCTGAAGGCGCCCGAATGCTCGACCTGGGCTGCGGCGACGGCACCCTGCTGGCCGCCCTGGCAAAGGACAAGGGCGTGACCGGCTATGGCCTGGAGATCGATCCCGACGGCATCACCGCCTGCCTGGCGCGCGGCGTCAACGTCATCGAGCAGAACCTCGACGAGGGGCTTTCCAACTTCGAGGACGACGCCTGCGACCTGGTGGTGATGACCCAGGCCCTCCAGGCGCTGCGCCGTCCGGATCGCATGCTCGACGAGATGCTGCGGGTGGCCGGCGAGTGCATCATCACCTTCCCCAACTTCGCCTACTGGCGCCACCGGGCCTACCTGGGCCTGCGCGGCTACATGCCGGTCTCCAAGTCGTTGCCACATGCCTGGTACGACACGCCCAACATCCACCTGTCGACCTTCAACGACTTTGAACGGCTGTGCCGGGACAAGGGTCTGATCATCATCGACCGCGCAGTAGGCATCGGCGGACGCTCGGGCAACTGGGCCTCTCGGCGCTGGCCGAACCTGTTCGGCGAGATCGCCATCTTCCGGGTGACGCGGCGCCAGCGCTGACCGAGCAACGCCGCTTCCCGGCTTTGGAGGGAGGGTACAGCATGAGGATTCGACGACTATTCGGTGCCCTGCTGGCCGGCGTATTGCTGGCCGCGCCGGCGGCCGAGGCCCAGCAGTACGAGCAGGTCGGCGACGTCCAGATCCACTACAACGCCCTGAACACCACCTTCCTGGCGCCCGAGATGGCCCGCGCCGCCGGCATCCAGCGCAGCCCGGGGCTCGGCCTGCTCAATGTCAGCGTGCTGGAGTCGCGCCAGGACGGCACGGCGCGGGCGGTCAACGCCCGGGTCGACGGCCGCGTCGGCGTCCTGGGCGGCGAGGGCCGCCCCCTGGACTTCCGCACCGTGCGCGACGGCGGCGGGATCTCGCACATCGCCACCTTCCGCATCCGCGAGGGCGAGCCGATGCAGTTCACCCTGGTGGTGTCGCCAGATCCCGACCGGCCGCCGACTGAAATCGGCTTCATCCAGCGCTTCTATATCGATCGCTGACGCCATCTCCGCCGGCCCGATGCCCGTGACTGATCCGCGCCATCATCTCGCCAGGTCGCGTCCGGGGACGACCGGGAGCGCCTCGCCGAGGGCGACGCCCACCGGCCGACCCTGGCTAAGCTCGAAGCGACACCCTCGCGCCAGCACCTCCACGCCCTCTTCGATCACTCGGCGCAGGGTGGCGGCGTAGGCGGGATCCAGGTGGGCGGCCGGGGCGACCGCCGAGATGCCCTCGTGGGCCACGCAGAACAGCAGCACGGCACGATGGCCCTCGGCGGCGAGCCCGGCCAGGGTCTCGAGGTGCTTGCGCCCTCGTTCGCTGACCGCGTCCGGGAAATAGCCGTGGCCGTCCACCTCGCGCAAGGTGACCTGCTTGACCTCCACGTAGGTGGCCACGCCGGCGTCGCCCTCCAGCCGAAAGTCCAGTCGCGCGCCTTCCACGCGGGCCTCGCGCTTCAGCCCACCCGCCCCGGCCAGTTCCTGGACCCTCCCGGCCGCCAACGCCTCTTCGACGATACGATTGGCACGACCGGTGTGCACCGAGGCCAGCGCCGTGCTGCCGTCCGGCTGGGGCAGCTCGATCAATTCCCAGGTCCAGGCCAGCTTGCGCCGAGGATCGTTGCTGGGTGCCAGCCACACCCGGCACCCCGGCACGTTGACCGCCCGCATCGAGCCGGTGTTGGGGCAATGGGCAACCACCTCGCGGCCATCGTCGAGGCGCACATCGGCCAGAAATCGCTTGTAACGGCGCAGCAGCACGCCCGGCACCAGCGGCTCGGGATAGTCCATCAGACGCCCTCGCGACGTGACAGGAAGCGACCCAGCCGCGCCACGGCCTCCTCCAGCCGCTCGACGCCGGTGGTGAAGGCGATGCGCACGTGATGCTCGCCACCCACCAGGGCGAAGTCGGTGCCCGGGGTGATGGCGACGTTCTCTTCCTCGAGCAGCGCCTGGCAGAAGGCCTCGCTGTCGCGGCTGTAACGGGAGATGTCCAGCCACAGATAGAAGGCCCCTTGGGGCGGTAGGTCGGGCACCAGCCCCAGTGTCTCGAGCCCCGCGAGCAGGGCATCACGGCGCCGAGCCAGCTCCTCGCGTCGACCTTCCAGGATATCGCGGCACTCGGGCTCGAAGGCCGCCAGGGCGGCGTACTGGGCCGGAGTGGGGGCCGACAGGAAAACGTTCTGGGCCAGCCGGGTCAGCGGCTCGATGGCCGCCTCGGGCGCCACCAGCCAGCCCAGACGCCAGCCGGTCATGCCGAAGTACTTGGAGAAGCTGTTGACCACGAAGGCCTCCGGCGCCACCGAGGCGGCGGAGAGCGGCGCCAGGTCGTAGCACAGCCCCTGGTAGATCTCGTCGACCAGCAGATGGCCGCCCCGCGTGGCGACCGTATCGGCCACGGCGCCCAGTGCCGATGCATCGAGCATATGCCCGGTGGGATTGGAAGGCGTCGCCAGCATCGCCAGCCGGGTGTCGTCGCGCCAGTGCTGGGCGATGCATTCTGCGTCGAGCTGCCAGCCGCTCTCCGGCCCCACCGGCACCGCATCGACCTCGGCGCCCGCCAGCGCCATGAAGTGGCGATTGCAGGGATAGGTGGGATCGGCCATCAGCACCCGATCGCCGCCCTCGACCAGCAGTTGGCTGCCCAGCAGCAGCGCGCCGGAGGCCCCAGGGGTAACGATGATCCGCGCCGGGTCGACGTCGGCGCCGAAGTGCCGCGCGTAGTGACCGGCAATCGCCTCGCGCAGCGCCGGCAGGCCCGCCGCCGGGGTGTAACGGGTGCGCCCCTCGGCCAGCGCACCTTGGCCGGCGGCCAGCACCGGCTCGGGCGTGGGGAAGTCGGGCTCGCCCACCTCCAGGTGGATGACGTCGTGGCCGGCGGCCTCCCGGGCCTGGGCAGCCTCCAGCAGGCGCATCACGCGGAAAGGGGCGACGGCATCGAGTCGCGAGCTCCAGGACATGGATGTCTCCTCTGCACGGCAACACATGGCGGGCATCTTTTCGGCCTGCCATAGTCAAAGGCCGCATGTTACGACTTTTGGCGCGACGACGCAGTCCGCTGCCGTCGGGGTGTTGCAAAGGCGGCGTTTTTTCGCTAAACAAGCATCCCTTTGGCGTGAGATACCTTAAGCAGTGCATCGGGTATTGATCAGCAGTCACACAAGTAACGAGGCAGTCCCATGCCAGTAGCAGAAAAGAAGATGGAAGCGCCCAAGAAATTCACCCCGTACGAGCCGGCACCGGGTGAAGAGTACATGAACGACAAGCAGCTCGAGCACTTCCGCCAGATCCTGCTGGGCTGGAAACAGGAGCTGATGGAGGAAGTGGATCGCACGGTGCGACATCTGCAGGAGGAGGCGAACAACTACGCCGACCCGGCGGATCGCGCCACCCAGGAGGAGGGCTTCAGCCTCGAGCTGCGCACCCGCGACCGCGAACGCAAGCTGCTCAAGAAGATCAACGAGACCATCGAAAAGATCGACGAGGACGACTACGGCTTCTGCGAGGCCTGCGGCGTGGAGATCGGCATCCGTCGCCTCGAGGCGCGTCCCACCGCTACCCTGTGCGTCGACTGCAAGACCCTTGCCGAGCTCAAGGAGAAGCAGCTGGGCGGCTAAGCCCCAGTTCGCACCGCTCCCGTGATGGGCATCCTGGGGTGCCCATCCGCCTGTTCGTCCCTCGCCCCGGAGACGTCCATGCGTCCCTACCGTGGCCGCTTCGCCCCGACCCCCTCGGGCCCCCTGCATTTCGGTTCGCTGATCGCCGCCCTGGCCAGCTTCCTGGACGCCCGCCATGCGGCCGGGTACTGGGGGCTACGCATCGAGGACGTCGATCCACCGCGCTGTCCACCCGGCGCCGCCGACACCATACTGCGCCAGCTCGAGGCCTTCGGCCTGCAGTGGGACGGCTCGGTCGTCTGGCAGAGCCAACACCACGACGCCTATGCCTCCGCCCTGGCTCGCCTCGAGACCCAAGGTCTGGCCTATCCCTGCAGCTGCTCGCGCAAGCAGTGGCGCGATCATCCCGTCTATCCCGGCTGGTGTCGCGACGGCGTGTGCGAGCCGCACAAGCCGGTGGCCTGGCGGCTGCGCAGTGACCTCGGCCTGCGCCCGGTACACTGGGAGGATCGGTTATTCGGCCCCCAGGCCTTCGACCCCGCCGAACTTGGCGACGTCGTGCTCCAGCGCAAGGATGGCCTGTGGGCCTACCAGCTCGCCGTGGTGGTGGACGACGCCGACCTGGGCATCAACGAGGTGGTGCGCGGCGCCGACCTGCTCGACAACACGCCCTGGCAGCGCCAGCTGCAGCACGCCCTGGCACTGCCCGAGCCCCGCTACCTGCACCTGCCGCTGATCCTCGGCAACGACGGCCAGAAGCTGTCCAAGCAGAATCTCGCCCCAGCGCTGCCAGACACCGAAGCCGAGGCGCGGCCGCTCTTGCACCGCGCCCTGGCCCTGCTCGACCAGGCGCCCCCTACCGAGCTCGCCGCGGCGCCGGTGGCCGAGCAGCTTGCCTGGGCCATCGCCCACTGGGCCCCGGGCCGGCTGCGCGCCGACCCCGAGCGCCGTTTGACGCACGACACCGTCGACTGAGGAGGCGCCATGTACGTCTATCGCATCGTGCTGTTCCTGGTGTTCGGCGGCTACCTGCTCTCGCCGCTGCTGATGAGCGGCTGGGGCAGCCCGGGGGCCGCCTGGTATCGGCCCTTCCTGATCTGGGGCGTGCTGATCGCGCTGACCCTGTGGCTGGAACGCAAGCGCAAGCTCGATGAACGACGTTAGGGAGCTCTCGCGATGAGTCTGACCGGCCTCATGGTCCTGGGCATCGGCTACATGCTGGTGTTGTTCCTGTGCGCTCTCGCGGTGGAGCGCGGCTGGCTGCCGTCACGCCTGACCCGCCATCCGGCGATCTACACCTTGGCGCTGGGCGTCTACGCCAGCGCCTGGGCGATTCACGGCAGCCTCGAGCAGGCCGGACGCAGCGGCTACGGTTACCTGGCCTACTACCTCGGCGCGGCCGGGGCCTTCCTGCTAGCGCCGGTGCTGCTGGTACCGATCCAGCGCATGGCGCGCACCTATCAGCTGGCGTCGCTGGCCGACCTGTTCGCCTTCCGCTTCCGCTCGCGCTGGGTCGGCACCCTGATCACCCTGGTCAGCCTGCTGGCGGTGCTGCCACTGCTGGCGCTGCAGGTGCAGACCATGGGCAATGCCATCCAACTGCTGTCCGGCGGCGGGTCGCAGGAGTGGCTGGCACTGGGATTCAGCGGCCTGATCGCGCTGTTCGCGATCCTCTTCGGCGCCCGCCATACCCATCTCAATGCCCGCCATGACAGCCTACTGGCGGCGATCGCCTTCGAGTCGGTGGTCAAGCTCGGGGCCATGCTGGCGCTCGGCGCTTTCGCCCTCTACGGCATCTTCGACGGCCCCGGCGATCTCCAGGCCTGGCTCGACGGCCCCGGACATCTCGCTCAGGCCGAAACGCATCCGCTGGCTCCGGCCCACTGGCGCACCCTGCTGATGCTGTTCTTCGCCGCGGCCTTCCTGATGCCGCACATGTTCCACATCACCTTCGCCGAGCCTCTGAACCGACGCACTCTGCTGCGTGCCGGCTGGGTACTGCCGCTGTTCCTGCTGCTGATGGCCCTGCCAGTGCCGCTGATCCTGTGGGGCGCCCAACGCCTCGGGATCGACGCCTCCGCCACCGGCACCGCCTACCTGGCCTTCGGCCTGTCTTCCTCGTGGTGGGTCGGTGCACTGGCCTTCATCGCCGGCCTGGCCGCGGCCAGCGGCACCATGATCATCATCTCCCTGGCGCTGTCGGGGATGATCCTCAACCACCTGGTGCTGGTGGCCCATCCACCGATCGCCCAGCCCGACCTCTACCGCTGGCTGCGCTGGCTACGACGCGGCCTGATCGCCGCGGTGATCGTCGGCGGCTGGCTGTTCTACCGCACCGTGGGCGTGCATCACGACCTCTCGACCCTGGCGATGGCTTCCTTCGTCGGCATGGCCCAATGTCTGCCGGGCATGCTCGCCCTACTCTACTGGCCGGGTGCCAACCGCAAGGGCATGGTCACCGGGCTCGTGGTCGGCGTGTCGATCTGGCTGGCTGGCTTGTGGCCGCCGCTGCTCGGGGCACCCACCGGGGTGGTGCTGCTCCCGCCCGGCCTGGAGGTGCTGGCCGACGAACCCGACTGGTACCTGATCACGCTGGTCTCGCTGGCGGCCAACGTGCTCAGCTTCATTCTGGTCTCGCTGGCGACTCGCACCTCGGCCGGCGAGCGCGCCGCCGCCGAGGCCTGCTCCGTGGACGCCGTGGTGCGCCCGATGCGATTGCCGCTGGTGGCCGGCAACGGCATGGAGATCAAGCAGCACCTGGCGCGCGCGCTGGGCGAAGACGTCGCCGAACGTGAGGTGGAACGTGCCCTGGTGGCACTGAAGATGTCGCCGCTGGACGGCCGCCCCTACGCCCTGCGTCGTCTTCGCGACCGCATCCAGGCCAATCTCTCAGGCCTGATGGGCCCCTCGGTCGCTCAGGACATCGTCGACCGTTTCCTGCCCTATCGCCAGGACGGTCCCGTCGCTACCGAGGACATCCACTTCGTCGAGAGCCGCCTGGAAGCCTACCGCTCGCGGCTCACCGGCCTGGCTCGAGAACTCGACGGCTTGCGCCGCTATCACCGCCGTACCCTGACCCGGCTGCCGGTAGGGTTGTGCGCCTTCGGCGAGGACGGCGAGCTGCTGATGTGGAACGACGCCCTGGCCGAACTCTCCGGCATCCCCGGCGAATCGGTGATCGGCGCCCACCGGGACACCCTGCCACCGCCATGGAACGAACTGCTGGGCCGTATCCTCGCCGAGCCCCATAGCCAGCTCTACAAGCAGCCGGTGGCTCTGGCCCGCGGCCAGCGCTTCCTCAGCCTGCACAAGGCCGCGCTGCATGGCGACCATGACGACCCCGGCGGCAACGTCATCCTGGTCGAAGACCACAGCGAGATGAAGTGGCTGGAAGACGAGCTGGTGCATGCCGCCCGGCTGGCCTCGATCGGCCAGTTGGCGGCAGGCGTCGCCCATGAGATCGGCAACCCCATCACAGGCATCTCGTCGCTGGCCCAGAACCTGCGCTACGACACCGACGACCCGGCCCTGCTGGAGACCGCCGACCAGATCCAGCAGCTCACCGACCGGGTATCGCGCATCGTCGGCTCGCTGGTCGGCTTCGCCCATGGCGGCCGCCACGTCACCGGTGCGGCCTTCGAGGCGGTGTCGATGGCCGATGTCACCGATGAGGCGCTGCACTTGATCCACCTCGCCCGCTCGGGGGAGGATGTTCAATACGTGAACCACTGCCCGCCCGCCCCTCGAGTGGACGGTGACGCCCAGCGTCTTCAACAGGTGATGATCAACCTGCTCGGCAACGCCCGGGACGCCAGCGAACCCGGAGGCCGTGTGATCGTCGACGCCGAACCACAGGGCGAGTCGCTGCTGGTCACCGTCACCGACGAGGGGCACGGCATTGATGAGCGCGTGCGCGACCATCTCTTCGAGCCCTTCACCACCACCAAGCCGGCCGGTGAGGGCACGGGACTCGGCCTACCGCTGGTCTACAGCATCATCGCCGAGCACGGTGGCCAGATCGACATCGAGTCCCCTCCCGCCGGGCGGGCCAACGGCACCCGCATCAAGCTGTGGCTGCCCCTCAACCGAGAGGATGCTGAGAGTACCGATGAGCCGGATCCTGATCGTTGAAGACGAAGCCATCATCCGCAGCGCCCTGAGGCGGCTGCTGGAACGCCATGACCACAGAGTCAGCGAGGCCGGCTCGGTGGACGAGGCGCTGTCCCTTGAGCCCCAGGGCTTCGACCTGGTGATCAGCGACCTGCGCCTGCCGGGCGAGCCGGGCACCGAGCTGATCGCCCGCGCCGCCCCGGTCCCGGTGCTGATCATGACCAGCTACGCCAGCATGCGCTCGGCGGTGGAGGCATTAAAGCTCGGCGCCGTGGACTACGTGGCCAAGCCCTTCGATCACGACGAGCTGCTCGAGACCGTGGCCCGGGTGCTTCATCAACGAGCGCTGCAGCAGGGCGAGCCCCCGGACATCACCGAACCTGGCGGTGAACGCCAGACCATGATCGGCAACTGCCCGGCCATGCAGGCGGTCTATACCCGCATCCGCAAGACCGCGCCGGCCGACGTTACCGTGCTGATTCAGGGCGAATCCGGTACCGGCAAGGAGCTGGTGGCCCGCGCCCTCCATCAGCAGAGCCAGCGTGCTGCGGCCCCGCTGATATGCGTGAACTGCGCGGCGATCCCAGAGACGCTGATCGAGTCGGAGCTGTTCGGTCACGAGAAAGGGGCTTTCACCGGCGCCAGCGCTGCGCGCACCGGCCTGGTGGAAGCCGCCGACGGCGGCACTCTGTTCCTCGACGAGATCGGCGAGCTGCCCCTCGACGCCCAGGCCCGCCTGCTGCGAGTGCTGCAGGAAGGCGAGATTCGCAAGATCGGCTCGGTGGAAACTCGCCACGTGGACGTACGGTTGATCGCCGCCACCCACCGCGATCTACGCGTCCTGTCGAGAACCGGCGAGTTCCGCCTCGACCTCTATTACCGTCTCAACGTCATGCAGATCGACCTGCCGCCGCTGCGCGACCGCGAGGACGACATTCTGGAAATCGCCGATGTCCTGCTGGATAAGGCCTGCCGCCGGCACGAGCGCGATGGCCTCCGCCTGTCGCGTGCCGCGCGCCGGGTGATCCGCGACTTTCCCTGGCCAGGCAACGTGCGTGAACTGGAGAATGCCCTGGAGCGCGGCGTCATCCTCGCCGAAGGCCACCTCATCCACCCCGACGACCTGGGACTCGGGCCGACTACCCCCAGGCCCAGCCCACCGCCCCCAGCGATCGAGCCGATAGCGCCAGGGGGCGATGAAGTGCCCCACGGACAGATCGCCGAGACGTCACCGGACGAAGAGGAAGAGGATCTGTCGCTGGAAGATTATTTCCAACACTTCGTGCTGGAGCACCAGGACCAGATGAGCGAGACCGAGCTGGCCCAGAAGCTCGGGATCAGCCGCAAGTGTCTGTGGGAGCGACGCCAGCGCCTGGGGATCCCGCGCAAGAAGGGCCCGAGACGCAACGCCGGCTAGGCGCCGCCTCACCTACGACCAAAGCACTAGCGCCCGCAGCTTCGGCCGCGGGCGTTGTCGTTAGGGTCCCGGCACGGCATGACGCACCATTTGTTACCTTCCCACACAACCTCTGCCCCATGGGTGGGCATATCGGGTAACACTCCACCCGGCCCCGAGAGACGACACAACACGACACAAGAGCAAATTATTGTTTTTGTTCATTTTTTAAGAAAATGGCACGACCTCTGCTACATACAGAGCAAGAAAAACAACGCCGGATGCCACCCGCGGCCAACAACAACAACAAGGCACGCGAGCGGTGACAGGCCCGACCCGACAACAACAACAAGATCCCGGGCCACAGACACTGAGCGCCATGCCGACAACAAGAACAACAGCGGCAAGCAGGCGCAAGTCCTTCGAGGCAACAACAACAAGATGCTCGAAGTCCGGAATCAGGACGCGACGCACCATACCGGCCGCCAACAACAACAAAGGCCGTCAGAGGTGCACCCCCGTCAACAACGACAACACGTCGGGGGGAGGCAATCATCTGCCGTCGTGGTTGGATTATTGTTTTGAATACGAGGCGGTCGCCTTCAGGAACGTTTACAAAGACAACAACATTGCTTGCCTGAATTCCTTGGTGACTGTGGTGCGTATTCAAGGCGATGCGCCATCACGAAGAAGAATCAGCAGCAGGGATGCTGCATCCTGCTTGACAGGGGAGGCCAGTGGCCTCCCCTTTCTACTTTAGGGCCGGTTGCCAGAAGGCCCAATGCTTTGCAAGGTGTCGGGTGTTCGCTACACTCAACGCTTTTCGAATCCTCGCGAGTCGACAACGCCGCATGATCAAAGGTTTTACCCGCTTTCTGCAGAGTCCGGGCGAGCATCTCCGGTCGCTGTTCGGTCCTCAGGACGCGTCGGCCGCCGGCCCCGAGCTGCGCGTCATTCCCCGCCAGGAGCATCCGGTCTCGCGCCAGCACTTCAGCGATGCCGCCCTCAAGGTGCTGTACCGGCTGCACAACGCCGGCCACGAAGCCTTCCTGGTAGGAGGATGCATCCGCGATTCCCTGCTCGGTCGCATGCCCAAGGACTTCGACGTGGCCACCGACGCCACCCCTGAGCGGGTCCGTGAGCTGTTCCGCAACTCACGCATCGTCGGCCGCCGCTTCCGCATCGTCCACGTGCGCTTCGGCCGCGAAGTGATCGAGGTCACCACCTTTCGCGGCAAGCCCGGCGACGACCATGCCGACCACATCGCCCAGCAGTCCGACGACGGCATGCTGCTGCGCGACAACGTCTGGGGCAACATCGAGGAAGACGCCATCCGGCGCGACTTCACGATCAATGCCCTCTACTACAACATCGCCGACTTCTCGATCCACGACTTCGCCGACGGCGTGCGGGACATCGAGGCGCGCACCCTGCGACTGATCGGCGATCCGGCGACCCGCTATCGCGAGGACCCGGTTCGCATGCTGCGCGCGGTGCGCTTCGCCGCCAAGCTCGACTTCGATATCGAGCCGGCCACCGAGGCGCCGATCGCCGAGCTCGCCGAACTGCTGCTACAGGTGCCCCCCGCGCGACTGTTCGACGAGGTGCTCAAACTGTTCATGGGTGGCCATGGGGTCGAGACCTTCCGGCTGCTACGCGACTACGGCCTGTTCGCCATGCTGTTCCCCGAGGCCGATGAAGCCATGGAGGAATTGCCGTGGGCGGAGGCGGTCATCGAGCGCGCCCTGGCTAGCACCGATCGCCGCATCCACGAAGAACGCCCGGTAACGCCAGCCTTCCTGTTCGCCGCCCTGCTATGGGGCCCGGTGCAACAGCGCCAGCAAACCCTGGAGGCCGAAGGCATGCCTCCCATTCCGGCGCTGCAGGCCGCCTCCCAGCAAGTCATCTCGCGCCAGCTGCAGCATGTGGCCATTCCCAAGCGCTTCAGCCTGCCGATGCGCGATATCTGGGATCTGCAACAGCGCCTGCCGCTGCGCCGCGGCAAGAGAGCCTTCCAGACCCGCGAACATCCGCGCTTCCGCGCCGCCTACGATTTCCTGCTGGTCCGAGAAGCCGCGGGCGAGCTGTCTCCCGGCCTCGGCGACTGGTGGACTGCCTTCCAGGACGCCGACGAGCACGAACAGCGCCGCCTGCTGGGCAAGGTCGACGCCGATCCGGCCGGCACCCCCGCCCCACGCAACAAGCGACGCCGCCGGCGTCGCCGTCGCAAGCCTTCCAACGACGACTCATGAGCCTGAGCCGCCCGCATCGTGCCTGGATCGGGCTCGGCAGCAACCTCGACGATCCCCACGGCCACGTCGAGCGCGCCCTGGCCGAGCTCGACGCCCTGCCGCTGACGCGACGTCGTCGAGCCTCATCGCGCTATGCCAGCCGCCCGGTGGGGCCCGCCGATCAGCCCGACTTCGTCAACGCCGTAGCCGAGCTGTCGACCCAACTGTCGCCGCTGGCACTGCTCGACCAGCTGCAGGCGCTGGAACAGCGCCACGGTCGGGTGCGTGGCCGACGCTGGGGACCACGCACCCTCGACCTCGACCTGCTGCTGTTCGACCAACGCCGACTGGCATCGCCACGCCTGGCGCTGCCCCATCCGGAAATGGTCCGACGCGCCTTCGTGCTGGTACCACTGGCCGAGCTCGCTCCCGAGCTCGAGCTGCCGGACGGCCGGCACGTCGCTGCCCTGGCGCAGTCACTGGACCAGACCGGGCTGCGCCGGGTGTTACCCGAGCCCCGAGATTGACACTACGGTGTTACCTATCGACACCTTTGCCCGGATCGGGTAACAATTGCGGGTTACACGAGGGCCCGGCCCGCCGATGCCGCCCCGATAACGACACGAGAGCACGCCATGAAAACCGTCACCCTGAGCACGCTGCAGGCCACCAAGCGCGCCGGTGAGGCCTTCAGCTGCCTGACCGCCTACGATGCCACCTTCGCCCATGCCGCCAGTGAGGCGGGCGTCGAGGTGCTGCTGGTAGGCGACTCCCTGGGCATGGTCCTGCAGGGTCACGCCAGCACGCTGCCCGTCACCCTGGAAGAGGTCTGCTATCACACCCGCTGCGTGGCCCGCGCCAAGGGCGCGAGCCTGCTGATGGCCGACCTGCCGTTCATGAGCAATGCCACCACCGAGCGCCTGCTGGAAGATGCAGGGGCGCTGATGCGTGCCGGGGCCGAAATGGTCAAGGTGGAAGGCGAAGCCTGGATGGCCGATGGCGTTCGCGAGCTGACGCGTCGTGGCGTACCGGTGTGCGCCCACCTGGGACTGACGCCGCAGACCGTCTACCAGTTAGGCGGCTACAAGGTACAGGGCCGCGATGCCGATCAGGCCAGCCGCATCCTCGAAGACGCCCGCACGCTGGTCGAGGCCGGTGCCTCGGTAATCCTGCTCGAGTGCGTGCCGGCGAGCCTCGGTCGCGCCGTGGCCGAGGCCCTGGACGTGCCGGTCATCGGCATAGGCGCAGGCCCCGACACCGACGGTCAGATCCTGGTGATGCACGACGTACTCGGCATCACCGCCGGGCGCACCCCGCGCTTCGTGAAAAACTTCATGGCGGAGGCCGATGACATCCAGGCGGCGTTCCGCCGCTATCACGAGGACGTCAAGGCGCGACGCTTCCCCGCCGAGGAGCACTGTTTCTGATGCGCACCCTGCACGATATCGCTGCGCTGCGCGAGACCCTGGCGACGCATCGTCGGGCCGGTCGCACCATCGGCCTGGTGCCGACCATGGGTAATCTGCATGCCGGCCACCTGGCGCTGGTCGCCGCCGCACGCCGCCGCGCCGACGTGGTGATAGCGACCATCTTCGTCAACCCGATGCAGTTCGGGCCGAACGAGGACCTCGACGCCTATCCGCGCACCCTGGCGGAAGATCGCGCCAAGCTCGAGGCGGCCGACTGCGATCTGCTGTTCGCCCCCGACGTGTCCACCATCTACCCACGCGGCCTCGACGCCCAGACCCGGGTCAGCGTGCCCGAGGTCTCGGAAGGCCTGTGCGGCGGCGATCGCCCCGGTCATTTCGACGGCGTAGCGACCGTCGTCACCATGCTTTTCAACCTGGTGCAGCCCGATCTCGCCTGCTTCGGCGAGAAGGACTACCAGCAGCTGGCGGTGATCCGCCGCCTGGTGGCCGACCTGCACCTGCCGATCGAGATCGTCGGCGTGCCCATCGAGCGCGCCGAGGACGGTCTGGCACTGTCCTCGCGCAATGGCTATCTGGATGCGGCACAGCGTGCCATGGCACCCGAGCTCCATCGCACCCTGTGCCAGCTGCGTGAGGCCCTGGAAGCCGGCGAGCCGGTCGAAGATAGCCTGGCGCACGGCCTTGTACGCCTGCGCGAGGCGGGCTTCGCCCCCGACTACCTGGAACTGCGTGCCGCCGACCTGGGCCCCGTCGGCGAGACCACACGCGACGCCGTGCTGCTCGTCGCGGCGCGCCTGGGCCCGACCCGACTGATCGACAACCTGTCGCTGACCCTCCCTCGCTGAGGGCCCGGCCACCGCCAACAAAGGAGTTTCCCGTTCATGTTGACCACCATGCTCAAGGCCAAGCTACACATGGCCCGCGTCACCCACGCCGTCCTGAACTACGAGGGGTCCTGCGCCATCGACGGCGAATTGCTGGACATGTCCGGCATCCGCGACAACGAGCAGATCCAGATCTACAACGTCGAGAACGGCCAGCGCTTCACTACCTACGCGATCCGCGCCGAGGAAGGGTCGAAGGTGATCTCGGTCAACGGCGCCGCCGCCCACCTGGCCACCGAGGGCCAGCGGGTGATCATCTGCAGCTATGCTCAGTACACGGAGGCCGAGCTCGACGCCCACGAGCCCTCCCTGGTCTACCTGCAGGAAGGCAACGTCGTCAGCCACACCAGCAACGCCATTCCCGTCCAGCTCGCCTGATCCGCGCCGGGGCATCGCCCCGGCTGCCTCCCGCCCACTCGCCTATACTGAAGTTCCATTTCTTTTACCTCAGCGGGGGATTGCCGCAGCGCACAAAAGTCCCCTATGCTGAGCGGACGCTCGTCCGCGAACTTCAGGAGTAAGCCTCATGCAAGAAGTGGTGATCGTTGCCGCCCGTCGTACCGCCGTGGGTGCCTTCGGCGGCTCCCTGGCAGGCATTCCCGCCAGCGACCTGGGCGCCCATGTCATCAAGGACATCCTGGCCAGCACCGGCGTCGCCGCCGATCAGGTCGACGAGGTACTGCTCGGTCAGGTACTGACCGCCGGAGTCGGCCAGAACCCCGCTCGCCAGGCCGCTATCAAGGGCGGACTGCCCGACACGGTGCCCGCCATGACCATCAACAAGGTCTGCGGATCCGGCCTCAAGGCGCTGCACCTGGGCGCCCAGGCGATCATGCTCGGCGACGCCGACGTAATTCTGGCAGGCGGCCAGGAAAACATGTCTCTGTCCCCGCACGTGCTGCCCAACTCGCGCACCGGCCAGCGAATGGGTGACTGGAAAGCCGTCGATTCCATGGTTCACGACGGCCTGTGGGATGCCTTCAACAACTTCCACATGGGCATCACCGCCGAGAATCTGGCCGAGAAGTACGCCATTACTCGTGAGGCGATGGACGAGTTCGCCGCCGCTTCCCAGCAGAAGGCCGCCGCTGCCATCCGCGAGGGCAAGTTCAAGGGCCAGATCGTTCCGGTGGAGATTCCCCAGCGCAAGGGTGACCCGGTGGTCTTCGACACCGACGAGAACCCTCGCGAAGTCACCGCCGACAAGCTCGGCGGCATGCGCCCGGCGTTCAAGAAGGACGGCACCGTCACTGCCGGCAACGCCTCATCGATCAACGACGGCGCCGCCGTGGTGATGCTGTGCTCCGCCGAGAAGGCAAAGGCCCTGGGCCTCGAGCCGCTGGCCCGCATCAAGGCCTACTCCAACGCCGGCGTCGATCCGGCGATCATGGGCATCGGCCCTGCACCGGCCACCCGTCGCTGCCTCGAGAAGGCCGGCTGGAGCCTCGACGACCTGGACCTGATCGAGGCCAACGAGGCCTTCGCCGCCCAGGCGCTGTCGGTCAACAAGGAACTCGGCTGGGACGCCTCGAAGATCAACGTCAACGGCGGCGCCATCGCGCTGGGCCACCCGATCGGCGCCTCCGGCTGCCGTATCCTGGTGACCCTGGTGCATGAGATGATCGCCCGCGATGCCAAGAAGGGCCTGGCCACGCTGTGCATCGGCGGTGGCCAAGGCGTGGCACTCGCCATCGAACGCTAAGAGTGGAATTGCCGGCGCTCGGCGACTTCGCATGAAGGGTGCCAACCGCTGAATGCAAAAGCCCCCGCTCATCTGAGCGGGGGCTTTCGCGTTCTGCCTAGCGTCTCTCTCACTCTCAACCCTGCGGCGGCCCCACCACCCTCGAGGGCGTACAGGCCACCAGCGCCGCGGCCAGGGCGAACAGCGCCCCGGCGCCGAGCAGCACGCCGCTCAGCCCGATGGCATCCACCACCCGGCCGCCGGCCATGGCGCCGATACCGATCGACAGGTTGAATACGAAGGCCATCAGCGCGGTGGCGGCCTCGGTATTCAGGGCGCTCTTGAGGATCCAGGTCTGCAAGCTGACCGAGATGCTGCCGAACACGGCCCCCCACAGCATCAGCAATCCGATCGCGGTGGCCGACTCGCGACCCAGCCAGGGAAACGCCAAGGTCGCCACGGCGAGCAGCAGCGGAATCACCAGCACGGTGGCATAGGGGTGTCGTCCGGCGGCGCTGCCGGCGAGGAAGTTGCCGAGCAGCCCCGCCCCGCCGTAGCACAGCAGCAGGGCGCTGACGCTGGCCAGGGGAATGCCGGCGATCTGCTGCAGGATCGGACTGACGAAGGTGTAGGCGGCGAAGTGCCCCATCACGATCAGTGCGGTGACGGCCACCCCGACCCGTACCCCTCGGCTGGCGAACTGGCCGGCCAGATTGGAGAGCCGCACCGGCTGCTGCGCCGGCAGCGATGGCAACAGCCACCACAGAGCGATCGTCACCACGAGGCTCAGCCCCGCCAGCGAGCCGAAGGCGATACGCCAGTCGGTATGCTCGCCGAGCCAGGTGCCCGCCGGCACGCCCAGCACCGACGCCCCTGCCACACCGCTGAAGATCAGCGCCATGGCGCGAGGCACCTGTGGCAGTGCCACCAGACGCCCGGCCAGCCCCCCGGCGATGGCCCAGAAGCCGCCGATGCACACGCCCACCAGCACCCGGGTGGCCAACAGCATGGCGAATCCCTCGGCCACCGCGCCTAGCAAGCTGGCCAGGGTCATCAACGCCATCAGCCCGGTGAGCAGCCAGCGGCGATCCAGGCGCCCTACCGCCACCGGCAGCAGCGGCGCGGCAAACGCCGCCACCACGCCGGGCACGGTGATCAACAAGCCCGCGATCCCCGGCGTGACGGCAAGCGAATCGGCCACCTGGGAGAGCAGCCCAATGGGCAGTTGCTCGGCGGTGACCAGCAGGAAGATGCCGATCATCACCGCGCCCACGCCCAGCCAGTCGCGACGCTGGGTAATGGCCTTGGCGGCGGAGGTTGACGTGTCGGAATCGTGGCGCGTCATGGGTCGTCCTTGATCGATGGCGGGGCAGGCCCCGGAACGAGAACGCCCCCGCGGCGTGAGCCACGGGGGCGTTCGGCTCTTTTATCGCGCGATCAGAGCTCGGTCGCGGCTTCCTCGGCCTCGAAGGCGCTCTTCTCTTCCGGCGTGATCTCCTTGATGGTCAGCTTCACCCGGTTGCGATTGTCTATATCGAGCACCTTGACCACCGGCTCGTCTCCCTCGTTGAGGAAGTCGCGCACGTCGTTGACGCGCTCGGGCACGATCTGGGAGATGTGCACCAGGCCATCGGTGCCCGGCATGATGTTGACGAAGGCGCCGAAGTCGGCGATCCGCACCACCTTGCCGCGATACAGCTTGCCGATCTCCGGCTCGGCGGTAATCGCCAGCACGGTGTCGATGGCCGCCTTGGCCGCCGACTTATCTTCGGCGTAGATGCGCACGGTGCCGTCGTCGTCCAGGTCGATGGAAGCGCCGGTGTCCTCGCAGATCTTGCGGATGGTGGCGCCGCCCTTGCCGATGACGTCGCGGATCTTCTCCGGATCGATCTTGATCGTGGCCATGGAGGGCGCGTTCTCGGAGACCTCGGCACGACTCTGGGCGATCACCGTGTTCATCTGCTCGAGGATGCTCAGGCGGGCCTCGTTGGCCTGCTGCAGCGCCTGCTCCATGATCTCCTCGTTGATGCCCTCGATCTTGATGTCCATCTGCAGGGCGGTAACGCCGGAGGCCGAGCCGGCCACCTTGAAGTCCATGTCGCCGAGGTGGTCCTCGTCGCCGAGGATATCGGTCAGCACGGCGAAGCCGTCATCGTCCTTGACCAGGCCCATGGCGATGCCGGCCACCGGAGCCTTCATCGGCACACCGGCATCCATCAGCGCCAGCGAGGAGCCGCACACGGAAGCCATGGAGCTGGAGCCGTTGGACTCGGTGATCTCGGAGACCACGCGGATGGTGTAGGGGAAATCATCCTCTGCGGGCAGCATGGCCTGGACGCCGCGACGCGCCAGACGACCGTGGCCGATCTCGCGACGCTTCGGGCCGCCCATGAAGCCGGCCTCGCCCACGCTGTAGGGAGGGAAGTTGTAGTGCAGCAGGAAGCGGTCCTTGCGCTCGCCTTCCAGCGACTCGATCAGCTGGGCATCGCGCAGGGTGCCGAGGGTGGCCACGACCACGGCCTGGGTCTCGCCGCGGGTAAAGATCGCCGAGCCGTGGGTCTTGGGCAGGCTGCCGACCTCGATGTCGAGCGGGCGCACGGTCTTGTGGTCGCGGCCATCGATGCGCGGCTCGCCCTTGATGACCCGGGAGCGCACCACGCGCTTCTCGAGGCCGGCGAAGGCACCCTTGACCTCGTCGGCGGCGAACTGGCCCTCTTCCTCGCCGGCCAGTTGCGCTACGGCCTCGTCCTTCAGCGCGGACAAGGCATCCTGGCGGGCCATCTTGTCGGTGATGCGATAGGCTTCGCCGACCTTGGCTTCGAAGCCCAGTGCCACGGCGTCCTTGAGAGCGGTGTTCTCGGCGGCCGGCTGCCAGTCCCAACGCGGCTTGCCGGCCTCGGCGGCCAGCTCGTTGATGGCGGAGACGGCAACCTGCATCTCCTGGTGGCCGTAGAGCACGGCGCCCAGCATCTCGTCCTCGAGCAGCTCGTTGGCCTCGGACTCGACCATCAGCACGGCCTTCTCGGTGCCGGCGACGACCATGTTCAGCTCGGAAGTGGTGAGTTCCTCGACGGTGGGGTTGAGGAAGTAGCCCTTGTCCTCGGTGAAGCCGACGCGAGCGGCGCCAATCGGGCCGTTGAAGGGCACCCCGGAGACGGCCAGCGCCGCGGAGGTACCGATCATGGCGGCGATGTCCGGGTCCTGGTTACGGTCGGTGGAAAGCACCGTGCAGATGACCTGGACCTCGTTCATGAAGCCCTTGGGGAACAGCGGGCGAATCGGGCGATCGATCAGCCGCGAGGTGAGGGTTTCCTTCTCGGTGGGACGCCCCTCGCGCTTGAAGAAGCCGCCGGGAATCTTGCCGACCGCGTAGGTCTTCTCCTGGTAGTGGACGGACAGCGGGAAGAACGGCTGGGCGGGGTTGACGTCCTTCTTCGCCACCACGGTGCACAGCACCACGGTGTCGTCCATGGTGACCATCACGGCACCGGAGGCCTGGCGGGCGATGCGCCCGGTTTCCAGGGTGACGGTACTGCGACCGTACTCAAACGTTTTCTTGACCGGGTTCACGGCGACTTCCTTCAACTTTTCGATTCATGTTCGGGTCGTTTCGACTCGGCGACCATTTTAGGGGTTGACGCTCGCGAGGGCCACCGGTCAAACAGTGCACTGACCATAAACGCAAAACGGGCAGCCCCGGAGGGCTGCCCGTTTCACGTCGTCCTGGACGCCGTCGCTTAGCGACGGAGGCCGAGGCGCTGAATCAGCGACTGATAGCGCTCGAAGTCCTTGCGCTTCAGGTAATCCAGCAGCTTGCGGCGCTGGTTGACCATGCGGATCAGGCCACGACGGGAGTGGTGATCCTGCTTGTTGGTCTTGAAGTGATCCTGCAGGCCGTCGATGTTGGCGGTCAGCAGGGCCACCTGCACCTCGGGGGAACCGGTGTCGTTATCGCCACGGCCGTATTCGTTGACGATCTCGGCCTTCTGCTCAGCGGTCAGTGCCATCTGTCTCTCCAGTCAGCAATATGCCTGAATGATGTGAATGTCGGAGACCACGCATATTTGCAGTCTCCACGCCGTCCCCGAAGGGACGGATCATGCCGAGTCCGCCTCGGCGGTGCTCAGCAGGCGGCGCGGGGCGATCTCCCCCACCGCTCTCACCACGCCGAGCCCCAGGAAGGTCTCGTCGCGATAGAGTCTGGCCAGGCCGTCGACCGGCAACTCGCCGGTGTCACACCTGGCGCTCTGGCCATGCAGCAGGCGACTCGCCGCCTGCTCGTCCAGGGCCAGCCTGGGCAGGTCGGCCACCAGCACGTCCACCGGCAGCAGCACGCCTTCGCGGGCCGCCTGGTCCGGCAACGCCTCGAGGGCCTCCGGCGTCAGCATGCCCTCGACGCCGAAGGGGCCGGTGGCCAGCCGCCGCAGGGCGCTGATGTGGGCGCCACAGCCGAGCGCCTCGCCGATGTCCTCGGCCAGGGTGCGGATGTAAGTGCCCTTGCTCACCCGCACCTCGAGTTCGAAGGCATGGCCCTCGAACGCAAGAAGGCGCGCATCATACACCGTCACGTGGCGCACTGCACGCTCTACGGTCTTGCCCTCTCGGGCCAGCTCGTAGAGCTTGCGTCCCTGGTGCTTGAGCGCCGAGTACATCGGCGGTACCTGCTCGATATGGCCGGTGAAACGCTCGAGCACGCCGCACAGGTCGGCCTCCTCGAGGCGTGGCACCTCGCGGCGCTCGACCACTTCGCCCTCGGCGTCGCCGGAGTCGGTGATCGTCCCGAGCTCGACCCGGGTGCGATACGTCTTGTCGGCATCGAGCAGGAAGGCCGAGAACTTGGTGGCCTCGCCGAAGCACACTGGCAGCAGGCCGGTGGCCATCGGGTCGAGGGTGCCGGTGTGGCCGGCCTTCTGCGCCTGGAACAGGCGCCGGGCCCGCTGCAACGCGTGATTGCTGGACGCGCCCTGGGGCTTGTCCAGCAGCAGCACACCGTTGACCGGCAGCCCGCGACGCCGACGCGCCATCAGTCGCGCTCTCCCTCGCCGCGCTCACCGCCTTCACCTTCGATCTCATCGTCGTGACGGTCGCGATCGCTCGCCACCGCCTCGTCGATCAGCGAGGACAGGCGCTGGCCACGCACCACGCTCTCGTCGTAGTGGAAACGCAGCTCGGGCACGTGGCGCAGCTTGATGCGCCGGGCGATCTGGCTGCGCAGGAAACCGGCGGCACGCTTGAGCACCGCCAGATTCTCCTTGATGCGCTCGGCATCCTGCTCGCCGAGCAGCGTCACGTAGATGTCGGCATAGCCGAGGTCACGGCTGACCGTGACCCCGCTGACGGTGACCATGCCCAGGCGCGGATCCTTGATCTCGCGCTGGATGAGTACCGCCAGCTCCTTCTGGAGCTGGTCGGCTACCCGGTCGGTACGCTTGAACTCGCGCATGATCGGCTCCTCGCGGTCAGAGCGTCCGCTCGACCTTGACCTGATCGAAGACCTCGATCTTGTCGCCGACCTGGACGTCGTTGTAGTTCTTCACGCCGATACCGCATTCGATACCGCTGCGAACCTCGTTGACGTCGTCCTTGTAGCGGCGCAGGGATTCGAGTTCGCCCTCGTAGATCACCACGTTCTCGCGCAGCACGCGGATCTTCTTGTGGCGATAGACGGTGCCTTCGACCACCATGCAGCCGGCCACGGCGCCGATCTTCGGCGCGCGGAAGACGTCGCGAACTTCGGCCACGCCGACGATCTCTTCCTTCCACTCCGGCGCCAGCATGCCGCTCATCGCCTGCTTGACCTCGTCGATCAGCTGGTAGATGACGCTGTAGTAGCGCAGGTCGAGGCCTTCGCGCTCGATGATCTCGCGAGCGGCGGCATCGGCACGCACGTTGAAGCCGACCACGATGGCGTCACTGGCCAGTGCCAGGTTGGCGTCGGTACCGGTGATACCGCCAACGCCGGAGGACACCACGGCGACCTGCACCTCATCGGTGGACAGCTCTTCCAGCGCGCCCTTGATGGCCTCCAGGGAACCCTGGACGTCGGCCTTGAGCACGATGTTGACCTTGGCGACCTCTTCCTGGCCCATCTGGGAGAACATGTTCTCCAGCTTGGCCTTCTGCTGGCGAGCCAGGCGCACTTCGCGGTACTTGCCCTGACGGAAGTTGGCCACTTCGCGCGCCTTCTTCTCGTCGTCGAGGACCATGAAGTCGTCACCCGCCTCGGGGGTGCCGTCCAGGCCCTGGATCTCCACCGGCATGGCGGGACCGGCCTCGTCGACCTGCTTGCCGAGTTCGTTGGTCAGGGCACGCACGCGGCCGTAATGCAGGCCGGCGAGCACGATATCGCCCTTCTTCAGGGTACCGTTCTGAACCAGCACGGTGGCCACCGGGCCACGGCCCTTGTCCAGACGCGACTCGACCACCACACCCTTGCCGGGCGCTTCCGGGACGGCCTTGAGCTCGAGCACTTCGGAGACCAGCTGGATCGACTCGAGCAGGCCCTCGATGCCTTCGCCGGACTTGGCGGAGACGTGCACGAACTGGGTATCGCCACCCCACTCCTCGGAGATCACGCCGTGCTGGGACAGCTCGTTCTTGACCCGGTCCGGATCGGCGCCCTGCTTGTCGATCTTGTTGACCGCCACCACCAGCGGCACGCCGGCAGCCTTGGAGTGCTCGATGGCCTCGATGGTCTGGGGCATGACGCCGTCGTCGGCGGCCACCACCAGCACCACCACGTCGGTGGCCTTGGCACCGCGGGCACGCATGGCGGTGAATGCCGCGTGGCCCGGAGTATCCAGGAAGGTCACGCCGCCGTGGTCGTCCTCGACGTGATAGGCACCGATGTGCTGGGTGATGCCGCCAGCCTCGCCGGTGGCGACCTTGGCACGACGGATGTAGTCGAGCAGCGAGGTCTTACCGTGGTCGACGTGACCCATCACCGTCACTACCGGCGAGCGGGTGATCTCCTCACCTTCGTAGGAGATATTCTCGAGAACCTCGGTCTCCAGCGCATCGTCCTTGACCAGCTTGGGCTTGTGACCCATCTCCTCGACCACGATCGCCGCGGTGTCCTGATCGATGGTCTGGTTGATGGTCACCGCCGCGCCCATGGTGAACATGGTCTTGATGACCTCGTTCGCCTTGATCGACATCTTGTCGGCCAGTTCGGCGACGCTGATCGACTCGGGGATCGAGACCTCGCGGACGATCGGCTGGGTCGGCTTCTGGAAACCGTGCTTGCCGCCGCCCTGGCTGCCACCGCGGCGACCGCCGCGACGCTCGGCACGCTTGGCCTTCTTGCCGCCGCGACGGCGCTCCTCGCGATCGCCACGATCTTCCTCACGGTCGTGCCGACCTTTCTTGCCACTCTTCTTGGCAGGCGCACTGCGACGGTCGGGACGACCCTCCTTGGGCGGAGCCGGCGCGTCCGCCGGAGACGGAGCAGCCTCGAGCTCGGGCACCGGGATCTCCGGCTCGGTCGGCACCGCGGCCTCGGCTTCCGCCTTGGCCTTCTCCTCGGCCTCACGCGCGGCCTGTTCGGCGGCACGCTGCTTGGCTTCCTCGGCCTCCTCGGCCTTACGCTTGGCCTGTGCCTCGGCCATGTCGCCGACCAGCTGACGTGGACCGTGATCCTCGACCTGCGGCTCTTCGGCGGGCTTTTCTTCCTCGCGCTTGACGTAGGTGCGCTTCTTGCGCACCTGCACCTCGATGCTCTTGCCGCGATCACCGGTCTTGATGCGGCTACGCGTCTTGCGAGTCAGGGTGATGCGGTTCCTGGGCGCGGCCTGTTCGGCGCTGCCGCCGTGGCTCTTGGTCAGGTAGTCCAGCAGTTGACGCTTGTCCTCCTCGGACACGGCGTCGCCCTCGGCCTTGTGCCCCAGCCCGGCTTCTTTCATCTGTTCCAGCAGGCGGGGGACATCGCGCCCCACCTTCACTGCAAAATCCTTAACGGTCATTTCTGACATTACGACCCTCCTCAGCCCGTGACCCGTTTACTGTTCGCTCTCGAACCATGGCGCACGGGCAGTCATGATCAGTGCCGCGGCGCGCTCCTCGTCCAGCTCCTCGATATCCGTCAGATCGTCGACGGACTGTTCGGCGAGGTCCTCCATGGTCTTGATGCCCCGGCTGGCCAGAATGAAGGCCAGGTGACGTTCCATGCCCTCCATCTCGAGCAGGTCGTCGGCCGGCTGGGCCCCATCGAGTTCCTCCTCGGAGGCGATGGCCAGGTTCAACAACTCATCCTTGGCGCGAGCGCGCAGCTCCTCGACGAGATCCTCGTCGAATTCTTCGATCTCCAGCATTTCTTCCGCCGGGACATAGGCGACCTCCTCCAAGGAGGTGAAGCCTTCCTCGACCAGCAGGCGCGCCACGTCGTCGTCGATGTCCAGGTGCTGAATGAAATGTTCGACCAGGCTATCGATTTCCTGGTCGCGCTTGGCCTCGGCCTCGTCCTCGGTCATGACGTTGAGACGCCAGCCGGTAAGCTCGGAGGCCAGGCGCACGTTCTGGCCACTACGACCGATGGCCTGGGCCAGGTTGTCCTCGGCGACCGCCACGTCCATGGCATGGGCGTCCTCGTCGACGAGAATGGAAGCGACATCCGCCGGCGCCATGGCGTTGATCACCAACTGAGCGGGGTTGTCGTCCCACAGCACGATATCCACCCGCTCGTTCTGCAGCTCGGTAGACACCGCCTGAACCCGCGAACCGCGCATGCCCACGCAGGCGCCTACCGGGTCGATGCGACGGTCATTGGTCTTCACCGCGATCTTGGCCCGCGAGCCCGGATCGCGGGCCGCGCCCTTGATCTCGATGAGCTGCTCGGCGATTTCCGGCACCTCGATCTGGAACAGCTCGATGATCAGCTCCGGGCAGGTCCGCGACAGGATCAGCTGCGCGCCGCGAGCCTCCGGGTCGACCTTGGTCAACAGCGCGCGCACCCGCTCATTCATGCGGTAGCGCTCGCCGGGAATCATCTCGCTGCGCGGCAGGAAGGCCTCGGCGTTGTCGCCAAGATCGATGATCAGACCATCGCGTGTCGTCTTCTTGACGATGCCCGCAACCAGCTCACCTTCGCGGTCGGCGTAGAGCCGCACCACCTCGGCGCGCTCGGCCTCGCGCACTTTCTGCACGATGACCTGCTTGGCGGTCTGGGCCGCGATACGCCCGAAAGCGGCATTCTCGATCTGCTCTTCGACGACATCGCCCAGGCCCAGCGGCGGATCGCGGCGCTCGGCGAACGACAACTTGATCTGGGCATCGGGGCCGTCGAAGTCATCGTCCTCGACGACCTCCCAGCGACGGAAGGTATCGTAGTCACCGGTACGGCGATCGATGTGCACCCGCACGCTGGCTTCCTCGTCCTCGAAGCGCTTGCGTGACGCGCTGGCCAGCGCCGCCTCGACGGCTTCGAAGATCACCTCGCGGGGGACCCCCTTTTCATTGGAGATCGCATCGACGACCGCCAGAATCTCTTTACTCATGCCTTAGCCTCGCCAGAAAACCCGTCCTTGTGCATCGACCTCAGTCTTCGAACTGCGGCACGACCCGCGCCTGATCGATGCTCTCGATGGGAAAGCAATATTCCTCGCCGTCGAGCCGCACCAGCACCTCGTCGTTCTCGACCCCGGCCAGCAGCCCCTGAAACTTGCGCCGCCCGTCGAAGGGCACGCGCAGCTTCACGGCCACCTGATGGCCGGCATAACGCGCGAACTGTTCGAGGGTATACAGGGGGCGGTCCATCCCGGGGGAGGAAACTTCGAGTCGGTATTCGCCGTGGATAGGATCCTCGACGTCGAACACCGCGCTGACCTGACGGCTGACGTCGGCACAGTCATCGACGCTCACACCGTCCGGATGATCGATGAAGACCACCAGACGAGAGTGTTTGCCTTGGGACAGATAATCGATGCCCCACAGTTCGAAGCCCATGGCCGAAACCACCGGTTCGATCAGCGCGTGCAGCGCAGCATCCTTGGTTGCCACGGAAGAAAGCTCCTACAGCCGTTGCATCAGGCACCTGGCCGGGAGTGAACAGGAAAGTCAGGTGGCTGATTGGCGTTGCCCGGATCAGCGCCGCCGACCACGGCCGGCGGGCTGGCCGCTAACAAAAAGCCCCTTCACAGGAAGGGGCTTTTACAAGAAACCTGTATACCACTTCTAAGGTCTGGCATGCCCCTATGAGTACCTGCATGCCTGCCAGGAAGATGGTAGCGGGGACCGGATTTGAACCGATGACCTTCGGGTTATGAGCCCGACGAGCTACCAGACTGCTCCACCCCGCATCAATCTAGGTCGGTGATTCTATGTCGACTCGGCGATTGCGTCAAGCCACATCACACCGTATCGCCAATCCTGCTATGAAGGCCCGAGCACGGCAAACGATGTTCGCCGGAACGGCTTCAAGATGGTGCCGAAGGCGGGACTTGAACCCGCACGGCCGTAAGGCCACTACCCCCTCAAGATAGCGTGTCTACCAATTCCACCACTTCGGCATCAGGGGAGGCCGGATTCGCGACTCAATTGCTGCCGCTCTCCTCCAGCACTGGCGCAGTATTATCCATACTCTGACCCTCTTCGTCAAGAGTCGGCACGGCATTCTGCTGCTGTTCGATCAATTCGGCATCGGGAATGCCGATGTCTTCCGGTGCCTCACCGGCCTGGGAGGCGAAATACGCCAGGGTCAGGGAGGTAGCGAAGAAGGCCGCAGCCAGCACACCGGTGGCCCGGGACAGGAAATTGCCGCTGCCGCGCGAGCCGAACACGGTCTGGGAGGCGCCGCCACCGAAAGAGGCACCGGCATCGGCGCCCTTGCCCTGCTGCAGCAGGATCAGGGCGACCAGGGCGATGGCGATCGCCACATGGATCATGAGAATGGCAACTTGCATGGAATCAACCTGCTGACTGGCAAATGGCTAGGAAATCGTCGACCTTCAGGGAAGCGCCGCCCACCAGACCACCATCGATATCGGGCTGAGCGAGCAGCTCGGCGGCATTGGCGGCTTTCATGCTGCCGCCGTAGAGCACCTGCATGGCGGCAGCGAGCTCGGTGTCATAGCTAGCGAGGCGCTCCCTGATGGCACCGTGTACGGCCTGGGCCTGATCAGGCGTCGCCGTGCGGCCGGTACCGATGGCCCACACCGGCTCGTAGGCGATCACCAACCGAGCACGCTCGGCAGGCTTCAGGGCGTCGAACACCGCCTCGAGCTGACCGAGCACCACGGCTTCGGTGCGCCCGGCGTCACGCTCCTCGAGGGTTTCGCCCACGCACAGCACCGGGGTGAGTTCAACCGCCAGGGCAGCCCGCACGCGGGCCAGAACGGCGGCATCGTCCTCACCGAACAGGGTACGACGTTCGGAATGGCCCACCAGCACCATCCGCGCGCCACACTCGCGCAGCATCTCACCGCTGACCTCGCCGGTGAAGGCTCCCGCGGGCTGATCGCTCAGGGTCTGGGCGCCCAACGACAGGCGCGAACCATCGAAGGCGCGCACGGCGGCATCCAGATAGGGAAAGGGCACCATCAATGCCACCGCTACGCACTCCGGCAGGTCGGCATCATGGAAGGCACGGCCGAACTCTTCGACCAGTGCCCGGGATCCGTTCATCTTCCAATTGCCGGCGATCAGCGGCGTAGGCATGCAACTTCCCTCTTTCAAGGTGGAGCGAAATGGTATAGGAGCGGCCCTGTCAACACAACCAGGGCCGTAAGCCTGTCGACCTCAACGCCGATCCAGCGCGACACATGGCTTTCAGCCAAGATGTGTCATTAAACCTGGTTCGCTGAATAGCGGGCGATTCGCCTCACGAGGTCGATAAGCATGTCTCGACATCCCGTCGCCTCGTGAGCCTGGGGCGACCGGCTCTTGAGGTCAGGACAGCAGCCCCTCGACGTCATCGGCCAAGCGTCGAGCCAGACCATCCACATCGAGGTGCGGACGCCCCTCGACCATCACCCGGATCAGTGGCTCGGTGCCGGAAGGACGCAGCAGCACCCGCCCCTGGTCGCCAAGCTCGGCCTCGACCGCCGCCACCGCCGACTTGAGCGCGGGTTCGTCCATCAGGGCCCGAGCATCGGCGTTCGGCGTCAGGCGCACGTTGACCAGCGACTGCGGCGCCTTCTCCAGGCCATCGAGCAGTTGCCCCAGCGCCCGGCCCTCACGAACCATGATCGACAGCACCTGCAAGGCCGAGACGATGCCGTCGCCGGTGGTCTGCACATGGCCACAGACAATATGCCCTGAGGACTCGCCGCCCAGCTGCCAGCCATTGGCCGTCAGGCGTTCCATGACGTAGCGATCGCCGACCCTGGCCCGCTCGAAGGGAATGCCCAGCGTCTCGAGCGCCGCGGCCAGCCCGAAATTGCTCATCAGGGTGCCGACCACGCCCCCGCCCAGATCGCCGCGCCCGTGGCGGTCGCGCGCGATCAGGTAGAGGATGTCATCGCCGTCGATTTCGCGACCGTCAGCATCCACCATCAGCACCCGGTCGCCGTCGCCGTCAAAGGCCACGCCTAGGTCGGCGCCACGCTGGATCACCGCCGCCCGCAAGGCCGCGGGATGGGTGGAGCCGACCTCGTGATTGATGTTGAGCCCGTCGGGCTCGGCGCCGATCACGTCCACCCGGGCGCCCAGTTCGCGCAGCACGTTGGGCGCAATGTGGTAGGTGGCGCCATGGGCGCAGTCGATCACCATCTTCAGGCCATGCAAGTCGACCCGATCAGGAATGGTCGACTTGCAGAACTCGATGTAGCGACCGGCCGCATCGTCCACCCGCCGCGCCTTGCCCAGGGCATCCGGTGCCACGGTAGTCAGCGGCTCGTCGAGCATCGCCTCGATGCGTTCCTCGACGGCATCATCGAGCTTGGCCCCGGCGGCGGAAAAGAACTTGATGCCATTATCGGCGAACGGATTGTGGGAGGCCGAGATGACGATGCCCGCATCGGCGCGAAAGGTCCGCGTCAGGTAGGCGATCCCCGGGGTGGGCATGGGTCCCAGCAGGATGACATCGACGCCGGCCGCGGACAGGCCAGCCTCCAGGGCCGACTCGAACATGTAGCCGGAAATGCGGGTATCCTTGCCGATCAGCACCCGGGCTCGACCGCTCTCACGCACCAGCACCCGACCGGTGGCCCAGCCCAGCTTGAGCATGAAGTCAGGGGTGATGGGCGCCTCACCCACGGTGCCGCGGATACCGTCGGTCCCGAAGTAACGCTTAGTCATTCTCGCATCCTTCCTCAAGCACGGCCCAGGTCATGTTCACCGCGTCCACGTGGGGCCCCACATCATGGACGCGCAGTATCCGTGCACCGCGCTCGACGGCCAGCGCCGACAGCGCCAGGCCGCCGGACAGGCGCTCCTCGACCGGCCGCTCCAGCACCTTGCCGATCATGCTCTTGCGCGACATGCCCACCAACAGCGGCAGGCCGAGCCGCTGCAGACGCTCCATGCGATTGAGCAGGCGCAGGTTATGCTCGACGGTCTTGGCAAAGCCGAAACCGGGATCGAGGATCAACCGCTCGCGACGCAGCCCGGCGGCCTCGCAGGCTGCCAGACGCTGCTCGAGAAACTCGGCCACCGCCTCCTCCACCGGCACGTCATAATGCGGCGCCTGCTGCATGTCGCCCGGTTCGCCGAGCATGTGCATCACGCACACCGGCAGCCCACTGGTGGCTGCCGCGCGCAGGGCTCCTTCGCGGCGCAGGTTGCGCACGTCATTGAGCATCCCGGCACCGGCCAGCGCCGACTCGTGCATCACCTCGGGCGTGCTGGTATCCACCGACACCAGAGCGTCGAGCTCGCGCACCAGCGCCTCGACCACCGGCACCACGCGGTCGATCTCCTGCTGCGCCGAGACGGGATCGGCCCCGGGGCGCGTGGACTCACCGCCTACGTCGATGATCGCCGCTCCCTCGGCAAGCATCTGCTCGGCACGCCGCAGGGCATCGTCGAGGGCCACGTGACGGCCACCGTCGGAGAAGGAGTCGGGGGTGACGTTGAGGATCCCCATGACGCGGGGAAAGGAGAGATCGAGCCGGTGCCGGCCGCACTGGAGGGAAGTCGGGGCGCTGTTATGCATCGTCGTCCTGGAAGCGTTCTGGGATCGACGGGGGCCGGAGACACCCCCGCCACGGCAAGGGCGCCCCGCGGGGCGCCCGGTGATCATCGATGCCGCATGGCGTCAGCTGCCGGCCGGCCCGCCGAGAGGGTCGGAGGGACGACGACCCGAGGACTCCTCCTCGTCGTCGGCATCGTCGGCCGGCTTGGTGTCCCCCTTCGGGGCCTCGCCGATCGGCGCGCCGGTCCCCGGACCACCCTCGTCCCAGTCCTTGGGCGGACGCGGCGTGCGGCCGGCCATGATGTCCTTGAGCTGGTCGGCGTCGATGGTCTCGTACTGCACCAGCGCTTCGGCCATGGCATCCAGCTTGTCGCGGTTGTCCTCGAGGATCTGCTTGGCCTGGGCGTAGCATTCATCGATGACGCGGCGCACTTCCTTGTCGAGCTTGGTGACCGTCTCGCCGGACTTGAGCTTTCCGCCGCTCTGGCCAGGACCGCCGAGGAACTGGTGGGACTCGTCCTCGTCGTACATGATCGGCCCCATCTCTTCGGACAGGCCCCACTTGGCGACCATGTTGTGGGCCAGCTCGGTGGCACGCTTGATGTCGTTGGAGGCGCCGGTTGTCACCCCGTTCGGCCCCAGTGTCATCTCCTCGGCGATGCGGCCGCCGAACAGAGAGCAGATCTGGCTGATGATCTGCTGGCGCGACAGGCTGTAACGATCCTCCTCGGGGAGGAACATGGTCACGCCCAGCGCCCGGCCACGCGGGATGATGGTGACCTTGTAGACCGGGTCATGCTCCGGCATCACCAGACCGATGATCGCATGGCCCGACTCGTGATAGGCGGTATTGAGCTTGTCCTTCTCGGTCATGACCATGGAGCGTCGCTCGGCGCCCATCATGATCTTGTCCTTGGCCATCTCCAGCTCATCCATGCCCACCAGGCGCTTGTTGCCGCGCGCGGCGAACAGCGCCGCCTCGTTGACCAGGTTGGCCAGGTCGGCACCGGAGAAGCCAGGGGTACCGCGAGCGATGTAGGACGGCTTGACGTCGTCGGCCAGCGGCACCTTGCGCAGGTGCACGTTGAGGATATGCTCGCGGCCACGGATGTCGGGCAGCGGCACGGTGACCTGGCGGTCGAAGCGGCCCGGGCGCAGCAGCGCCGGGTCGAGGACGTCGGGGCGGTTGGTGGCGGCGATGACGATGATGCCTTCATTGGCCTCGAAGCCATCCATCTCCACCAGCAGCTGGTTCAGCGTCTGTTCGCGCTCGTCGTTGCCCCCGCCCATGCCGGCACCGCGGGAGCGGCCCACGGCATCGATCTCGTCGATGAAGATGATACAAGGCGCCTGCTTCTTGGCCTGCTCGAACATGTCGCGCACCCTTGATGCGCCCACGCCGACGAACATCTCGACGAAGTCGGAACCGGAAATCGAGAAGAACGGCACCTTGGCCTCGCCAGCGATCGACTTGGCAAGCAGCGTCTTGCCGGTACCGGGCGGGCCCACCATCAGCACCCCGCGCGGGATGGTACCGCCCAGGCGCTGGAATTTGGTCGGGTCGCGCAGGAAGTCGACCAGCTCCTCGACCTCTTCCTTGGCCTCGTCGCAGCCGGCCACGTCAGCGAAGGTGGTCTTGATCTGGTCCTGGGAAAGCAGCTTGGCCTTGGACTTGCCGAAGCTCATCGGTCCGCCCTTACCGCTGCCGCCGCCCTGCATCTGGCGCATGAAGAACATGAAGATGGCCAGGATCAACAGGATCGGGAAACTGGCGATCAGCAGCCGCGTCCACAGGCTCTGCTGCTCCGGCTCCTTGCCCACCACGGTGACGTCGTGAGCCAGCAGATCGTCCATCAGCTTGGGATCTTCCGCCGCCGGCCGGATGGTCTGGAACTGGGAGCCGTCGGTGCGCTCGCCATTGATGGTGTAGCCATCGATGGTCACGCTCTTGACCTGCTCGTTTTGCACCTGCTGGACGAACTGCGAATAGTTCATCGTCTGCGGTGTGTTCTCGACGCTGAAGTTGTTGAACACCGTCAGCAGCACCGCCGCGATGACCAACCACAGAATCAGGTTCTTCGCCATGTCGTTCAAGGGACTACCCTCAATTGCAAGAATCTGTCGGCCGAACAGGCCTGGCCCTTCGACACTACCCTAGCAGTACATGTTCGGCCAGCGGGTGAAATACCCGCACGTGCCCACACTGTGACACAGACACGCCACCGTGTCTGGCCATTGCATCGTTAGGCTGACACTATCAGGGCGCCAAAGCGCCCTGGAGGGCCGAATCGGCATCGGCCGGTTCAGCCGCGGAATCCCTCCGCCAGCAGGTAGACCTCGCGGGAGCGCGCCCGGGAAGCCTCCGGCTTGCGGGTCACCACCCGCTTGAAGCTGCCGCGCAGCTCCTTGAGGTAGGCATCGAACCCTTCCCCCTGAAACACCTTGGCCAGGAAAGTCCCCCCGGGCGACAGGGTCTGGCGTGCCAGATCCAGCGCCAGCTCTACCAGGTACATGGCCTGTGGCTGGTCGATGGCAGCCATACCACTCATATTGGGGGCCATGTCTGACATCACAAGGTCTACCGGACGATTCCCCAGACAGGCGAGGATCTCGTCGAGCACGTGGTCTTCGGTGAAATCGCCCTGCACGAAGTCGACGCCGGCCAGGGCGTCCATCTCGAGGATGTCGGAAGCGATGACCACGCCTCGGTCGCCGACCTTCTCGGCGGCAACCTGGCTCCAGCCACCCGGGGCGGCCCCCAGATCGATCACCGTCATGCCGGGGCGCAGCAGGCGGTCCTTGTCGTCCAGGGCCAGCAGCTTGTAGCTTGCCCGCGAACGATAGCCGTCCTGCCAGCTCTGCTGGACGTAGCGGTCGTCGAAGTGTTCCTTCAGCCAGCCAGCACTGCTCTTGCTGGCGCTGCGCCGCTTGGCGCCGCCCTTGGCACGGGAATCATGGGAAGAGGCCACGGCATCACCTGTGGATGGTCTGGATGACAGGCGGTCGAGCGAATTCCGGACATCGGGGAAGGGGTGCTGACCTGCGACCCGGTCGGGGAGGCTGTGAAGGTGGCCGCGCTTTCGCCGCGAGGCGATTCGCCGTACCATGGAACGCTGCGCGCCAACCGGGAAGAAGCACGATACCATGAGCTTGTCACAGGCACAAAAGAAAGCATTTCGCAGCATCGGCCACCATCTCGACCCCGTAGTGACGGTCTCCGAGAACGGCCTCTCAGAGGGCGTGCTCGCCGAGCTCGACCGCGCCCTGTCCGATCACGAACTGGTCAAGGTCAAGCTGGCCCTGACCGAGCGCGAAGATCGCGCCGCCATGCTCGAGGCGCTGGTCGCGGAGAGCGACGCCGAGCTGGTACAGAAGATCGGCAAGGTCGCCCTCTTCTACCGCCACAACCCCAAGGCCAACCCGAAGCTGTCCAACATCAAGCGCTTCGAAGAGCACCACGGCCGGCGCTGAGCCACCGCGCTTCGCGCGAGCCGTAAGCTGTAAGTCAAACCGAAACACCCCCGAGGTTCTGCCTCGGGGGTGTTTTCTTACAGCTTAAAGCTTATGGCTTACAGCTGCCCGAAGGGCTACAGGTGCTCGACGCTCGAGATCTCGTACTCGACTTCGCCACCAGGGGTACGCACCAGCGCCACGTCGCCCTCTTCCTTGCCGATCAGGGCACGGGCGATGGGAGAGGTGACGGAGATCTGGCCGGCCTTGATGTCGGCCTCGTCCTCGCCGACGATGCGATAGGTCACTTCATCGTCGGTCTCCAGGTTGAGCAGACCCACGGTCACGCCGAAGATGACCTTGCCGGTCTTGGGCAGCTTGGTGACGTCGATGACCTGCGCGTTGGAGAGCTTGCCTTCGATCTCCTGGATCCGCCCCTCGATGAAGCCCTGCTGTTCGCGGGCCGCATGGTACTCGGCGTTCTCCTTGAGGTCGCCGTGCTCACGAGCCTCGGCGATGGCCGCGATCACATTCGGGCGGGCCTCGCTCTTGAGATGATCGAGCTCGTCGCGAAGACGCTGCTCACCGACGACGGTCATCGGAACCTTGTTCATTGACTGACTCCTGCATGCTGTTCCTGTAACCGCCGCACGGTGATGGCATTACCGTACTCGAGCGCCAGACAAACGGCCTTGGCCCCTGCCAGGGTGGTGGCATAGGGAACCTTTCGGGCGAGTGCAGTGCGGCGGATCACCGAGGAATCATTGATGGCCTGACGGCCCTCGGTGGTATTGACGATGTAGGCGACCTCGTCGTTCTTGAGCAGATCGACAATGTGCGGACGACCCTCATAAACCTTGTTGACGATCTCCACGGGCAGATCGGCCGCCTGAAGGGCCGTCGCCGTGCCACGGGTCGCGCAAAGGGTGAAGCCCAATGTTAACAGAGAACGGGCCACCTCGATAACACCCGCCTTGTCCGGCTCGCGCACCGAGAGGAAGGCCTTGCGCTCGCCGGTCAACGCCGGAATCGCCTCGCCGGCGCCCAGCTGCGCCTTGTAGAAGGCCTCGGCGAAGGTGTCGCCCGAGCCCATCACTTCGCCGGTGGATTTCATCTCCGGCGACAGGATGGGATCGACACCCGGGAACTTGTTGAACGGGAAGACCGCTTCCTTGACGCTGTAGGTCTGCGGCACGATCTCGGCCACGAAGCCCTGGTCGACCAGGCTGATGCCGGCCATGCAGCGCGCCGCCACCTGGGCCAGCGAGGTACCGATACACTTGGAGACGAAGGGCACGGTACGCGAGGCGCGCGGGTTGACCTCGATGACGTAGATCTCGCCATCCTGCCAGGCCAGCTGCACGTTCATCAGGCCGTTGACGCCGAGCTCCACCGCCATGCGCTTGACCTGGTCGCGCATCTCGTCCTGCACGTCGGCGGGCAACGAATAGGGCGGCAGCGCGCAGGCGGAGTCGCCGGAGTGCACGCCGGCCTGCTCGATGTGCTGCATGATGCCGCCGATCACCACCTGCGCCCCGTCGGACACCGCGTCGATGTCGACCTCGACGGCGGCATTGAGGAAGTGATCCAGCAGCACCGGCGAGTCGTTGGAGACCTTGACCGCGTGGGTCATGTAGTTCTCCAGCTCGGAAGCGTCGTAGACGATCTCCATGGCTCGGCCGCCAAGCACGTAGCTCGGGCGCACCACCAGCGGGTAGCCAATGGTCTCGGCCTTGGCGAAGGCCTCGTCGAAGCTGCGCGCGGTGGCATTGGGCGGCTGCTTGAGCCCCAGCTTGTCGATCATCTGCTGGAAGCGCTCGCGGTCCTCGGCGCGGTCGATAGCGTCCGGGGTGGTGCCGATGATCGGCACGCCAGCGGCCTCCAGCTCGCGAGCCAGCTTGAGCGGCGTCTGGCCGCCGAACTGCACGATGACGCCGGCCGGCTGCTCCTTGTCGGCGATCTCCAGCACGTCCTCCAGGGTCACCGGCTCGAAGTAGAGGCGGTCGGAGGTATCGTAGTCGGTAGAGACGGTCTCCGGGTTGCAGTTGACCATGATGGTCTCATAGCCGTCGTCGCGCATGGCCAGCGCGGCGTGGACGCAGCAGTAATCGAACTCGATGCCCTGACCGATGCGGTTGGGACCGCCGCCGAGCACCATGATCTTCTTCTTGTCGCTCACCTCGGCCTCGCACTCCTCCTCATAGGTGGAGTACATGTAGGCGGTATCGGAGGCAAACTCGGCCGCGCAGGTATCGACCCGCTTGTAGACCGGGCGGATACCGGCCTTCTGCCGAGTCTTGCGGAATTCCTTCTCGGCCACGCCGAGCAGCCGGGCCAGGCGAGCATCGGAGAAGCCCTTGCGCTTCAGGCGCAGCAGCTCGCGGGAGTCCAGCTCGGAGAGCGAGCGCTTGGCCAGCGCCTGCTCGGTCAGGATCAGGTCCTCGAGCTGGACCAGGAACCAACGATCGATGTTGGTCAGCGCGAACACGTCCTCGACGCTCATGCCGGCGCGCATGGCGTCGGCGACGTAGAAGATGCGGTCGGCACCTGCGGCCTGAAGCTCGCCCTTGATGTGGGCCATGGCTTCGTCGGTGAAGCGGGTGACCTTGGGATCGAGGCCGTCGTTACCGGTCTCCATGCCGCGCAGCGCCTTCTGCAGCGACTCCTGGAAGGTGCGGCCAATGGCCATCACCTCGCCCACCGACTTCATCTGGGTGGTCAGGCGGTCGTTGGCCTGAGGGAACTTCTCGAAGGTAAAGCGCGGAATCTTGGTGACGACGTAGTCGATGGACGGTTCGAAGGATGCCGGCGTGCGGCCACCGGTGATGTCGTTCGAGAGCTCGTCCAGGGTGTAGCCGACGGCCAGCTTGGCGGCGATCTTGGCGATCGGGAAGCCGGTGGCCTTGGAGGCCAGCGCCGAGGAGCGCGAGACGCGCGGGTTCATCTCGATGACCACCACGCGGCCGGTCTTCGGGTCGACGCCGAACTGGACGTTGGAGCCGCCGGTCTCGACGCCGATCTCGCGCAACACCGCCAGAGAGGCGTCGCGCATGTTCTGGTATTCCTTGTCGGTCAGCGTCTGGGCCGGGGCCACGGTGATGGAGTCACCGGTGTGCACGCCCATGGGGTCGAAGTTCTCGATCGCACAGACGATGATGCAGTTGTCGTTCTTGTCGCGAACGACCTCCATCTCGTATTCCTTCCACCCCAGCAGCGACTCGTCGATCAGCAGCTCGTGGTTGTTGGAGAGCTCGAAGCCGCGGGTGCAGATTTCCTCGAACTCCTCCTTGTTGTAGGCCACGCCGCCGCCGGAGCCGCCCATGGTGTAGGACGGACGGATGATCACCGGGAAGCCGAGCTCGCCCTGGATCTCCCAGGCCTCGTCCATGGTGTGGGCGACCTTGGCCTTGGGGCACTCCAGGCCGATGCGCTTCATGGCCTGGTCGAAGAGATCACGATCCTCGGCCATGTTGATGGCGTCGGCGTTGGCGCCGATCATCTCCACACCGTGCTTGTCGAGCACGCCGTGCTTGTCCAGGTCGAGCGCGCAGTTGAGCGCGGTCTGGCCACCCATGGTCGGCAGCACGGCATCGGGCTTTTCGGCCTCGATGATCTTCTCCACCGCCTGCCAGGTGATCGGCTCGATGTAGGTGGCATCGGCCATCACCGGGTCGGTCATGATGGTGGCCGGGTTGGAGTTGACCAGGATGACCCGGTAACCCTCTTCGCGCAGGGCCTTGCAGGCCTGGGCGCCGGAATAATCGAACTCACAGGCCTGGCCGATGACGATCGGGCCAGCGCCGATGATCAGGATGCTCTGGATGTCGGTACGTTTTGGCATGACGGTTCCCGCGGCTAATCGGTGTAAAGACGGACTCGATGGTGACTGAGGATCAACGCTTAGCGGCGTTCCTTCATCATGGAGATAAAGCGGTCGAACAGCGGCGCGACGTCGCGCGGTCCGGGGCTCGCCTCCGGGTGACCCTGGAAGCTGAAGGCCGGACGGTCGGTGCGCTCGATGCCCTGCAGGGTGCCGTCGAACAGCGAGCGATGGGTCGCGCGCAGGGTGTCGGGCAGGGTTGCCTCGTCCGCGGCGAAGCCGTGGTTCTGGCTGGTGATCATCACATGCCCGGTGCCGAGGTCCTGGACCGGGTGGTTGGCGCCATGATGGCCGAACTTCATCTTCACCGAGCTGGCCCCGCTGGCCAGCGCCAGCAGCTGGTGCCCCAGGCAGATGCCGAAGATCGGCACTCCGGTCTCGAGCAACTCGCTGATGGCGGCGATGGCGTACTCGCAGGGCTCGGGATCGCCGGGGCCGTTGGAGAGGAAGATGCCGTCCGGATTCAGCGCCATGACCTCGCTGGCCGGGGTCTGGGCCGGCACCACGGTCAGCCGGCAGCCGCGGGAGGCCAGCATGCGCAGGATGTTGCGCTTGACGCCGTAATCGTAGGCGACCACGTGATAGGGCCGTTCGCTCTCGCCGGCGTCGGCATAGCCCGTACCCAGGGTCCACTCGCCCTCGCTCCACTCGTAGGGGGACTGGCAGGACACCACCTTGGCCAGGTCCATGCCCTTGAGACCGGGAAAGGCCTTTGCCGCGTCCAGGGCGCGTGCAACGGCGTCTTCGCCCTCGGCCTCCGCGCCGGCCAGGATGGCACCGTTCTGGGCCCCCTTGTCGCGCAGGATGCGCGTCAGGCGGCGGGTATCGATATCGGCGATGCCCAGCACGTTCTGACTCGCCAGGTAGTCGGAGAGCGACTGCTCGGAGCGGAAGCTGCTGGCCAGCAGCGGCAGGTCACGGATCACCAGGCCCGCGGCAGCGATGGCGCCGGATTCGACGTCCTCGGCATTGATGCCGGTATTGCCGATATGGGGATAAGTGAGGGTGACGATCTGACGGGTATAGGAGGGGTCGGTGAGGATTTCCTGGTAGCCCGTCATGGCCGTATTGAACACCACCTCACCGCTGGTTTGTCCGTCGGCACCGATGGCGGTGCCATGAAACACACTGCCATCTTCCAAGGCCAGTATCGCGGGTTTGTTCAATGCAACGTCCTCCCAGGTGTAAAGAGACAGCTCGTCAGGAATAGGGCTCGGCTGGCACCCGACGGGCGATTCGACCCACGGCTTTTCGGCCCGTAAAAAAGCGGGACGAAACCCGACAGTAAAGACCGGTTTCATCCCGCTTGTTGTCATTCGCTCGGAACGCAGGGCCGACGCAACAAGCGCTTGCGCGGCGATGGGCCGTCGCCCGGCCAAAATTTGTAGGATTTTAAAGCATCGAGCCTCGATCGGCTACCCCTCGGCGCAGACCAAAGGCTCACTTCAGGCTAATGGCTCAGCGGTTCAAGCTGATGACTCAGTTCAGCCCGATCACGTCCTGCATGTCATAGCGCCCCACCGGCTGGCCGGCCACCCAGCGCGCGGCACGCACCGCGCCCTTGGCGAAGGTCATGCGGCTACTGGCCTTGTGGGTGATTTCGATGCGCTCGCCCTCGGTGGCGAACATCACGGTGTGCTCGCCGACGATGTCGCCGGCACGCACGGTCGCGAAGCCGATCTCCTTGTCGGTGCGCGGCCCGCACTGGCCGACCCGCTCGAATACGCCGTACTCCTTGAGCGGGCGATCCAGGGCCTCGGCCATCACTTCACCCATCTTCAGCGCGGTGCCGGAGGGGGCATCGACCTTGTGGCGGTGGTGAGACTCGATCACTTCGATGTCGTAGCCCTCGTCACCCAGTGCCTTGGCGGCCGTCTCGAGCAGCTTGAGCGTCAGGTTGACCCCGACGCTCATGTTGGGCGCGAAGATCATCGGTACCCGGTCGCGGTAGCCGTCCAGCTCGGCCAGCTCCTGATCGGACAGGCCGGTGGTGCCGATCACCATGCGCTTGCCATGCTCGGCGCAGAAGGCCAGGTTGGCCAGCGTCACCTTCGGGGCGGTGAAGTCGATCAGCACATCGAAGTCGTCGACGATCGCCGCCAGGGAGTCGGCAGCAGCCACCCCCAGCCGACCCTGCCCAGCCAGCTCGCCGAGATCGGCGCCGGCCAGCGAGCTGCCCGGCTCGACGACGCCGCCGGCCAGGCTGGCCTCGGCATCCTGCTGCACGGCGTTGACCAGGGTGCGGCCCATGCGGCCGGCGACACCGACGATGGCGATACGAGTCATGCGGGAACTCCTGAAAGTGACTTGCCTGAAGATGCCCGGAGTATACCAGAGGCCCGAGGGCGGCTGGGGCGTCACGGCGCGCCCGCAGCGGACGGCCTATTGGGGACGGCCCGTTGGGGACGGCCCGTTGGGGACGGCCGATACTTGACCCACACTGGGAGGAGCCGCACAGGAGACGCGCCATGACTCCGCCCCTCGCCCCACTGGCCGCCGACCACCCGCTACCCGCGCTGCTTCGCCGTCACCGGCGGGTGCTGCTGCTCGGTGCTCCCGGCAGCGGCAAGACCACCCTGGCCAAGGCGGCCGCCGCACGACTCGCTGAGGAGGGATGCCCCTGCCGCTGCCTGAGCGCCGATCCGGGCCTGCCGGGCGTCGGGCCTCCCGGGGCGCTGGGGCTGGGCGCCTGGAACGGCGATCACTGGCGCCTCGAGGCACTGGTAGCACTGTGCACTCTCGACGCGTCGCGCTTTCGGTTGCCGCTGGCGGAAGCCGCCCGCCGCCTGGCCGGGGAGGCGCCGCCCGGCTTGCTGCTGGTCGATGCCCCAGGCCTGATCCGCGGCGGCGGGGCCGCCGAACTGTTGATGGCCCTCGCGACCGCCGCCGATGCCCGCGCCCTGCTGGCGATCGCCCCGGCAGACGCCCCGCTGCCGCTGACCGACGAGTGTCGGGGCCTGGGCTTGCCACTCGAGCGGCTCGCGCCCGCCTCCGCGGCGCGCCATTCGGGCAAGCGACAGCGTCGGCTGCAACGCAGTGCGGCCTGGAATGCCTGGCTGGCCGATGCCATCGAGAGCACGCTATCCCTCGACGACCTGGCGGTGCTTGGCACCCCGCCGCCCCGGGAGCCCCCCGAGGCCTGGCGGGGGCGGCAGATCGGGCTGCTGGACGCTCATGGCAATACCCTGACCCTGGGCGAGAGCATCGCCCTGGAGGGCGACCGGCTGCGCCTGCGCACTCCACCTTTCGAGGGGCGAATGCACGCCCTCGTCGTCCGCGATGCGCATCGCGACGGCGAGGGCCGACTGGCCACCGCAGCGCCCTATCGCCCGATCCCTGCGGCACCCGCGCCACCCGAGCTGAGCGTTGCCCTGCCATCGACGGCCCGTTCGGACAATCATCGCCCGGTGATCCGCCTCGAGGCGGCCACGGCCACCCTGATCAACGGCGTGTTCGGCGATCCTCTGCTGCACCTGCGACTGCATCGGCAGCGGCGCCAGCTGCTGTTCGATCTCGGCGATGCCGGACGGCTGCCGGCGCGGCTCGCCCACCGGGTCGGCGATGTCTTCATCAGCCACGCCCATTTCGATCACATCGGCGGCTTTCCCTGGCTGCTGCGCTCGCGAATCGGCGACTATCCGCCCTGCCGGCTATTCGGCCCGCCGGGGCTCGCCGGCCACGTGGCGGCACAGGTCGACGGCGTGCTGTGGGACCGGGTCGGCGACAAGGCACCGCGCTTCGAGGTCGCCGAACTGCACGGCGCCCGGCTCGAGCGCTGGATCGTCATCGCCGGCCGCAACACCCGTCGGCTGCCCGACGCCCCCGCGCCTGACGGTGTGCTGCTCGCCGAGCCAGGCTTCCGGGTGCGTGCCGTCACCCTGGATCACGGCACGCCGGTGCTCGCCTTCGCCCTGGAGCCCGCGGCGCATGCCCGAGTTCGCCGGGAACAACTGGCGGCCCGCGGCGTTTCTCCGGGCCCGTGGCTCGGCGAGCTCAAGCGCCGGGTACTGGCCGGCGAGCCCGAGGCACCGATCGCCCTGCCCGGCGGCCAAGTGCGCCCCGCGGGCGAACTGGCTACCGAGCTGCTCGTCGTCTCGCCGGGCCAGCGGCTGGTCTACGCCACCGACCTGGCCGACACGCCGGACAATCGAAAGCGACTGGTGACGCTGGCGCGGGAGGCGCACACCCTGGTTTGCGAGGCGCCCTTCCTCGAACGGGAAGCGGACCAGGCTCGCGACACCGGCCACCTCACCGCCAGGGCCTGCGGCGAGATCGCCGCCGCCGCCGGCGTGGCGCAGCTGGTGCCCTTTCACTTCTCGAGACGCCACGCCGGAGATACCGCGGCTCTGTATGCCGAGCTCGACGCCGCCTGTCAGCCGTCTCGTCGCGCGCCGGAAGCGGACTCGGCGGGCGCGGAGGACTGAACCAGCAGCAGGACGATGGCCAACAGCACCAGGGCGCTGCCCGGCAGCCAGACCCAGCCGATGCGCGACGGCGACTCGAGGAACAGCAGCAGCATGGAGACGAAAGGCACCAGGTAGCCGTAGGCGGTGACGGTGCCCGGGCCGAGTACCGCAGTGGCCCGCTGCATCAGCCAGAAGGTCAGGGCGCTGGAGCACAGCCCCAGGTAGACGATCAGCAGGCCGTCGCGCCAGGTCATGGCCGCCAGGCGGCCCACCGGCTCAACCGCCAGCCCCAGTGCCCCGATCAGCAGGCCACCGAGCCCCAGGCTCCAGAAGGTGCGCACCGCCGCCGAGGCGGGCAGCCGGCCGCTGACCAGGCCGCGCCGCGACAGCACCGGATAGAGTGCCGAACACACACAGCCGAGGAAGAAGACGGCCTCTCCCATCCCAAGCTGCCACTGGCCGCCGCGCTGCAGGGCCTCCGCCGCGGCCAGCCCCAGGGCACCCACCGCGCCCAGGGCGAGAATCGCTGGCAGCTGCCAGCACAGTCGCTCAACGCCGAACCCCAGCCCCATGCCATAGGCCAGCAGCGGTACGCTGACGTAGAGGGTGGCCATGGACAGCGCCGTGGCATGATGGGCCGCCCAGAACATGGCACCGAAGAAACCCGCCAGGCAAAGCCCCATGGCGGCAAACCACGGCAGGGCTCGCCAGCCGGGCCAGAAGTCCGGCGCTCGACGCACCAGCCCCCACAGCCCCAGGCAGGCGATGGCGAAACGCAGTGCGGTCAACGACAGCGGCGGCAGCTCGCTGAGCAGTCCCACGGCGGGAAATGACAGCCCCACCAGCACCGACCACGCCAGCAGGCCGAGGTGGGCGCCGCGCGCCGACGACCGCTCGATCGTCAATTCTCCCAGACGATCTCCAGCGATTCCTTGCCGGCCATGCGCTCGAGGTGGCTGGCCACCACGCCCTCGAGTCGATCAAGGGCCTCTTCGTCCAGAGCCTCGACGGCCACGTGCAGCTTGCCGGGCTCGGCCCGCATCAGGCAGCTCCCCGCGTCGAAGGTCACCCGCCCCTCGCCCTCGCTCTGCTCAACCTCCAGCTTGTGGGCCCAGTGCTTGCAGAGCCGGTTGATCAGCTTGTCGCCGGATTCGGTGGCAATCTCGGCACGTGAAATCGGCATATCGGACTCCGTGTTCCTTGGTCATGGGCCTCCAGCCTATGACGTCGCCCCCTCCCAGCGCCAGCCCCATGCCGACAACCACGCGTTCGACGTAGCGAGACGGCTATGCTCTCTAGCAGGAGGCTCCGTTCACGACAGGGAGGAAGCGTCATGATCGTCAACTGCGTTGCCTACGAGCAGGGGCGCCGACTGCGCGACATCCGGCCCGAAGAGGTCGCCGAGCACATGGCCCGACCGAACTGCTTCGTGTGGGTGGCACTGCACGACCCCGACCCGGAGGAACTGGCCCCCTTTCAGGACATCTTCGGTCTTCACGAGCTGGCCATCGAGGATGCCCTGCGCGGCGAGCAGCGCCCCAAGGTCGAGGAGTACGGCGAGACGCTGTTCGTCATCATGCACATGATCACCATGCGCGACGAGCGGCTGGAGTCGGGACAGGTAGCGGTGTTCGCCGGCCCCGGCTACGTGCTCTCGGTACGCTTGCGCTCGTGCCAGGGCTTCACCGCCGTGCGCCGCCGCTGCGAACGCGAGCCGAAGCTGCTCAAGCAGGGCCCGGCCTTCGTGCTCTATGCCCTGCTGGATGCCGTCGTCGACCGCTACTTCCCGGTGGTCGAGGCGCTGCAGGCGGAGCTGGAAAGCATCGAGGACCAGATCTTCGTGCGCGGCTCCGCACGCACCAGCCTCGAGCGCCTCTACCAGCTCAAGCGCCAGACCATGCAGCTCAAGCATGCCGCCATGCCGCTGGGCGACGCCGTCAGCCACCTGTTCGGCGGCCGGGTGCCGGCACTTTGCCGCAAGACCCGCGAGTACTTTCGCGATGTCTACGACCATCTGCACCGCCTCGAGGCGGCGGTGGACACCATACGCGAGATGATCATCACCGCGATCCAGGTCAACCTGTCGATGGTGGCCATCGACGAGGGCGAGGTGCACAAGCGCCTGGCGGCCTGGGCGGCGATCTTCGCCGTGGCCACCATCCTCGCCGGGGTCTGGGGCATGAACTTCGCCCACATGCCGGAGCTCGACTGGCGCTACGGCTATCCCCTGGCGCTGCTGATGATGGGGCTGGCATGCGGCGCCCTCTACCGGCGCTTCCGGCGCACCGGCTGGCTGTAGACGCCGTCTCGACGGTGCCTGACGAATCGGCCATACTAGCCGCCGCTTGCGAATAGTAACGATACGCAAGGACGAACGAGAAAAGCTGGCGACAGGGCCTTCCGGAAAACACACGCAGAGACACGGCGAGAGGCATCCGCTCCTCCGTGCCGGCCAGACGCGCCCGGTCTTCGCAGCACCGCCATCAACGAGATCCCCCATGCTGAAATCCCTGCTCAACGCCGTCGGCGGCACGGCCTTCGCCCTCGCATCCTCGGCCGTCCTGGCCGAGAAAATCACCGTCACCGATGTCGCCGGCCGCGAGGTTACCGTCGACGCCCCGGTCGAGCGCATGATCCTTGGCGAGGGCCGCCAGGTCTACCTGCTGGGCGCCCTGCAGCCCGACGCCCCCTTCGCGCATGTCGTGGGCTGGCGCGAGGACTTCTCCCAGGCCGACCCGGACAACTACGCTGCCTATGCCGAGAAGTTTCCCGAAATGGAGGCGCTTCCGACCTTCGGCGGCTTCAAGGACGGCACCTTCGACGTGGAGCAGGCCGCCGCGCTGGAGCCGGATGTGGTGCTGATGAACCTCGAGGCCAGAACGGCCACCGAGGACGCCGGCTATGACGACAAGCTGGCCGAGCTCGGCATCCCCATCGTCTACGTGGACTTTCGTGAGGAGCCGCTCGCGCACACCATCCCCTCCATGCGGCTGATGGGCGAGCTGCTGGGCGAGGAGGACGATGCCGAGGCCTTCATCGCCTTTTCCCGGGAGCAGATGGCGCGCGTCACCGAGACGATCGCTGCCGCCGATCCCGAGCGCCCGCGCGTCTTCATCGACCGCGCCGGCGGCTACTCCGAGGAATGCTGCATGAGCTTCGGCCCGGGCAACTTCGGGGAATACGTCGAGATCGCCGGCGGCACCAACATCGCCGACGGCATCATTCCCAACACCTTCGGCACGCTGAACCCCGAGCAGATCATCGCCGCCGACCCGCAACACGTGGTGGTGACCGGCGGCAACTGGGACGCCTATGTGCCCGGCGGCGCCTGGGTAGGCGTGGGGCCCGGCGCCGACATGGACGCCGCCCGGGCCAAGCTCCAGGCACTGACCGAGCGTACCGCCATGACCGGCATCGAGGCCGTGGAGACCGGCAATTTCCACGCTATCTGGCACCAGTTCTACAACAGTCCCTACTATTTCGTCGCCGTCCAGCGGCTGGCCAAGTGGCTGCATCCGGAACTGTTTGCCGATCTCGATCCCGAGGCCACCCTGCAGACGCTGCACGAGCGTTTCCTGCCGGTAGACTACGCCCCGGGCTACTGGCTCTCGCTGAAGGACCGCTAGGATGCAGGCCGGCATGAATGCCTCGACCACCGACACCGCGTCCCCCGCTCCCCGGGGAAGAGGCTTCTATCGCGCCCTGGTGCTGCGCCGCCAGTTGATCCTCGCCGCCCTGACGCTGGCCCTCTGCCTGAGCCTATGCGTCGACCTGGCCCTGGGTCCGGCCCGCTTCGGCCTGGGCGAGGTAGTAGCCGCCCTCTTCACCCCGGAGGCCGTCAGCCAGCAGGCAAGAGTGATCCTTTGGGAGATCCGCATGCCGGTGGCGCTGATGGCCTTGGTGGTGGGCGCCAGCCTGTCGGTCGCCGGCGCCCAGATGCAGACCATCCTCAGCAACCCGCTGGCCAGCCCCTTCACGCTGGGCATCTCCGCCGGCGCCAGCTTCGGTGCCGCCCTGGCACTGGCCTTCGGTGTGGCGATCGTGCCCGCCGCGGTCGACTACGTGATTCCGATCAATGCCTTCGTGATGGCCATGCTGACCGCCTTCGCGATCCATGCCCTGAGCATGCGGCGCGGGGTGACGATCGAGACCATCGTGCTGCTGGGCATCGCCATGGTGTTCATCTTCAACGCCCTGATGGCGCTGATCCAGTTCTTCGCCAGCCAGCAGGCGGTGTCCGCGGTAGTGTTCTGGACCATGGGCAGCCTGACCAAGGCCACCTGGCCCAAGCTGTGGATCGCGCTTGGCGTGCTGGCCGTGGTGATGCCGCTGCTGGCCCGCCACGGCTGGGCACTGACCGCCATGCGCCTGGGCGACGCCAAGGCCGAGAGCCTGGGGGTGAAGCCCCGCCGGCTTCGCCTGGAAGTCCTGGTGCTGGTCTCGCTGCTGGCCGCCATCGCCGTGGCCTTCGTCGGCACCATCGGCTTCATCGGCCTGGTCGGGCCGCATATCGCTCGCCTGCTGCTGGGCGAGGATCAGCGCTTCTTCTTGCCGGGGGCGGCGCTGTGCGGCGCGCTGATTCTCTCCGTCGGGTCGGTGCTATCGAAGATCATCCTGCCCGGCACCATCATTCCCATCGGCATCATCACCTCGCTGGTGGGCATCCCCTTCTTTCTGTTCCTCGTCCTCAGCCACAAGAAGGCCTCATGGTAACGCTCACGCTAGACCGATTGTCGGCCCGCTACGGCCGCCGCCGGATTCTCTCCGAGATCAGCACGCCCAGCTTCACGGGCGGCCAGGTGGTGGCCCTGCTCGGCCCCAATGCCGCGGGAAAGTCCACTCTCTTCCGCCGCATCCTCGGGCTACTCGAGGGCGACGGCTCGGTGCGCATCGACGGCGCCCTCACGGATCGCCCGCTGGCCTACATGCCTCAGGACAACGGCGCCAACGCGGTGCTGACAGTCTATGAATCCGTGCTGCTGGCACGCATGCAGGGGCGCCGCCTGAAGGTCCAGACCGACGACATGGCCGAGGTCGACCGCGCCCTGGATGACCTGGGCATCGCCGACCTCGGCGAGCGCGACATCGGCGACCTCAGCGGCGGGCAACGACAACTGGTCGGGGCCGCCCAGGCGCTGGTACAGGCGCCCGAGATCCTGCTGCTCGACGAGCCCACCTCGGCGCTGGATCTGCATCGCCAGATCCAGCTGCTGTCGATCCTGCGCCGACTGGCGCAGGAACGCGGAATGCTGGTGATCGCGGCATTGCACGACCTTGGCCAGGCGCTGCGCTTCACCGACCAGGCCATGGTCCTCAAGCGCGGCGAGCTGATCGCCTGCGGGCCGACCGAGGACGTGGTCACCCCCGAGCTGCTGCATCGCGTCTACCGGGTGGCCGCCCGCATCGAACGCTGCTCGAGGGGCGAGCCCCAGCTCATTGTCGAAGCGGCCGTCTGAAGCGACGCCCCTCGAGCGCCGCCAGGCCCGCGCCCCCCAGCACCAGGGGCAGGGCCACCAGGAAGCCGCTGGATGGCGCCAGGCCGAAGATCAGCAGGTCGGCCAGCACCGGCCAGACCAGTGCCACGTACTCGAAGGGGGCCAGGCGGGAGACTTCGGCATAGCGCAGCGCCAGGGTCATGCAGATATGGGCGGCACCGCCGAACAGCCCCGCCATGACCAGCAGCGCCAGCGTCTCCCCGGATACGGCCACCCAGCCCAGCGGCAAGGTGGCAAGCCCCGCCAGGGCCGTGACCAGCACGAAGTAGAAGGCGATGGAGGCGGCCGTCTCGGTGCGCGAGATGCGCCGCACCGTGACCAGCGCCCCGGCCGTCAGTAACGCGGCGAGGACGCCCAGGCCGTAGCCCAGCACCTGCCCCCGGGATTCGCCCAGGTCGGGCACCACCAGCGCCGCCACGCCCGCCAGCACCAGCGCGAAGGCCGCCGCCCGATGCAGGGTGAAGCGCTCGCCCAGCAGCAGCACGCCGCCTATCGCCATGGCCACCGGAGACAGCTGCGCCAGCAGCGTCGCCTCAGCGACCGGCAACCGCGCCACCGCGGCGAAGGAGGCGAACATCGCCGCCGCGCCCAGCCCCGAACGCAGCAGATGCCCCAGCGGGCGCCGGGTCGACAGCGCCCTCGGGAACTCCCGCCGCCAGGCCATGAAGATCACGATCGGCAGCAGCGCGCAGGCCGAGCGGAAGAACACCGTCTGCCCCAGCGGCACCTCAGTGCTCACCGCCTTGACGCACACCATCATGCCCGTGAACAGGATGCCCGACAGCAGCCGGAGTAGAATGCCGGCCAGTGGCCGATCCGTGGCGTTATCCATGAATATCCTTGCGAGTCTTTCAAGAAAAGCGAGCGTGATCGATCTCTGACCAGACACCGACGTCATTTGGCCGAGCGACTGAGGCCGATCTATGAGCAGCAGGACACAGTGCCCAGCTCAAGCTCAAGATAAGCCGGAAGCCTAACACGGCACAGCAGAATCGGGAACGATTCTCATCCCCCCTGCAGATCACACAAACGCACAAGCCTGGATACGCGAGCCCAGAGCTCATAAACTGTATTTAAGTACAGCAACGCTACCTGTGACGCAGCCGGCACAATCACCTTGGCGACCTTACACATGACAGCATGAGCACCTAGGCGAACACGGGGGCTGTACGTTAAAATCAACGTACTCTTACGCTTATTTTGACGTAAAAATGATGCAGACCAGCTCATCAGACGTGGCCACGCATGACTTCCCTGCCCTACGTGGGATGCAGGGTGGGCGCGCATGCTACACCATCATGTGTCCCTTGCGGCTGATTCCACGGCTGTTCCACTACGACGATTCCGGGCTACCACCAGAGCAGCGAGCCCAGCGTGCCATCAACCTGGGACGCATTCCCGAGCTCACGGATTACCTCACAGAGAACCACGAGAACTACATCCTCCCGGCGCTGACGGCCTCGCTAGATCAAGAGGCCGAGTTCACCCCGAGCGGAGATGAGCTCGTACCCCTCGTAGGCACGCTGCGCATTCCTCGCGAGGCACGGCTCCTGATCAACGACGGCCAGCATCGCCGTGCTGCGATTGAACGTGCGGTAACGAAGAAACGGGAGCTAGGCCATGACAGCATCCCGGTGCTTCTCTTCATCGACGAGGGACTGAGACGCAGCCAACAGATGTTTGCCGACCTGAACCGGCATGCCATTCGGCCCAACACATCCTTGAACACCCTCTTCGATAAGCGAGACGCGGCTTCCGAGCTTGCTCGGTGCGTCATGCAAGAAGTTCCCTGCTTCAAGGCCCTAACCGACGTAGAAAAAAGCTCGCTGCCGTTGCGATCTCGCAAGCTCTTTACCTTAAGCAGTATCAAGAGCGCGAGCTGGCGATTCCTCGACAAGCGGAAGCGAGACGATGCCACAGCAGACGAACATGTTCACTGCATCGCCTTCTGGGTGGCCGCGAGCCAGGTCATGCCGGGATGGCTCAATGCCATCCATGATCCACAGCTGCCAGCGCAACTTCGCCAGGGCACCATCCATGCGCATGGCGTTTTCCTGCAAGCACTCGCTGTATGCTGCACCCCGCTTCGTCACGAGACAGAACAACCGAGCATCGAGTGGTATACCGAACGCCTACAACCGTTGGCGCATGTGGACTGGTGCAGGACTAATCCGGAGTGGGAAGGTCGCTGCCTGCGAGATGGCCGTATTTCCAAATCACACACATCTGTCGAACTGCTGGCTTGCTATCTCAAGCAACGCTTGAGCATACCGCTGACCGAGAAGCAGAACGAGCTCGAGGGAGCACTAACACCATGAGCGAAGCCACGCTTTTTGCCAGCCAGGATGAGATGCTGGCGGAACAAAGTATCGCCGGCCGCCCCCTGCCGGACCTAGTAGCCGAGGTTCAGAGCCTATACCTGGAAGATGACCGCCCTTGGGTCATTGGTTTCAGCGGTGGAAAGGACTCAACGGCCGTTTTGTCGCTGATCTATACGGCGATCGAGAAGCTACCTGCACAGCAGCGACACAAACATGTCTATGTCGTCAGCTCTGACACGCTGGTAGAGACACCCATCGTTGTGGACATGGTGTCCTCCACCTTGGAGCGCATCAATAACAATGCGGAAGAACAGGGTTTACCTTTCTCCGGCCATCAGGTGACACCGGAGCCGAACGATACCTTTTGGGTAAACCTTCTGGGCAAGGGGTATCCCGCGCCCACCCAAAGCTTCCGCTGGTGTACGGAGCGGATGAAAATTGACCCCGTCAGCAGCTTCATCCTGGACAAGGTCACTCGGCACGGCGAAGTCGTCGTGGTACTTGGCGCTCGTAGCCAGGAAAGCGCATCTCGTGCCCAGGTAATAGCCAAGCACAAAGTAGATGGCTCACTGCTTTCCAAGCATTCCTCCCTGCCGGGCGCCTATACCTACATGCCCATCGAGGACTGGACCTTCGATGAGGTCTGGATGTATCTCTTAGGCGCGCCGACGCCCTGGGGCGGGACTCACCACCAGCTTTTCGAGCTTTACAAAGACTCGAACGCTGGAGAATGCCCCATCGTGATCGACACCAAGACACCCTCGTGCGGAAACTCTCGATTCGGCTGCTGGACTTGCACCGTCGTCACCAAGGACCGGGCAATGGAGGGGCTGATCGAATCCGGCGAGCTGTGGATGAAGCGTCTCAAGGCCTTCCGTGACCTGCTATACCGGACCACGCTGCCACACAACAAGTCGAAGTACCGTAACCATAAGCGCCGTACGGGCAAGGTTCAGTACGCTCGTGGGCAAATCGATGACGACAGCACCGTTGAAAAGAAGGTCATCCCCGGCCCCTATTGGATGGCATACCGCCAAGCATGGCTCAAGAAGCTTCTTGAAATACAGAAGAACCTGAACGATGGCGGAAACCCGATTCGCCTTATCCATGAGGATGAGCTGAAGCATATCCGCCGGGAATGGCTTAATGACCCGAATGAGCCAGATGCCTTGGATGCCATGCCTGCCATCTATGCCAGCGTGTACGGTTACAAGCTCGACTGGATGCAGGATTCTGCCGGCGTACTAACCCAACAGGATGCAGAGGCGCTGAATGCCGCCTGCCTTGAGCATGGCGCACCGGTAGACCTCGCCGTCAAGCTCCTGCAGCTTGAGCAATCGTTGGATGGCCTCAGCAAGCGTCATGGCGTATTCAAGCGTATTGATACTTTGCTGAATCAGGATTGGGGGGATCTCGGCACACTGCATGCCAAGAAGCACGAAGCGGCCATGACACTCCACAACATGGGCTCTGCGAAATCGAAAGCAACAGACCTTTTTCAGGAAAACGAGAAATACCAAGGCAAGGTCCGCAACGCCAAGAGTGTCTACGATGAGCTTTTGGCAGGCCTTGAAATGCAATACGAGGCGCTGAATTAATGATCCTGAACACACTAAGACTTGGCAATTTCAGGGTCTACAAGGGTGACCACGAAATTGATCTAACCCTGAACGAGACCGGCAAAAACAAGCCCATCATCTTGTTTGGCGGACTCAATGGTGCCGGAAAGACCTCGATTCTGACGGCAGTCCGCCTCGCCTTATATGGTCGCCGTATTCTCGGACCGAAGGTAGGCACTGAAACCTACCACCGTTTTCTAGCCGACAGCATACATAAGCCGAGTGGTGATGGCCGTGTGCCCAATAGTGCCTATGTTCGGCTCTCTTTCACTGATAGCACTGCGGGTGAACAACATAGCTATGACATCGTACGTAGCTGGTTCCGCGACACCAGTGGTGCCATTAGTGAAAACCTGCAGATCACACGAGATGATGAGGTGCTTTCCAACCTCTCACCCGAACAGAGCCAAAGTTTTCTGAATGATCTAATTCCCTATGGGATTGCAGACCTTTTCTTCTTCGATGGCGAAAAGATTTCCGAACTGGCGGAGTCTAAGGGTAACGCTGCTCTTAGCGATGCGATCCAGCGCCTTCTTGGCCTTGATCTGGTCAATAAGCTGCGCGCCGATCTCGGTGTTTACGTCCGTAACCACTCCAAGGGGCGTTTGCCAGATGCCATTCGTGAGGAAGCCGAGAATCTAGAGAAGAAATATCATCAATACTACGAAAGCTACGAGCGCTCGCTTGACGCCAAGGGGATACTAGAAGACCAACGGCATTACTTGAATGCGGAAATTTCACAGTTGGAACAAAAGATTGAAGCTCATGGTGGCGCTTGGTACGAGAACCAAGCGACCGAAAAAGAGCGGATGGAGCGACTGCTCGCTGAACAGGAAAGCATCAGGAGCCGTATTCGTACTCTTAAGGGCTCGCTTTATCCACTCTCTTTAGCCCCCAAAACACTCAAAGGCCTACTGGCACAGCTCGATGCAGAAAGCGCCTATCGTAAGCAGCTGGTGACACACCGAGCGGCTAAGAAACAAGCTAAAGCATTGAGAAAAGAGCTCGAGAAAGCACTTTCCGGTCAAGAAGCCGTGCTCGACCATGCCATTGAAAAGGCTTTTGGCAAGCACCTTAAACCCCCAAAGAGGGTGGAGATGCTGCATGATCTGTCTGATAGCGAGATAGAAAAGCTTCGCCATCAGATTACCGTCGAGGCCCCAAAGCAGAAAGAAGAAGTCGACAGCCTAGAAGAGAAGCTGGAAGCACTTCGTCACCAAATCAGTGAGTGCGCGGCCAATCTCGAGCGCACACCGGATGAGGAACGAATCAAACCGCTGTACCAGCAGCTGCATGAGGCCACGCTGACACAAGGTCGGCTCAACAACCAAATCGAAGAGAAGCGAGAGACGGCGAAACGTGAGCTGCGCGATGCGATGGATTGTATCCGCAAGCTTCGGAAGCTGGAAGAAGAGCATCAGCGCCAGTCCGACAATGCGCATGCTATCGATATAGCTAAAACGCTTCGCAACATGCTTAATGACTATGCTGATCGCGCGAAGAGGAATAAAGTCAGCCAGCTTGAGCACTACTTTTACGAATCTTTTATTCGCCTTGCTCGCAAGGATCATCAAGGTCTGACACCTAAAATCGACCCGGAGACATTTAGTGTCGAACTCGCTTATGCCGACGGGCGACAGCTAGATCGTGAACAGCTTTCGGCTGGTGAGAAGCAAGTTTATGCGACAGCAATGTTAGAAGCTCTGGGGAAAACATCTGGACGCAGACTGCCAATTATTATTGACACGCCATTAGGGCGGCTCGACTCAAAGCATCGCAAAAACCTTATCGCCAACTATTTCCCTAGTGCCAGCCATCAAGTAGTAATTTTATCAACCGACACAGAAATTCGCTTAAACGAAGCACCATTATCTTTCAAGAACTCCATTTCAAAGAAGCATGAGCTAGATTACTCAAACACCTCGGGAAACACTTTCATCAAAGAAGGATACTTCTGATGCTGCCAAATAGATTCTCAATAACACAAAAAGCAGAAGAGCGACTAAAACGAGAAAAAGCCGTCACAGGACTTTCAACCAACATTGCCTCGAGGTTGCTTTTTTGGCGATCCATCGAAAGAGGCGAAGAATTAGAGGTTACCCAGAACATCGAGCCGGGCAAAATGCACCTAGAAAAAACGGTCTGGCTAGGTGAAAGCCAGACCGCAACTGAAACCATACTGCTAAACAAATACCCAGACAGAACTCCAGATGAGCATGCAATCCTTTTTGCTCTTCATGTTGAATCTGGACTATCTAACTAGTTGGAAGCTTAGCACTTGGATAGTACTCATCAACAACTTTTTCTAACATAAGTGCTCCAAGTGCCTTCTTGGCCATTGACTCCTTGACTGCAATTGTCACATCCTCAGAATTTAATTTTTCAACATCATCACTTCTTATTAACTGCGAAATGTCAAAAGTAGAGATTAATTCCTCGCTAATTTCCTGCACATTCTTTTTGTCTGAAAAGAAACCATAACCTCGGCTACCCATGCTTTTTATTATATTTTCAAACTGCCTCACTGATCCTGCCGGACTTTCTTCGACCTGCTTTCTTTTGCAACTACCATTACATACCATGTCTATAAAATAAGCTGCTTTTTTTGCATTATTAGCTCCTGGCGCCATCCTCTCTCCTTTCAACAAAAGCCCTTCAAAAGCAGAAAACTTAAACTCCTCACCAAACAAGGACAAAGACAACTTTTTACTTTTCGAAAAAAATCCACTGTCATATAGACTATTGACTTTATCCACTAAACCGCAATAGTTTTCATGGAGAAAGCTTAGATTACCTCTGTTTTCATTATCTTTAAGTGCCAGCCACCCAAAAAGAGCCTGCTGCCCGACCAACATCGAAAGAATATTATCATTCTTCTTATCTAGCATTTCTTGAGTTTTAGCACGTAGGGCGTCAGCCTCCTTATCCGCCACGTCATTGGATTCAAAAAAACCTTCAAGGGAGATGGCTCTTTTTTCATTTTCACTACTAGCCAAGCCAGAATACTTTTGCTTGGAGTGAGCCACATATCTAAACAACTGAGTCTTGCTAACCCCAGAATCACCATTGAAAAAAAGATCATTGATTTCACGAACAAATTTGAGGCGCCCAAACACTCCGGCAACAATCTCAATGACTTTTTTAGTCTCTCCGTTAGCAATCTCCATTGCACTTTTAACAGGGTACTCAAAAGACTTCTCGGAATTTAAAGCTCTTTCCAACCTCACCTTGTTTTCATCGATCTCTTCTGAAGCCCCCTCAGCATCATTATCAACAAGCTCTAGTTGCTGCCTAAAGTCTTGATTGATGTACATCAGCCTTCTAAGGACTTCCACCTCTCCCTCTGGCAAACCTTTACTTCTCAAGTCATCCGTTTTATTTTTTATTTTTACATCTGTAAGATCATCTGCAGCGGCAGCTTCAACAAAACTCCCAGTATTTCTATGAATTATTCTAGAAAGCTTTCTTAAGCTCGGGAGCCCATCAACTATTTCTTTATCTGCAAGCAGTATTTTTTTTATGACCTCTTCATGCAAAGTCATTATATGAGTGACTTCCCATGGGAAAAGAGAGTCATGGCTTCTGTATCTAATCTTCAACTCTTCATCGTCATTTCCATCCTCACCCACAAGATACTTGTTAAGAAAACTCACATCACCCGTATCAAAAAAACATTGCTTATCTTCAAACTCTTGATATGGATCATCTGACTGATCCCCAGCATCCAAGACACCCAGCGTTTTAGCTGTCAATCTTCTTAGAATATTCCTATCATCTATAAATATCAACTTCTGCTCTGAAACCCGCTTAGGAGTATTGTTTATATCAATAAAAAGCTGCCTAGTTGAGTCAATAACCGACAAATCATGTTTGTTATCAAATACTACAAAAGCTACTGGAAGACTATTCTCAGACCCAGCTCCTTGGCCGGACGTGTCGTAATAATCTCTAACCGCTTTTACCCTATGCTGCCCATCAACCACTAGGGCAGCAATTTTATTTACTGACCATTTCAGCTTGGCTGGAAAGTTCTTTAAAACCCCACCAACATTTTTTTGCGGATTCTTCGCATATATACCATCAATGCTTAAAAAGCCTTCTTCATCATTAGAGTAATACTCTTTTGGCTGATTGTTTTCAACAGGCAAAAGAACCACTGTAATGGCAGGGAAAAACTTTATAGGCTTGTTTTTAGTCCTCAAATACTCCTTTACTATCGAATCTACTCTTTCAACTGATATATTCCTTTGAACAATCTTATGCATCCCCCAGAGCTCTTCACCTCTTAAATCATCCACCAGCATGATATCTTTGTTTTTCTTAAGCTGCTCAACCGGGCAGGCTCCAATAAAAACATGGACATCATTTTGAGCATTTATATTCTGCTTTGTGTAGGAGCACCAGTAGTCTTCTGAAAACTTTTCTTCGTGAACATTTCCGAAGTCCAGTTCCTCTGAAAGCTCACTCGTCATATCATCACTCATCTTCAATTCCCTTTCTTTGCATTAAGTGCCGGAAACTCTGCCCAAAAACTAACAACCTCTAAAAACCCAGATATATTTTTCACTTCTTCTTCACCAGCATCACCTCCCAACATCTCGTCAACATCCAAATACTTTATTAAAGAATCCTCAAAGTTAAAATCAAGGGATACCCCAGCCTTTTCAGCAAGAGAGACAAACCTCCTTTTAAACTCCACGCTAAGGAACTCGTTTTTTATCCTATCCCTAATTCCATCTTGACCTACAGCCATTCCGACATACAAAGGAGCCGTAAACTCACATAGGTACTTTAGCGCCGTCTCAACATGCTTTTTGCGAACAGAGTTATTAAAAACAGCTTCTGTGATACCAATCGGCTGGCGCTTTATCTCAACCGAGTACCTTGAGCCTGAAATCTTTTCACCCATGGCCGCAGCATGTATAGAAGAATAATAGTTATTAACTTCTTCGAGATAATTATCTGAAAGATCAGAAGGTGGCGCTATATACCACGCATATACCCCTCTAGCTGAGGATGGTATTCTATAAAAATCCTCTGCCCTCAAGAAATATACATGCTGGCTATTTTCATACATTATCAAACACCACCAAGAAGCAGGCTTTAACTGTATAGGAACTTAGTATATAGGGTATAAAAAAACCCCCGTCACCGCTAGGTGATGGAGGTTTATAAGTACACGTCTACGCCTAGTTAGTTCAAGGCTTCATGTCCTCGAAGAACCGCTTCACGCCGTCGAAGAAGCTGGTCTTCTTCGGCGAGTGGTGGCTGTTGCTGCCCTCCAGGCTGTCCTGGAAGCGGCGCAGCAACTCCTTCTGTTCTTCGCCCAGCTTGACCGGGGTCTCGACCACCACCTTGCACAGCAGGTCGCCGGCGGGGCCGCCGCGGACCGGCTTGACGCCCTTTCCCTTGAGCCGGAACAGCTTGCCGGTCTGGGTCTCGGGCGGAATCTTGAGTTTGACCCGGCCGTCCAGGGTCGGCACTTCGAGCTCGCCGCCCAGGGCCGCGTCGACGAAGTTGATCGGCACCTCGCACTGCAGGTGGCGCCCTTCGCGCTCGAAGATCGGGTGCGGCTTGATGGCCACCTGCACGTAGAGGTCGCCGGGCGGCCCGCCGTTGATGCCCGCTTCGCCCTCGCCGTTGAGGCGAATGCGGTCGCCGGTGTCGACGCCCGCCGGGATCTTCACCGACAGGGTGCGGGTCTCGCGCACCCGGCCCTCGCCGTGGCAGCCATGGCACGGCACCTTGATGTGCTGGCCGCTGCCGTGGCAGGTCGGGCAGGTCTGCTGCACGGCGAAGAAGCCCTGCTGCATGCGCACCTGACCGTGGCCGCCACAGGTCGGGCAGGTCTCCTTGCTGGAGCCTGGCTCGGCGCCGTCGCCGTCGCAGCGCTCGCACTCCACGTGACGCGGCACGCGGATGTCGACGCTGGTGCCGGACACCGCGTCCTCGAGATCGAGCTCGAGGTTGTAGCGCAGGTCGCTGCCGCGCTGCGGGGCATTGGGATGGCGTCGCGCGCCGCCCCCGCCGAAGATGTCGCCGAACACATCGCCGAAGATGTCGCTGAAGCCGCCGGCTCCCGCGCCGCCGAAGCCGCCCGCGCCGCCGGCCTGACCGTCGACGCCGGCATGGCCGAACTGGTCGTAGGCCGCACGCTTCTCGCTGTCGGTCAGGACCTCGTAGGCCTCGGAGACCTCACGGAACTTCTCGGCTGCGGTCTCGTCGTCCGGATTGCGATCCGGGTGGAACTTCTGGGCCAGGCGCCGGTAGGCCTTCTTGATGTCCTTCTGGTCGGCCCCTCGCTCGACGCCCAGCACCTCGTAGTAATCACGCTTGGACATGTGTCTGTCCGCCTCCGTAGCGACGCTGCTGCGGAAACACCAGCGCGGGAGTCATCCCCCCGCGCTGGCGTCATCCCTGATTCAGGCGTCGTGGTTTACTGCTTCTTCTGGTCGTCGTTGACTTCCTCGTACTCGGCGTCGACCACGTCTTCCTCCTGCTTGGCACCGGCCTCGCTCGCGGCGTCGGCGCCCTGGGCGGCCTCGCCCTGCTCGGCGTACATCTTCTGTGCCAGGTTGCCGGAGGCTTCGGTCAACTTGTCGAGCTTGGCCTGGATGTCGTCCTTGTCGTCACCCTTGAGAGCTTCCTCGAGGTCGGAGGCAGCGCTCTCGATGGCCTGTTTCTCTTCCTCGGTGGCCTTGTCGCCGGCTTCCTCGAGGGTCTTGCGAGCGGCGTGGACCATGCCGTCGGCCTGGTTGCGCAGGGCCACCAGTTCCTCGAACTTCTTATCCTCGTCGGCGTGGGCCTCGGCGTCCTGGACCATCTGATCGATCTCTTCCTCGGACAGGCCGCTGGAGGCCTTGATGACGATCGACTGTTCCTTGCCGGTGGCCTTGTCCTTGGCGGACACGTTGAGGATGCCGTTGGCGTCCAGGTCGAAGGCGACCTCGATCTGCGGCACGCCGCGCGGCGCCGGCGGAATGTCGGCAAGGTCGAAGCGACCGAGCGACTTGTTGCCGCTGGACTGCTTGCGCTCACCCTGGAGCACGTGAATGGTCACGGCGGTCTGGTTGTCATCCGCGGTCGAGAAGGTCTGGGTCTTCTTGGTCGGGATGGTGGTGTTCTTCTCGATCAGCGGGGTCATCACGCCACCCAGGGTCTCGATCCCCAGGGTCAGCGGAGTGACGTCGAGCAGCAGCACGTCCTTGACGTCGCCGCCCAGCACACCGCCCTGGATGGCGGCGCCCACGGCCACGGCCTCGTCCGGGTTGACGTCCTTGCGGGCGTCCTTGCCGAAGAACTCGGCGACCTTGGACTGGACCATCGGCATGCGGGTCTGGCCACCGACCAGGATGACATCGTCGATCTCGGAGGCGGACAGCCCAGCGTCGGCCAGCGCGGTCTTGCAGGGCGCCAGCGAGCGGGTCACCAGCTCTTCCACCAGCGCTTCCAGCTTGGCCCGGGTCACCTTGACGTTAAGGTGCTTGGGACCGGTGTTGTCAGCGGTAATGTAGGGCAGGTTGACCTCGGTCTGCTGGGCGCTGGACAGCTCGATCTTGGCCTTCTCGGCGGCTTCCTTGAGGCGCTGCATGGCCAGGTTGTCGCCGGACAGGTCGATACCGCTATCGGCCTTGAACTGATCGACCAGGTAGTTGATCAGCGTGAGGTCGAAGTCCTCGCCGCCCAGGAAGGTGTCGCCGTTGGTGGCCAGCACCTCGAACTGGGTCTCGCCGTCGACGTCGGCCACTTCGATGATGGAGATATCGAAGGTGCCGCCACCCAAGTCATAGACCGCGATGGTCTTGTCTCCGCGAGACTTGTCCATGCCATAGGCCAGCGCCGCCGCGGTGGGCTCGTTGATGATGCGCTTGACCTCGAGGCCGGCGATGCGACCGGCATCCTTGGTGGCCTGACGCTGGCTGTCGTTGAAGTAGGCCGGCACGGTGATGACCGCCTCGGTGACGGTCTCGCCCAGGTAGTCCTCGGCGGTCTTCTTCATCTTCTTCAGGACTTCGGCGCTGACCTGCGGCGGTGCCAGCTTCTTGCCCTTCACCTCGACCCAGGCGTCACCGTTGTCGGCCTCGGTGATGGTGTAGGGCACCATCTTGATGTCCTTCTGCACCACGTCGTCCTTGAAGCGACGACCGATCAGGCGCTTGATGGCGTACAGGGTGTTCTGGGGGTTGGTGACCGCCTGGCGCTTGGCCGCCTGGCCCACCAGGGTCTCACCGTCCTCGGTGTAGGCGATGATGGACGGGGTGGTGCGCGCGCCTTCGGCGTTCTCGATCACCTTGGACTGATCGCCGTCGAGCACGGCTACACAGGAGTTGGTGGTCCCCAGGTCAATACCGATGATGCGTCCCATAGGAAATCCTCGAAAATTCGGTTGCCAATTCGTTCATGTGCGGCGTTTGCCGCGGGGTTGCCGTCTATCTGGGGGCCCTCGACGCCTTTTCAAGGGCCTCGGTCGCTTTTGGCCGCGAAATATCACTCCGCGGCTTGGCTGACCACCACCATGGCCGGGCGCACCAGGCGGCCGTTGAGCAGGTAGCCCTTCTGCATGACGTCCATCACGGTATTAGGCTCCAGCTCGGGGTTCGGCACCATGGCCATGGCCTCGTGATACTGAGGGTCGAAGGGCTCGCCGGCCGGCTCGACCACCTCGACGCCGAACTTGTCCAGCACGTCGAGCTGCATCTTCAGGGTCATGGACACGCCCTCGCGATGGGCCTCGGTCGCATCCTCGCCCATGGCCTCGAGCGCCTTCTCCAGGCTGTCGACCACTGGCAGCAGCTCCTTGACGAACTTTTCCAGCGCGAACTTGCGCGCCTTGTCAGTCTCCTGCTCGGCGCGACGACGCACGTTCTGAGCTTCGGCGGCGGCACGCAGCGACTGGTCCTTGGCGTCGCTAAGGGCCTGCTCGAGCTCCTCGACCTTGGCCGCCAGCACTTCGGCCTCCGGGTTGTCCGATACCGGCTCGGCGCCTTGCTCGGCCTGCTCGACGGCGTCTTCCAGCTCGCCTTCGACAGGCTCCAGCTCGACCTGGGTATCGGCTTCGTCTTGCTGGCGAGCCAGCTCGTCGTCCAGCGGGGTCTGCGGGTCTTTGGCCATGCTGTTCTCCTGAATGCCCACCGGCGGCCCTGGGCCGCCTGCAGGACTGAATGTCGATGTAAAACCGATGTTGCCAGGTATATGGGGCTGGTCGCAGCGATCTCAAGGGAGATGGGCCACGGGAATCGGACCGTGCGTTGTTCCGCCCCCTCGACTACTGTATAAACGCACAAGATAGTGGATGAATAGCCAGTAGTTTCGAGAGTCGTTCCGCACCGGCCACCGGGAGGCACCATGCTGACAGAGCTCGCCATTCGTGACTTCGCCATCGTCGACCATCTGGAGCTCGAGCTCGGCGGCGGCATGACCGCCATTACCGGCGAGACCGGGGCCGGCAAGTCCATCCTGCTCGGCGCCCTGGGGCTTTGCCTCGGTGAGCGCGCCGACGCCGGCAGCGTACGCCACGGCCGCGAACGCGCCGACCTCAGCGCCCGCTTCGACATCAGGTTCCTGCCCGCCGCACGCGCCTGGCTGGCCGAGCGCGAACTGCCCGCCGACGACTGCCTGCTGCGCCGTGTGGTGACGCGCGCCGGGCGCTCGAAAGCCTGGATCAACGGTCAGCCCGCCACGGTGGCGGATCTCAAGGCCCTCGGTGGACACCTCATCGAGATCCATGGCCAGCATGCCCATCAGGCATTGCTCAGTGAGGACACGCACCTGCGGCTGCTCGATGACTTCGCCGGTCACGCCGACACGGTGGCCGAACTGGCCGAAACCTTTCATGCCTGGCGCGAGGTGCGTCGCCGCCTGAAGCGGCTGGCCGAGGATGGCGACGAACAGCGTGCCCGTCGCCAGCTGCTGCGCTACCAGGTAGAGGAACTCGACCAGTTGGCCCTGGCCGAGAACGAGCTGGCAGGGCTCGAGGCCGAGCAGGAAGAGTTGGCCCATGCCGAGGAGCGCTTGCGCGAGGCTCAGCTCGCCGTCGAATGCTGTGATGGCGAGAACGGCGGCGCCCTGCCGCTGCTCAACCAGGCGGTGAGCCGACTGTCCGCCCTGCCCGGTAGCGAGCGCGGCGCCTTGGCCGAAGTTCTCTCGATGCTTGGCGACGCTTGCATCCAGGTCGAGGAGGCCGGCCGCGAACTCAGCCACTTCGCCGCCGGTGTCGAGCTGGACCCCGAGCGCCTGGCCTGGGTGGAGGAACGCCTCGGTGAGGTGCATCGCATTGCACGCAAGCATCACGTGCCGCCCGAGGAACTGGTCGACCTGCACCAGCGCCTCGGTGAAGAGCTCGCCGAGCTCGACGGCGGCGACGACGACCTGGAGGCGCTATCCGCCGAGGCGGAAACCCTGCAAGTACGCTGGCGGGAGCAGGCGCTGGCGGTGAGCACCGCACGGCGCGAGGCCGCCGCACGCCTGGGCGCCGCGGTGCAGGATCAGTTGGCCTTCCTGGCCATGGGCAAGGCGACCTTCGCCGCCGAGGTTGGCGAGCGCGAGGCTGCGTCCCCCGAAGGACTCGACCGGGTGCGCTTCCTGATCAGCGCCAATCCCGGACAGCCGGCGCGCCCTCTGGCCAAGGTGGCTTCCGGCGGCGAACTGTCACGCATCAGCCTGGCCATCCAGGTGGTCGCTGCTGAGCACTCCACCATCCCCAGCCTGGTGTTCGACGAGGTGGACGTGGGCGTCTCCGGCGCCACCGCCGAGATCGTCGGCCAACTGCTGCGTCGGTTGGGCGCGAACGGTCAGGTGATGACCGTGACCCACCTGCCCCAGGTCGCCGCCCAGGCCCACCAACACCTTCACATCGCCAAGCAGGCCGAGGATGACACCACTCTGACGCGCATGGCGCTGCTCGATGAGGCCGGGCGCGTCGGCGAACTGGCTCGCATGCTCGGCGGCATGAAGCTGACCGACCAGACCCTCGCCCATGCCCGGGAAATGCTCGACGCCAGTCAGCGCCCTCGCCACTGAACACTTCAACAGCGCCTAAACGAAGACGGCCCCGATCCTCAGGATCGGGGCCGTCATGTCTCGCATCGGCGATGCCGGTCACTTCTTGTGCGACAGTTCCTGGCGAGTCGCCTTGGACCCCTTGGGCCGCACGTAAAGCACTAGCGCATGGTCGACGAGCTCGTAGCCATGCTCTTCGGCGATTTCCTGCTGGCGACGCTCGATGGTCTCGTCGAAGAACTCGACGATCTCGCCGCTGTCCAGGCACACCATGTGATCGTGATGCTCTTCCTGGGTCAGCTCGAAGACCGCGTGGCCGCCATCAAAGTTATGACGCGTCACCAGGCCGGCGGACTCGAACTGGGTCAGCACGCGGTAGACGGTCGCAAGCCCCACGTCCTCGCCCGAGTCCAGCAGGGTTTTGTAGACATCCTCGGCGCTCAGGTGATGCTGACCGGTGGCGTTCTCGAGAATGTGCAGGATCTTGACGCGCGGCAGGGTCACTTTGAGACCGGCTTTGCGCAGTTCATGGTTCTGGTCGGCCATGGTTGCTCTTCGCAGTATCGGGTAGGGTCGGTTATGATCGACCGAAACCACGATAGTGAAGAATGGCCGCAAATGCAAAAGCTGAGCAGAATTGTCACCCTTTCCCTCGCCCTGACACTGATCAGTGGCTGCAGCTACTTCGGGGTCTACAAGCGCGACCTGGCCCAGGGCAACCTGGTGACGCCCGCCATGGCCGACCAGTTGCACCCCGGTATGAGCCGCCAGCAGGTCATCGACCTGATGGGCAGCCCGCTGCTCGAGGCGCCCTTCAATGCCAGCCAGTGGGACTATGTCTATCGCCTGGACGAGGCTTACGGCGGCGTCGAACAGCGCCGCCTTACGCTGACCTTCAACGGCAATCGCCTGGCTTCCGTCGAGCATCACGGTGACTTCTCGCGTCCGCCGGCACTGATTTCGGAGCGCGGCATCGGCCCCTCTGACAGCCCCGACGAGAGTCCCGGCAACCTGCTCAATGTGTCGCCCAGCGAAGAAGAGTAGTCTCGACGCCTCAGGATCAGCGCTGCTTGGCGCGGGCGGCCCTGGCCGCCCGCGCCGCCTTCGGATCGACCTCGAGCCCACGGTAGACTTCGACCCGATCTCCCTCGCGCAGCACATGGGCATCAGGATCGCGCAGCGCCTTGCCAAAGATGCCCAGATCAGCCTCGGCGAATGTCGCTACTGACAGTTCCGGGAACTGCTCTTCCAGCCTCGCCAAGGCCACCGCCTGCCGCGCCGTGGTTCCCTCCGGCACCGACAGCACGACGATACGCTGCCGGTGTGGCAGGGCAAAGGCCACTTCGACCCTCAGCGTGGGCTGGTCAGTAGCGGCCATGGCCATAGAGCTCGTCGGCGCGGCGGGTGAAAGAATCGACCAACTGACCGGCGACCTGCTGGAAGAGCTTGCCGAAGGCCATGCCCAGCAGCCGGCTGGCGAACTCGAACTCCATCTCCAGACTCACCTTGCAGGCGCCGTCTCCCATAGGCAGAAACAACCATCGGCCACGCAGCCGCTTGAAGGGCCCATTGACCAGCGACAGTTCGATTCGCTCGGGCTCATGCAGATCATTGCGCGTGGTGAAGCTCTGCTCGATGCCGGCGCGGCCCAGCGTCATCTCGCCAACCAGATGCGACGAATCACGCTCGATCAACCGAGCACGACGGCAGCCGGGCAGAAACTCCGGGTAGCGTTCGAAATCATTGACCAGATCGAACATCTCCTGAGGGGTGTGGCGCACCAAGGCGGACCGATTGACCGTTGGCATTGACCTCTCCGCTGACTTCAAGGGGCCCAAGGCGTATCATGAGCGGTTATTTCGGCCTTGAATGGTATCACGCTTCCCCTCATATCGGAGGGAGCAGGCCGCCACCGGCAAGCAAAGACACGAGGTTCCATGGCCAGCAAGAAAGGCAAGGGCAAGGGTCCCGGCAACAACGTCATCGCCCTCAACAAGAAGGCCCGCTTCGAATACCACATTGACGAGACCTTCGAGGCCGGCCTGTCGCTGTCCGGCTGGGAGGTAAAGAGCCTGCGGGCGGGCAAGGCGCAGCTCACCGACACTTACATCCTGGTCAAGAACGGCGAGGCCTGGCTGCTGGGCAGCCACGTGACGCCGCTCAACACGGTCAGCACCCACGAGGTGGCCGACCCGACCCGTACACGCAAGCTGCTGCTGCACAAGAAGGAAATCGCCAGGATCTTCTCGCGCACCCAGGACAAGGGCCACACCTGCGTACCGCTGAAGCTCTATTGGAAGGGCAATCTGGTCAAGTGCGAACTGGCGCTGGTGACCGGCAAGAAGCTGCATGACAAGCGGGCCACCGAGAAGGACCGCGACTGGCAGCGCCAGAAGGGTCGCATCATGCGCGAACAAAACCGCGGCTGAGGTGTCATAGATCCGACCATCCTGATAAGATGGTCACGTTACGGGGGCGACATGGCTTCGACGCCGATGACAACCCCTGAGGTGCATGCCGAGAGCGTGATGTATCTCGTAAATCCAACATCACGATTAAATAGTCGCAAACGACGACAACTACGCTCAGGGCGCGCTGGCAGCTTAAACGCCGCTAGCTTCTAGTCCTACCCGGCGACGATGTGCCCATTCATCGCCAAAGGGCACGAGCTCAGACTGATGGGATCGCGGTTGGCTCCGTCCTCGCGTCAACCGTTAAATCTTAGAGGAATCGCGTTTCTGGATCCTGCCCGTCGGAGCCAGCGACGTTAAAGCAAATGACGGAACTAAGCATGTAGAGCCGATGGGCGAGTGTCGGCGGACGCGGGTTCGATCCCCGCCGCCTCCACCAATACCAGAGAAACGCCACCCACCCGGGTGGCGTTTTTCGTTTCAAGCACAAGGATCGCCCGACCACGTGTCGGCCCTCTCTCGGACAACAGGGGCTCGATCCCCACCGCCTCCACCAACACCAGAGAAACGCCACCCACACCCGGGTGGCGTTTTTCGTTTCGGGCACAAGGATCACCGACAGCACGTCGACCCTCACATCTGGTGGCTCGTACTCACACACCACGCCTCTGCGATATGATGGCAACGCCCTACCAGACGCGAGCCCCTCATGTTTGACCACCTGCCACCGATCCCGCCCCACCCACCCCACGACTGGGCTGCGATCGGTCGCCAGCCAATCGTCGAGTGCGACGAGCCGCTGGTACCGATGAGCCTCGCGCCGCCCCCTATCAAGGTCTTCCCGGCCTATGCCCGCATGGGTATCCCCGGTGCCGTGAACGAGTGCTACGTTCGCGAGGGCGTCTATCGGCGCCTGCTGGCGGTGGCTCGCGCTCTGCCCGAGGAATTAAGCCTGCTGGTGCTGGATGGCTGGCGCCCCTGGCGGGTCCAGCAATACCTCTTCGACACCCTACAGGCTACTATCCAGGCTCATCATCCCGAACTGGATGATCAAGCCTTGCTGGAGCGCACTCGCGAGTTCGTTGCTCAACCCAGCACCGCGCCCATGGCGCCCAGCCCGCATCTGACCGGCGGCGCCGTGGACGTGACCCTGTGTGACGCCGATGGCCTGCCGCTGGACATGGGCACGCTGTTCGATGAAGCCGTTCCTGCATCGCATGCCGCTGCGCTGGAGATCGAGCCGGGAGAAAGCGATAGGCGTCACCAGGCCCGGAAAAACCGGCGCTTGCTCTATCACGCCATGCTTGCCCAGGGCTTCACCAACTTGCCAAGCGAGTGGTGGCATTTCGATCTCGGCGATCAACTCTGGGCCTACTACGGTGGCCACGACAACGCGTATTACGGGCCGGCAGAGCTGGATACCATCGAAAGCCGCTGGCGGCGTCAGCTCTGATCGAGCATGTCACCCTCGACCGAAGCGGCATCGAGTGACGACTTCCAGACACGACGACGCCGGGCCACTCACATGGCCCGGCGTCGTTCGGTGCGGCATCCAGCGGAGGATCAGCCCGTGGCGTGCATCGCCAGAGCGGTATCCAGCATGCGGTTGGAGAAGCCCCACTCGTTGTCGTACCAGGCCATGACCTTGACCAGCCGACCGTTCACACGGGTGTGGTTACTATCGAAGGTGGACGAGTTGGCATCATGGTTGAAGTCGATGGACACCAGCGGCTGGGCATTGACCGCCAGCACCGGCGACGCCTGAGCCGCCTCGGCGACGATGGCGTTGATCTCTTCCTTGGTGGTGTCGCGGCTCGCGGTGAAGGTCAGGTCCACCAGCGAGACGTTGATCAACGGCACGCGCACCGCCAGGCCGTCGAACTTGCCGTTGAGCTCCGGCAGCACCAGCCCCACCGCCGCGGCGGCCCCGGTCTTGGTCGGGATCATCGAATGGGTGGCACTGCGCGCCCGGTAGGGATCCTTGTGATAGACGTCGGACAGGTTCTGGTCGTTGGTGTAGGCATGTACCGTGGTCATCAGGCCGTTCTCGATGCCCACCGTCTCGTGCAACACCTTGGCCACCGGCGCCAGGCAGTTGGTGGTGCAGGAGGCGTTTGACACCACCTTGTGCGCAGCGGTCAGCACGTCCTCGTTGACGCCAAAGACCACGGTGGCGTCGGCATCCGGACTCGGCGCCGAAACCAGCACGCGGCCGGCGCCGGCCTCGAGATGCTTGCCCGCGTCCGCACGCTTGGTGAACAGGCCGGTACACTCCATCACCAAATCCACGCCCAGGCGCTGCCAGGGAAGCTGAGCCGGATCGCGCTCGGAAATGATCTCGATACGGTCGCCATCGACCGTGAGGCTGCTCTCGTCATGGGAGACCTCAAACGGAAAATGGCCGTGCACGGTGTCGTGACGCAGCAGATGGGCGTTGAGCGCCGGATCGCCCAGGTCATTGATGGCGACGACCTGTACCCGGCCACGATATCCACCCTCATAGAGGGCGCGAAATACATTGCGACCGATGCGACCGAAACCGTTGATGGCGATCTTGAGTGTCATGGCGTCTTCCTCTCGAACCTGTTGCCGTCTTGTCGGATTGGGAAGGGGTCGAGCCGAAGGACAGCATGCCCTCACCGGGCCGTGCATCGACCGAACAAGCGGGCCGACGGCTCGTCTTTCCCCCAATGTGGCTCAGGATCGATCGTGAGACAAGGTATTTTTTAGTAATTTTACAACACGTCATGACTCGCCACCCTGACGCCACCCGAGTAAAATGGCCTTTAATAAAGGAGTTATCCCTAAATTCGGTACGTCACCTGATAGCGGATAGACTTTGGTCGAAGGCGCATAGTTTCGTAATATCACCACCATTGCGCTATCTTGTCTCTTTGCTCGACGCACCCGCCCGCGTTCACAGGAGAATCGGCATGTCTGATCGCACCGCCCCCGTCCGCCGCACCAAGATCGTCGCCACCCTGGGCCCCGCCAGCGACCGGGAGGGCGTGCTGGAGGCGATGATCGCCGCCGGCGTCGACGTGGTGCGCCTCAACTTCTCCCACGGCTCGGCGGACGACCACCGCCGCCGGCTGGCCGCGGTGCGCGAAATCGCCGCCCGCCAGGGGCGCAGCGTCGCCGCCCTGGGCGACCTCCAGGGGCCCAAGATCCGCATCGCCCGCTTCGGTGACGGCAAGGTCAGCCTCACCGAGGGCGCGCCCTTCGTCATCGACGTGGCCCTCGGACGCGAGGCCGGCGACGCCCAGCGCGTCGGCTGCGACTACCAGGACCTGGCCGATGACGTGGCCGCCGGCGACCGCCTGCTGCTCGACGACGGTCGGGTGGTGCTCGACGTGGTGAAAGTCGACGGCAGCGCCATCCACACCACCGTGGTGGTGGGCGGCGAGCTGTCCAACAACAAGGGCATCAACAAGCAGGGCGGCGGGCTGTCCGCCCCGGCACTGACCGACAAGGACAAGACCGACCTGGAGACCGCCGTGGCCATCGGCGTCGACTATCTGGCGGTGTCCTTCCCGCGCAGCGCCGCTGACATGGTCGAGGCCCGCGAGCTGCTGGGCGAGGCCGGGAAGGAAATCGGCCTGGTGGCCAAGCTCGAGCGCGCCGAGGCGGTGGCCAACGATGCCACGCTGGATGCCATCATCGAGGCCAGCGAGGCGGTGATGGTGGCCCGCGGCGATCTCGGCGTAGAGATCGGCGACGAGGCGCTGATCGGCACCCAGAAGCGCATCATCAAGCACGCCCGCAGCCTCAACCGGGCAGTGATCACCGCCACCCAGATGATGGAGTCGATGATCGAGGCGCCGCTGCCGACCCGCGCCGAGGTGTTCGACGTGGCCAACGCGGTGCTCGACGCCACCGACGCGGTGATGCTGTCCGCCGAGACCGCCGCCGGCGACTTCCCGGTGGAGACCGTGGAGGCCATGGCGCGGGTGTGCCTGGGCGCCGAGCGCGAGCGCATCGCCCAGTCCTCCGGGCACCGTATCCACGAGGGCTTCTCGCGGATCGACGAGACCATCGCGCTGTCCGCCATGTACGCCGCCAACCACCTGACCGGGGTGGCCGCCATCGCCTGCATGACGTCCACCGGCTACACGCCGCTGATCGCCTCCCGGATTCGCTCGGGGCTGCCGATCGTCGGGCTGGCCCACAACCCCGTCGCCCAGCGGCGCATGGCGCTGTATCGTGGGGTGATCTCGCTGCCCTTCGACACCAGCGAGATGAGCGCCGACGAGCTCAACGACCGGGCCATGGCGCTGCTGGTGGAGCGCGCCATCGCCGAGCCGGGCGATCACGTCATCCTCACCCGCGGCGACCACATGAACGCCCACGGCGGCACCAATACCCTGCGGATTCTCGAGGTGGAAGCCCAGCATGAGTGACACACGCCCGCGGCGCGACGTCCGCCGCACCCTGCCGGCCCGCAAGCGCATCGCCCTGATTGCCCACGACGGCAAGAAGGAGGAGATGCTGGAGTGGGCCGAACGCTGGCGAGACACCCTGGCACGCCACGAACTGATCGGCACCGGCACCACTGCCCGCCGTATCGCAGGCCAGCTAGGGCTGGAGGTGGAGGCGCTGATGAGCGGCCCGCTGGGCGGCGATCAGCAGATCGGCGCACGGATCGCCGAGCAGGCCCTGGACCTGCTGGTATTCTTCTGGGATCCCTTCGCTCCCCAGCCCCATGATCCCGACGTCAAGGCGCTGCTGCGCCTGGCCGCGCTGTGGAACCTTCCCGTGGCCTGCAATCCGGCCAGCGCCGACTTCCTGCTCAGCTCCCCCTGGCTCGACCGCGACTTCGAGATGACCATTCCCGATGCCGGGAGCTGGATCTCGCAGCGCACCGGCTGACCGCCGAGAACAAGACCACGACGAGGTATACTCCGCATGTTCCAGCTTACTCGCAGCGTCACCTGGCAGGCTCTGAAGCGCCTCCACGACGACACCGCCGGTGACCGCATCGCCGACTACTTCGCCGCCGACCCTCAGCGCTTCGACAAGATGAGCCTGCGCGTCGGAGGCCTGTTCCTCGACTACTCCAAGCATCACATCTCCGACGCCGTGCTCGACAAGCTGCTCGAGCTCGCCGATCACTCGGCCCTGGTGCAGCGTCGCGCGCAGATGTTTTCAGGCGACATCATCAACGTCACCGAAGACCGGCCGGTACTGCATACCGCCCTGCGCAACGTCGGCGAGGGACCGCTGATGGTCGACGGCCAGGACGTGATGCCGGAAATCCAGCGCACTCGCGAGCAGATCCAGCGCTTCTCGGAGGCGGTACGCAGCGGCGAATGGAAGGGCTACAGCGGCGAGCGCATCAAGGACGTGGTCAACATCGGCATCGGCGGCTCGGACCTGGGCCCCAACATGGCCTGCCGGGCGCTGCTCAAATACCGCCATGCGGAGCTGAACTTCCACTTCGTCTCCAACGTCGACGGCGCCCACATCCAGAAGGTGCTGCGGGGGCTCGACCCCGCCACCACGCTGTTCATCGTTTCCACCAAGACCTTCTCCACCCAGGAAACGCTGCTCAACGCCAAGACTGCGAGGCGCTGGTTCCTGGAGCAGGCCGGCGAGGACGCCGACGTCGGCGCCCACTTCGTCGCCGCCTCCACCAACCGCAAGGCGGCCATGGCGTTCGGCATACGCGAGGAGAACGTCTTCGAATTCTGGGCCTGGGTCGGCGGCCGCTACTCCATGTGGTCGTCGATCGGCCTGCCGATCGCCCTGGCCATCGGCTTCGAAGGCTTCATGGAGATGCTGGAGGGCGCCTATGAGATGGATCAGCACTTCCTGACCGCGCCCAACGCCGCCAACATGCCGGTGCTGATGGCGCTGATCGGTATCTGGTACATCAATTTCACCGGCGCCGAGACTCAGGCCATCGTGCCCTACGACCAGGCACTGCATCAGCTACCGGCCTTCCTCCAGCAGCTCGACATGGAGTCCAACGGCAAGTCGGTGGACATCTTCGGCCACCCGGTGGACTACAAAACCGGGCCGATCGTCTGGGGGCAGACCGGTTCCAACGGCCAGCATGCTTTCTTCCAGCTGCTCCACCAGGGCACCCGCTACGTACCGATCGACTTCATCGCCTCCCTGAAGCCGGAGCCAGGCGTGGAGGATCACCACTTCGCGCTGCTGACCAACATGCTGGCTCAGGCCAACGCCTTCATGGAGGGCAGTCAAAAGGGCAGCGATCTAGACCCCTACAGCTGCCCCGGCAACCGTCCCTCCAGCACCCTGCTGCTCGACGAGCTGACGCCGCGCAACCTCGGCGCGCTGATCGCGCTCTACGAGCACAAGGTGTTCGTCCAGGGAGTGATCTGGAACATCAATTCCTTCGACCAGTGGGGCGTACAGCTCGGCAAGCGCATCGCCGGCGAAATCAGCGAACGCATCGACGAGCACAGCCAGGACTTCGATGGCTCCACCCAGGGCCTGCTCAACCTGGTGCGGGCACACTTCCCGGGCCAGGGCAGCGCGCCGCGGGACACCCCGGCCGCCGAGCCCGCCAAACCCAGGAGCAAGCGCCGCAAGGCCTCTTCCTGAGACCAGAAGGGGGCCGTCGGGCCGGTACCGCCCGGCGGCATCTAGCGGCGCATCTCCGGGCGCCTATGAAGCGCGGCGCCCGGCTTTCTGCCCCCACCAGGCGGCGGCCAGCCACAGCGGCACGCTGCCCAAGCCATAGGCTAGCGCCAGGCCCGGCCGGGCCGTCTCCAGCAGATAGAGCGTCTCCAGACCAAACAGCGAAAAGGTGGTAAAACCGCCGCAGAACCCGGCCACCAGAAAGGGCTGCCAACGGGCGGCACGGCCTGAGATGCGGTGCGCCGCCCGGGCGACAAAAGCGGCGATCAGCCAGGAACCAACCAGGTTGACGGCCAAGGTACCCCACAGGAAGGCGCTGCCGAGCCCCTTGATCAGCCCCAGCCCGACCAGATGTCGGGCCAGCGCTCCCAGGCCGCTGCCCAGGCCCACCGCCAGATAGCTCCGCCAGCTCGTCATGCGTTGCCACCCACCAACCACCAGCCCAGGGCCGCCGCGGCGAGCCCCGCCAGCAACGTGGCCATCACATTGGTGGCAGCCAGCCCGTGACGCCCTTCCTGCCATAGGCTCAGCGTCTGCAGACTGAAGGAGGAGACCGTCGTGAAGCCCCCCAGCCCACCGACCGCCAGGACCAACCAGGCCGGAGAGGTCGTCATCGGCCAGTCGAGGGCCGGCGCCAGGGCGCCGACCGCCAGACAGCCCAGCACGTTCACCGCCAGGGTGCCCCACGGAAAGGCTCGACCGAGCCAGCGCCCTGCCAGCTCGCTCATCGCCAGGCGCGACATGCCACCCAGCGCGCCCCCCATTGCCACCAGTCCCAGGCTGACGATGCCGACACTCATGATGTGTCTCCCTGCCAATTCGCCACCATGCTAGCGGAGCACGGCACTGGCCACAAAAAAACGCCATCCAGGCGGATGGCGTCAGGAAATGCTTGCCTAGCAGGGGGCATCATTCGATGCCTTATGATTAAAATGACACAACTTTCGACATATGTACAATTTTCGTACACCATTGCAATATCGCCCGGGGCTCGACGCTCCCGGTTCAGACTGGGAAGATCAACGACCGACACCCATCCACGCCCAGACACGGAGGCCAATCGCGTGCATCACAGACGACTCTTCACCCTGGTCAGTGGCTGGCTGCTGGCCTGCCTGTTGCTGGCTTCGGGCCCGCTGCAAGCACAGACGCCCGAGTCCCAGCAGACGGCCAACGCCACCCTGGCCGAGCTGCTCGAGAATCCCGAGACGCGCCAGCAACTCATCGACCAACTGCGCGCCCAGGCCGACACCGCAGCGCCACAAGCCGCCGGTGCAGTAAACGAACCCTCCCTGCCCCGCCGGCTGGCCGAAGCCACCAGCCATGTCGCGGGCGACCTGGGCAACCAGTTCAGCCGCCTGGTCGACACCCTTGGCCGATTGTTCGGCGGCGGGCTCGCCGACGGCACCTTCGACATGGCAGCCTTCACCAGTGCCACCATCAACCTGGGGCTGGTGATCCTGGCGACGTTCGCGCTGTTCGTCGCTATTCGTCGTCTCGCCCGGTCGCTGTTCACCCGGCTCAGCCAGTGGTCGCTGAATGGCCCGGGACTGCAGCCGCTGCTGCGGCTGGTGCTCAGCGTGGGCCTGGCGGCGCTGATCGACGTGCTGGTCGTAACCCTGGCCTACGTGGGCGGCAACCTGGTGGCCACCTTTGCGGTTGGCGAAAGCGGTGACCTCACGACTCGCGCCTCGCTGTTCCTCAATGCCTTCCTGGTCATCGAGCTGCTCAAGGCCGCCGTACGCATGCTGTTCGCTTCGCGTTACGAGGGCCTGCGGCTGCTGCCCATCAGTGCTGCCGATGCCTCCTACTGGAACCGTTGGATTGCACGACTGATCGGCCTGGCCGGCTACGGCCTGATGGTGGTGGTACCACTGGTCAACGCCTATCTGTCGCCAACTCTCGGCGCCGCCGTGGGCAACCTGATCATGCTCGGCGCCTTCGCCTACGCGGTGACCGTGGTGCTGCGCAACCGCCAGCGTCTGCGCGACGCCCTGAACCACAAGGCGAGACAGACGACCATGACCGCCAGCCGCGTCTCGCTGCAACTGTTCGCCCGTACCTGGCATCTGTTCGCCCTGGCCTACTTCTCGATGGTGCTGGTGCTGACTCTGACGCGTCCCGAGGATGCCCTGCCCTTTGTGCTACTGGCCACCCTGCAGACGCTGGTGGCGGTGCTGGTGGGCATGCTGGTGTCCTCCTTCCTGACCCAGACCATTGGCCGGCGCATCCGGCTGGGTGACGACTTGCGGCGCAAGCTGCCGCTGCTCGAGCCGCGCCTCAATCGCTACGTGCCCAGCGCCCTGAGGGCAATTCGCGCCGTGATCCTGATCGCCGTCATCATGGTGGTCCTAAGCGCCTGGGGCGCCTTCGATCTGGCCGGCTGGTATGCCTCGGAGGCGGGCCGCGGCCTGGTCAGCAAGCTGATCAACGTGTTCGTTATCCTGGTGGTGGCCGCCACCGTCTGGCTGGGCCTGGCCAGCCTGATCGAGCACAAGCTCAATCCAGAGACCGGCAGCGGCGTCCCCACGGCCCGTGCCCAGACATTGCTGGCATTGTTCCGCAACGCCTTGGCCATCGTCTTGATCACCTTGACGGCGATGATCGTGCTCGCCGAGATCGGCATCAATATCGGTCCGCTGATCGCCGGCGCCGGGGTACTGGGCCTGGCGATCGGCTTCGGCGCCCAGAAGCTGGTTCAGGACATCATCACCGGGGTCTTCATCCAGGTGGAAAACGCCATGAATACCGGCGATGTGATCACCGTCGGCGGCATCACCGGCACTGCCGAGCGGTTGAGCATCCGCTCCGTGGGCATCCGCGACCTGAGCGGCACCTATCACATCGTGCCCTTCTCCAGCGTCGATACCGTCTCCAACTACATGCGTGACTTCGCCTATCACGTTGGCGAGTACGGCATCGCCTACCGTGAGGATATCGACGAAGCGATCCAGGCGCTGCGCGATGCCTTCGACGACCTGTCCGCCGACGAAGAGCAGAACATCAACCTGCTCGAGCCGCTGGAGGTGGCCGGGGTGATCGCCCTGGCCGACAGCTCGGTCAACATCCGAGTGCGCATCAAGACCACTCCGGGCAACCAGTGGGCCGTGGGCCGCGCCTACAACCGGCTGGTCAAGCTGCGTTTCGACGCCGCTGGCATCGAGATTCCCTTCCCGCACACCACCCTCTACTTCGGAGCGGACAAGGAAGGCGCCGCGCCGCCGGCCAACCTGCGCGTCATGCAGCAGAACTTCACCATCGACGGCAGCCCGGCCGGCCAGCCACGGCAACACGGCGATCCCGTGGACGACCGCTTCGCCCCTGCCGACACCTCGTCTCCCACCGAGGTACACAACCAGGACGACGAAGGCTGACGACGTCGCCATCTCCATCCCGCCACCCCAAGGGGGCTGCCACTCGGCAGCCCCCTTGTGCTTTTCAGCGCCTGATTTCCGTTTCAATACTGACCGCCCCCTCTGAAAGCGCCTCCACACCAAGTCTCGGGGCTCCTCTGCCACCTCCCGGCGGCTCAACGCTGGGATCGATATCCGGACGTCGGTCAGGGACATGTTCATCCCCCCTACATCCAAGTGATCGGCACCGGCGTCAAAGGTCGACGCCAGACTCGGCATCGAAAAATAGCTTTGAGCGAGCGGATATCTGACATTTTTCCGAAAAACCGTAGGTGAATACTTACGCCATTAGGCGAAATTCGAGCATAAGTCATGCAAATACTGTCATGTACAGTGCGAGTGACTAGGCATGGAGGCATTGATGACTATAATCGACTCGAAGTCGCGCTCTAGCAGGGTATTGCAGCCCTCCACTTGAGCGGTCTTTGGGCGCCTCTTTGCCGGTGCCGAGGGATACCAAGCAACAATGGGTCTGCAAAGGCTGCTCGGAATTGACCCCCGAGCAGGATCTCATGACACGGAGAGTCCGAGTACGGGATCAATGCCGGAGCAGCGCTGCACAGGCCTTCCAATAAACGTCATTGATAATAATTCAGGAAGGCGATATGCAACAAAAAGAAGGACAGAGTCAGCAGGTCTTCTATGTCTCTGCTGGCATTATTCTGGTGCTGGTAGCTTTAGGCGCCATATTCCCCACCGGGTTCGGCGAAGTCGCCGACAAGTTGCTCACTGGTGCCACCAAACTTTTCGGGTGGTTCTATCTTCTTTCCGTGTTCTTTATCGTGGTCTTCTTGATCGGCCTTGCCTGCAGCAAGTACGGCAAGGTACGTCTCGGGCCACAGGACGAACGGCCGGAATACAGCTTCTTCTCCTGGGTCAGCATGCTGCTGGCGGCAGGCTTCGGCGTTGGCCTGGTTTTCTATGGCATGGCCGAGCCAATGACCCATTACATTGCCCCACCCTATGGCGACATGCCTGGTGAAACAGAGGCGTCGGCCCGTTATGCCATCCAGTACGCCTTCTTCAACTGGGGCATTCATCAGTGGGCCGGTTTCGCACTGGTGGGCCTGATCATTGCCTATTATCAATTCCGCAAAGACCAACCTGGCTTGGTGTCGGTCGTCCTGCGCCCACTGACCGCCAAGCGTCCCACTATACAGCCCTACTTCAATGGTGCCCTCGATGTATTTGCCGTCGTGGCCACCGTCATGGGGGTCGCTACTTCCGTCGGCTTTGGCGTGTTGCAGACCAATGGTGGCCTGCATGCGGTCTTCGGCACACCAGAAAATGCCTTGTGGAAATTCATCATTCTGTTCTGCATGTTCTGCGCTTATATGCTGTCGACCTGGTCGGGACTGGACAAGGGCATCAAGCGCCTCTCCAATCTCAACATGATCATGTGCATTCTATTGATGCTCTATGTGCTGGTGACCGGCCCGACGCTGAAAATTCTCGAGACCATCACCATGGGCCTGGGGGATTACCTGCAGAACTTCTTCGCCATGAGCCTGCGCATGTCACCCTACAATGACAACCAGTGGGCACAGGGCTGGACCGTTTTCTACTGGGCCTGGGTCATCGCCTGGTCTCCCTTTGTGGGAACCTTCGTGGCACGCATCTCGCGTGGGCGCACCATCAAGGAGTATGTCTTCGGCGTATTGTTCGTGCCACCGCTGCTCGCGTGCCTGTGGCTGGGCGTGTTCGGCGGCACGGCCATTCATATGGAACTGGCCAGCGACGGCCTGGGCCTGGCCGCAGCCACTCAGGACAACATCACCGTGGCACTGTTCAAGATGTTCGACCTGATGCCCTTCTCGGGGCTGCTGTCTATCATGGCGATGGTGCTGATCTTCATCTTCCTGGTCACCTCCGCCGACTCGGCCACCTACATCATTGCGCAGATGACCGATAACGGTTCCATCAATCCCCCGCTGTTCAAGCGTGTGCTATGGGGAGTGTTGATGGCTGCTATCTGTTTCACGCTGCTGGCATCGGGCGGGCTGAAAGGGCTTCAGGCAGCATCGGTATTGGCGGCCTTGCCCTTCACTTTCATCCTCTATCTGATGATCGTGGTGCTGCTGAGAGAGCTGCGCAAGGATCGCAAGTTGATGCTGTCGAGCATCTATACCCACTACCAGTCCATGCCGGTGGGGGCAGACGCCTATGAGGCTCGCAATCAGGCGACCCATGAAGGCATGGCCCCGCCCGAGGAGGCTCTCAAGGAAACGGACCTGGAAGTCGATCCCGAGGCACCGTTCCACGTGGAGGATACCAGTCCCGGGGTATCGCGTAGCTAACGACGCCCCTCCACTTCCGTGGAACAACGCCGGCCTTCGGGCCGGCGTTGTCGTTCTTGAGGCTTCGGGCTTCGGGCTTCGGGCTTCGGGCTTCGGGCTTCGGGCTTCGGGCTTCGGGCTTCGGGCTTCGAGTATGGATCTTGAGGCAAGGGTCTTGCGCCGCCCGGGCGAGAGTTGCCCTATCACCACTGGAGGATAAGGCGGGCAAAACGTCGACACCCACGCCATGCTTTCGCCCACGACATTGCCTCGAAGGCCCACCATCGAGACCGCGCGAGTCGGACGCCGGTCAACACCCACACCTCGGCAACGCGAAGGGGGCTGCCATTCGGCAGCCCCCTGTTCCTTGCCTCGTCTTTCGATCTCTGGCGTCGGCTCGATGCCTTCAGGATGCCTGGCGCGTACCGTTGCTTCGCGCCAGGGTGTCTTCCGGCTCGGTGGGCTGGGGCAGGGAAGGCAGCGACTTGTCGAGCAGCTCGACGCTTTGGCGATAGTAGAGCTGGCTCTTGTTGTGCTCGCCCAGATTGGCATAAAGCCGCGCCAGCTCGGCACACACCACTCCGCTGGGACGCTGGCGCTGGCTAGCCTCGAAATACTCCTGGGCCTTGCCCCAGTAGGCGTTACGCAGCGATAGGCGACCCAGCGTCAGCAGCAGGTCCGGATCATTGGGCCGCTCCTGCAGCCACTTTTCGGCCACCACCAGCTGACGGGCCGCATCCACCTCGAGCAGGCCGTAGCGCAGCACCAGGCGGTTATCCCACTGCTCCTTGAGCGAGTGACGCAGCAGCCGCTCGGCGATGCCCTGCTCGTTGCCGCGCACCAGGGCCTCGGCATAGAGCACGATGAGCTCGACGTTGGTGCGCAGATGATCGGGCATGTCGGCCCAGAGGTTGCGGACACGCTCGATGTCACCCGGCTGACGAGCCTCCTGGGAGATCAGCTCGCGATAGGCTTGCAGCTCGAGCTGCTCGCGCTCCTCTCGAGAGATCAACTGCTGTGCGCCCAGCCGCGGCGTGAGGCGACGCAGGCCGTCCCAGTCACTGAGACTGATATAGGCCTGCTTGAGCTGCTTGAGCACCTGGGGATGGTTGGGCAAGTGGCGATCCAGGCGGGTGAGGATGGCCAGGGCCTCTTCGTACTGCTGGCGATCCAGCATCAGCTGGGCTTGCATCATGCCGACCGCCGTATCGGCCCCCTCGGTACTCAGGTGGGCGCGCTTGAGCAGGGTATCGGCCTGTTCGTAGCGGCCCTGATAGTGGGCCGCCAGGGCCGCCGAAAGGTAGTTGACCAGCGGCGTGCTGGAGTCGTCAGCGGCCTTGACCAGCGACTTCTCGGCGCGTTTCCAACGCCCCTCGGCCAGTGCCACCAGGCCACGCACCGTACGCCGCATGGCGGTGCGGTTGCGCGAGCGGCTGTTCCACACCTTGAAGCGTGACACCGGCCGGGTCATGCGCATCAGCAGGCGCAGCACGAAGTGCAGCACGATGAAGGCGGCCAGCAACAGCACTAAACCGAACCAGAAGGAGGTCTGGAACGAAGTATCGCCCACCCGCACCAGCCAGTAGCCGGGCACCGACATCATCAACTGGCCGAACAGGGCCCCGAGCGCCAGGCCCAGGACCACGAGCAGAATCAGCTTTCTCATGCCTCATCTCCCTGGCCGTCAGTGCCGGCCTCGAAGCGGTGCTCGATGAAGCTCGCCAGCGCCTGCTGGGAGCCGCTGATATCCGGCAGTTCGGGACGGATGGTACGGGCCTCGAGTTCCTCGAGCCGCGACAGCACCGCCTGAACGCCGCCGTTATCGGTGTCGTAGTAGCCGCGGATCAGGGTCAATGCCTTGTCGAGGCTGGCCTCATAGAGATCCTGTTCCTCCTTGAGCAGCGCCAGCTGCGCCTGCTCGAGGATAAGCCGTACGCTCTGGCGCAGGTAGGACTCCTGCTCCGGCGAGATCAGCGCTTCCATGGCCTCGTCATGCTTGCGCACCGTGACCAGGTCCTTGAGCTCCTGGCCGAAGCGCGCCAGCTGCTGCTGCCAGGCACCGCTGGGCGCTTCCTCGATGGTCGAGTTGGCGGCGATCTCCTCGATGTCCTGGGCCAGCGGCAGGCTGGCGATCTGCTCCTGCTGGGCATTGAGCGCCAGGTAGAGACCGGTGCGGTCGACCCGGGGCACGGAGGACAGGGCGGCCAGCTCGGAGGCGATCTCGCGGCGCACCGGCATCAGTGCGGGATTGTCCGCTTCCGTGAGACGGGCATCGGCGGTGCGCAGCAGCGCCGCCGCTCCCTCGACGTCACGTTCGAGCTGCAGGCGCTGATTGGCCAGGCGCAGCAGGTAGGCGGCCTCGGCGTGGAGCCAGTCGCGCTCGTCGGTCTGCTGCTGTCGGGACAAGTCCTCCAGCACTTTGTCGAGGGTCTGGTCGACACTGGCACGATAGTCGGAGAATTCACCGCGCAGCGCCTCGATGGCTGACGCTCGCTCGCTCTGCCCGCTCTGCAACCGGCTCGCCAGGTCGTCCAGCGCGCCTTGGGTGGCGGGCTGCTCGGGTAGCGCGGCCAGGTGCTGCTGCTGGGCATCCAGTCGCTGCCAGACCTGCCAGCCGAAATAGACGCCCCCGGCACCCAACAGGACTACCAGTCCCAGCGCCAGGGCACCGGCCTTGCCGCCGCCCTTGCCGCGCGACTGGCCATCGCCCCCGCCGGACGCAGCTCCCGCCTGGCTGCCGCCTGACCCGCTTGACGAGGTCTTGCCACCCGCGCCCTTGTTCCCCGTCGCTTTCGTGGCGGAGGCGCCTTTGTTGCCCGACGACTTGGTCGACTCAGAGGTGCCGGAGGCCTTGGCGGAACTATCGTCTCTGGTGGCCTCGGTCGATGCCACTTCACTCTCCTGCGCCTTTTCCGACGTGGCAGTGGCGGCCGAGGAAGATGACGCCGTCTGGCCCGTCGTTTCGCCGCCCTTGGCCTGAGAGGCACTGCCTCCCTTGCCTCGACGCCGAGATCGCCTCGATGACGAGCCGCTCGGCTTGCCTGCCTCAGACTGGCCTCCCTGGCTCGCCGCCTCGGCGTCTGGCTGAGCGCCGGAGGGCGTCTGTTGTTCGTCCTGATCGTTGTATTGCTTGCTCATCTGTCGCTAGCCCTTTTCGAGATCGTCATGATCGACATCGGCCTTCTCCGGGTCTCCCTTGGTCACGGCGTCTGCCAGCGCAGCGGGCGTGGCCCCAGACGCCACGACGGGGCGACGAAACCCCAGCGTGCCGGCCAGTGTAGCCAACCGGGTACTGGACACGATTAGCGGTTGGTGCAAGGCGGTGTGCGAGCACCATCTTGCCAGATGTTCGAGGATTTCTCCGCTGGTGACCACCAGAGCCCGGTAGTCACCCGCGGTCAATCGCTGCCGCAGCGGCTCAGCGGGTTCGAGCAGACGGCGTCGGTAGACCGCCAATCGGGTGAGACGGGCGCCCCGCCCGGCGAGCGTCTCGGCCAGCAACGGCCGACCGCCCTCGCCCGCCACCAGCAGCACTCGCTGTTCATCGAGACGCTGCAGAGATCCCAGCGCGAGCAATGCCTCGCTGGTGTCGCCAACGCCGGCCGGCGGCAGGTGCACGCGAACGCCCAGCTCCCGATGCAGCGTCGCGGCCGTCGCCGCACCTACGGCATAGTAGTCGATGCCGACCGGCAACTGCGGCCAATAGCGATCCAGGGCCTCGGCCATGCATTCGGCGGCAAAGGGGCTGACCACCGCCACTCGACGGAACTGGTCGAAGTCCAGCCAGGCAGCACGCTGCGCCGCATCCTCCGACAAAGGCTCGAGCGCCATGGCTTCGCCGTGCTCGACGGCAAAGCCTCGCGCGGCCATGGCCTCGGCCAGCGCCGCGGCCCGAGGGCCGGGACGGCAGATCAGTACCGGCGCCATGGACATCAGCCGGCGCCGTAGACCTCGGCGAGGATATCGCCGGCGCCCATGTCCAGCAGCTCCTCGGCGACCCGGATGCCCAACGCCTCGGGCTCGTGGATCGAGCCACGCCCCTCGGCGCGCAGCACCTCGGTGCCCTCGGGATTGCCGACCAGGGCACGCAGCCACAGGGTCTGGCCATCGTCCTCGAATATGGCATGGCCGGCGATCGGCACCTGGCAGCCACCCTCGAGACGCGTGTTCATGGCACGCTCGGCGCGCACTCGGGTGGCGGTGGCCGAATCGTCGAGCGGCGCCAGCAGCGAGATCAGCTCGGCATCGTGCATGCGGCACTCGATGCCCAACGCACCCTGGCCGCAGGCCGGCAGGCAGACCTCCGGCGGCAGCTCCATGGTGATGCGATCCGCCAGTCCCAGGCGCTTGAGGCCCGAGGTCGCCAACAGGATGGCCTCGAACTCGCCGTCGTCGAGCTTGCCGAGTCGGGTCTGAACATTGCCGCGCAGATTCAGTACCTGCAGGTCGGGACGCGCCTCGCGCATCTGCAGGCCACGGCGCAGGCTGGAGGTGCCGATGCGCGCACCTTCGGGCAGTTCGTCCAGCGAGGCGTAGTGGTTGGAGACGAAGGCGTCGGTGGGCTCGGCGCCCTCCAGAATCACCGACAGCCCCAGGCTCTCGGGGAAATGCATGGGCACGTCCTTCATGGAGTGCACCGCGATGTCGGCGCGACCGTCGAGCATCGCCTCTTCCAACTCCTTGACGAACAGGCCCTTGCCGCCGACCTTGGCCAGCGGCGTGTCGAGGATCTTGTCTCCTCGTGTGGCCATCGCCACCAGCTCTACCTCGAGGCCGGGATGCGTCGCCATCAGGCGCTCGCGGACGTGTTCGGCCTGCCACATGGCCAACTGGCTCTTGCGGGTGGCGATACGCAGCGTTGTCATGGCTTGCACGTGTTTCTCCCGTACCGGTTCGTTGCGCCGGCGCCTTCGCGCGGGCGCCCGGTGATCTCTGATGTTCCGTCATCATAAAGGACCCGGGAGGCCAGGAAAAATCGCCGCGTCCCACGCAGCTCGGCGTCCCTCGCCTGGCACCCGGACTCTGGTACACTTTCCGCCATGTCAAGCCGGCGCCGCCCGCCGCCTCACTCCCACCTTCAGTCATGCAGGATGTCAGCCCGATGAGCCAAAGTCCGACGAACACCAGCACCAACCAGTCCTGGGGCGGTCGCTTCAGCGAGCCCACCGACGCCTTCGTCGCCCGTTTCACCGCCTCGGTCGACTTCGACCGGCGCCTGGCCCACCACGACATCCAGGGCTCGCGCGCCCACGCCACCATGCTGGCCCGGGTCGGCGTGCTCACCGAGGACGAGCGTGACGCCATCCTGGCCGGCCTCGACGAGGTCCAGGCGGAGATCGAGGCCGGCACCTTCGAGTGGTCGGTCGCGCTCGAGGACGTGCACATGAACATCGAGGCGCGGCTCACCGACAAGATAGGCATCACCGGCAAGAAGCTGCACACCGGTCGCTCGCGCAACGACCAGGTCGCTACCGACATCCGCTTGTTCCTGCGCGACGAGATCGACACCGTCGCCGCCGAGCTGACCCGGCTGCGCCAGGGGCTGATCGCGCTGGCCGACCGCGAGGCCGACACCATCATGCCCGGCTTCACCCACCTGCAGACCGCCCAGCCGGTGACCTTCGGCCACCACCTGCTGGCCTGGCAGGAAATGCTGTCCCGCGACCACGAGCGCCTGCTCGACTGTCGCAAGCGGGTCAACGTGCTGCCGCTCGGCGCCGCGGCACTGGCCGGCACCACCTATCCGATCGACCGCCACGTGACCGCCGAGCTGCTGGGCTTCGACCGCCCCGCCGAGAATAGCCTCGACGCCGTGAGCGATCGCGACTTCGCCATCGAGTTCACCGCCTTCGCCAGCACCCTGCTGATGCACCTGTCGCGGATGAGCGAGGAGCTGGTGCTGTGGACCAGCGCCCAGTTCGACTTCATCGACCTGCCCGACCGCTTCTGCACCGGCTCCTCGATCATGCCGCAGAAGAAGAACCCGGACGTGCCGGAGCTGGTGCGCGGCAAGACCGGCCGGGTCTACGGCCACCTGATGGGCATGCTGACGCTGATGAAGTCCCAGCCGCTGGCCTACAACAAGGACAACCAGGAGGACAAGGAGCCGCTGTTCGATGCCCTGGCCACCGTTCAGGACTGCCTCAAGGCGTTCGCCGACATGGTGCCGGCCATTGAGGCCAAGGCCGACAACATGCGCGAGGCCGCACGCAAGGGCTTCTCCACCGCCACCGACCTGGCCGACTACCTGGTCTGCCGCGGTGTAGCCTTCCGCGATGCCCACGAGATCGTCGGCCAGTCCGTGGCCTTCGGGCTGCGCGAAGGCAAGGACCTCTCCGACATGAGCCTCGAGGAGCTGCGTCAGTTCTCCGACGTCATCGAGCAGGATGTCTTCGAGGTGCTGACCCTCGAGGGCTCGGTGGCCGCCCGCAACCACATCGGCGGCACCGCCCCGGACCAGGTGCGCGCCGCCGCCCAGCGTGCCCGCGACGCCCTGGCCGCGCTGAACGCCACCGGTGCCCAGGGAGGCCAGGGCTGATGCGCCGCCTCGCGCCCCTCGCCTTGCTGACGCTCGTGCTGCTGACCGGCTGCGGCCAGAAGGGCCCGCTCTACCTGCCCGGCGACGAGGCCGCGGCCGAGCGCTACGGCCCCCGCGACGCCCAGCAGGACGACGACAGCCAGGGCAACGACGATTCCCAAGGCAACGATGCCAACGCCGACGACACCCGCAGCGCCGACGAGGACGACTGAGATGGACCATTTCGACTATCGCGACGGCGTGCTTCACGCGGAAAACGTGCCGCTGCCGCGCCTGGCCGAGGAGTTCGGCACCCCCTGCTACGTCTATTCCAAGGCCACCCTGGCGCGCCACTTCCGGGCCTACACCGAGGCCCTGGGCAGCCATCCGCACCTGATCTGCTACGCGGTGAAGGCCAACTCCAACCTGGCGGTGCTCAACCTGCTGGCACGGCTTGGCGCCGGCTTCGACATCGTCTCGGTGGGCGAGCTGGAGCGGGTGCTGGTGGCCGGCGGCGACCCGGCCAAAGTGGTGTTCTCCGGCGTGGCCAAGGAGGAGAACGAGCTCGAGCGGGCGCTGTCGATAGGCATCAAGTGCTTCAACGTCGAGTCGCGGGCCGAACTCGAGCGCCTCGCCGCGGTGGCCCGAGGCATGGGCAATGTCGCCCCGGTCTCGCTGCGGGTCAATCCCGACGTCGACGCCGGCACCCATCCCTACATCTCCACCGGGCTCAAGGACAACAAGTTCGGCATCCCGGTGGACGAGGCCCACGAGGTGTATCGCCAGGCCGCGAGTCTGGAGCACATCCGTGTCGTGGGGCTGGATTGCCATATCGGCTCCCAGCTCACCGATACCGCCCCCTTCCTCGACGCCCTGGACCGGCTGCTGGTGCTGCTCGAGCGACTCCGCGAAGACGGCATCGAGATCGAACACCTCGACCTGGGCGGCGGCCTCGGCGTGACCTACCGCGACGAGCGCCCGCCGCAGCCCTTCGACTACGCCACCGCGCTGCTCGAGCGGCTGTCGCGCTGGCCGGGCAGCGAGCGGCTGACCCTGCTGTTCGAGCCGGGCCGCTCCATCGCCGCCAATGCCGGCGTACTGCTGACCCGCGTCGAGTTCCTCAAGCCAGGCGAGACGAAGAACTTCGCCATCGTCGACGCCGCCATGAACGACCTGATCCGGCCCTCGCTGTATCAGGCCTGGCAGGCGATCCTGGCGGTCGACACCACGGCGCAGCGCGAGACCGGCATCTATGACGTGGTCGGGCCGGTCTGCGAGACCGGCGACTTTCTGGGCAAGGATCGCGAACTTGCCATCGCCGCCGGCGACCTGCTGGCGGTGCGTTCCGCCGGCGCCTACGGTTTCGTCATGGCCTCCAACTACAACAGCCGCCCACGCCCGGCCGAGGTGATGGTGGACGGCGACCGCACCCACCTGGTGCGTCGTCGCGAGCGGCTCGAGGATCTGTGGGCCGGCGAGGCGACGCTGCCCGACGACAGCGCGGAGACGCCCTGATGCTGTTGCACTTCACCAAGATGCACGGCCTGGGCAACGACTTCATGGTGGTCGACCTGATCACCCAGCGTGCGCGGCTGTGCGACAAGCAGATCCGCGAGCTGGCCGACCGGCGCTTCGGCATCGGCTTCGACCAGCTGCTGGTGGTGGAGCCGCCTCGCGACCCGGATATGGATTTCCGCTACCGAATCTATAACGCCGACGGCAGCGAGGTGGAGAACTGCGGCAACGGTGCCCGCTGCTTCGCCCGCTTCGTGCGCGACCAGCGCCTGACCCACAAGCGCGAGATCCACGTCGAGACCGCCGGCGGCCCCCTGACCCTGGTGGTCGAGGATGACGAGCGGGTCCGCGTCGACATGGGGCGGCCGCGCTTCGCCCCCGACGCCCTGCCCTTCGAGGCCGACGAGGACCGCCTGCTGCATGGACTCGAGGTCGAGGGCCAATCGCTCGAGGTTGGCGTGGTGTCGATGGGCAATCCCCATGCGGTGCTGCGAGTCGACGACGCCGACAGCGCCCCGGTGGCGACCCTCGGCCCCGCCATCGAACACCATCCGCGCTTTCCCCGCCGAGTCAACGCCGGCTTCATGCAGGTGGTGTCGCCTCATGAAATTCGCCTGCGCGTCTTTGAACGGGGCAGCGGTGAGACCCTGGCCTGCGGCACCGGCGCCTGCGCCGCGGTGGCCACCGGCATCCGCCTGGGCTGGCTCGAGAGCCCGGTCACGGTGCATCTACCTGGCGGAGACCTGGAAGTCGCCTGGCCCGGCGGCGAAGCCCATCTGACCATGACCGGACCCGCCGCGCGGGTCTTCGAGGGACGCGTGCCGCTAAAATAATCGCGCGCCCAACGCAGAGGAGAACATGCCCATGAGCCATGCCGCCCCCGAGCCGCGCAAGACCCTGGATCCCGACGTCGTCGCCCAGTGGCTGGCCCGCCACCCGGACTTCTTCGTCGGCCGCGAGGGCCTGTTGCAGCAGCTCCGGGTGCCGCACCCCGAGGCCCGGGGCGCCACTTCGCTGCTGGAGCGCCTGGTCGCCGATCTGCGCAGCCGCGCCGAGCAGGCCGAATGGCGGCTCGAGCAGCTGCTCGAGTCGGCCCGCCACAACGAGGCCCAGTACCGGCGCACCCGCGAGCTGGTGCTGGCGCTGCTCGAGGCCGAGGACGGCGATGCCCTGGGACAGGCGCTGGCGACCCAGTTCAGCGAGCGCTTCCAGACCCCGGCGCTGGCGCTGTGGTGTCCGGCCACGCTGACCGACAACGAGCCACGGCCGCCCCAGGCGCCCCGCCACGTGCTCGACGATCACACCGCCCAACGACTGGGCGCGCTGCTCGATGGACGGGTCAGCCGCTGTGCGCGACTCACGCCCACCGACTGGAAGCGACTGCTGCCCCACGCACCGCCTCCCGACAAGGCCGGCTCCTGCGCCCTGGCACGCCTGACGCTGGGCGAGCCGCTGGGCTATCTGGTGCTGGCCAGCCCCGACCCCGACCACTTCCGCGCCAGCATGGACACCCTGTTCACCGAGTACGTCGGCGACGTGGTGGCCCGGCTGCTGGTGTGCCTGGCCCCGCCGCGTCATGGCTGACACCACGCCCCTGATGCGCCAGGTCGAGGCCTTCCTCGCCGAGCTTGCCCAGACCGCCAGCCCGGCCACGATCGACGCCTACCGGCGCGACCTGGCGGCGCTGTTCGAGTTCCTCGACGCCCAGGGGATAGATGACGGCGGCGCACTCAACGTCGCCCTGCTGCGCCGTTTCCTGGGCGGCGAGCGGGCCCGCGGGCTGGCACCGCGCAGCCTGGCTCGGCGGCGGGCGGCGATCGCCCGCTTCGCCGAGCGGCTGCGCCGCGATGGGCGATTGGCGCACAACCCGGCAGACCTAGTCCGCACGCCTAAGGCGCCGAAGGACCTGCCACGGCCGGTGGACGTGGATGCCCTGGCGCGTTTCCTCGATACCCCCCACGACGGCTCGCCACTGTCGGTGCGCGACCAGGCCATGCTGGAACTGTTCTATTCCAGCGGGCTGCGCCTCGCCGAGCTGGCGGCGCTGGACCTGAGCGATCTTCAGGCCCAACGGGTACGGGTGCTCGGCAAGGGCGCCAAGCCTCGCCAGATGCCGGTAGGGCGGCGGGCCAGCCAGGCTCTGGACGCCTGGCTCGGCGTGCGCGGCGCCCTGGCAAGCGACGGCGAGACGGCGCTGTTCGTTGGCGCCCGCGGCGGACGTCTCGGGCACCGGGCGATTCAACAGCGACTGGTCAAGCAAGCCCGGGCGCGCGGCCTGGACGAGCACCTGCATCCGCACCGGCTGCGCCACTCCTTCGCCAGTCACCTGCTCGAGTCCAGCCAGGACCTGCGCGCCGTCCAGGAACTGCTCGGCCATGCGCATCTCTCGACCACCCAGATCTATACCCGGCTGGACTGGCAGCACCTGGCCGCCGGCTACGACGCCGCCCATCCCCGGGCACGCCGCCGCCGGCCCGACGACAGCGACACTTCCTCATGACACGACCCTCTTCCCGACACCCCCTCCAGGCGCTGACCTTCGACCTCGACGATACCCTGTGGGACAACCACGGAGTGATGGCCCTCACCGAAGAGGGACACTACGACTGGCTCGACGAGCGGATCGCCGAATGGCTGGCCGCCCGCGACGAGAGCGAGCTGGGACGCTTCGCCGAGCGCCTGCCGATCGAGGCTTATCAGCGCCGCCGGCGCGAGCTAGCCGAGCGCCATCCGCTGCGCCGCGGCGATTTCACCTGGATTCGCGAACAGGCCCTGTACGCGCTGCTGGAGGAGTTCGGCCTGCCGCGTGCGGCCTCGTGGCTGTGGGCGCTGGCGGCCATGGAACGCTTCCATGCCCTGCGCCTTCGCGTTTCCCCCTATCCGGAGGTGGAGCCGATGCTCGCCGAGCTGGGCCGGCACTACCGGCTGGCCTCGATCACCAACGGCAACCTGGCCTTCCATCGGCTGCCGCTGTCGCGCCACTTCGAGGTCTCGATCGCCGCCGGCGAGATGCATGCCCCCAAGCCGGACCCGCGCAGCTTCCTAATGGCGCTGGCCAAGCTCGGCGCCACTCCCGAGCGGGCGATGCATATCGGCGATTCCTGGCAGGAGGACATCCTCCCGGCGGTGCGGCTGGGCATGCAGGCGGCCTGGATCGCCGGCGACACGCCCCACGGCGAGGCAATGCCGGCCGGCGTGCACCGGCTCTCGCATATCCGCGAGCTGCCGGCACTGCTGGAGAAGCTGGGGCGGGAGTGATCCGCGTGGGAACCGGGCACCCCGAGGAAAAACGCGGCGAGCGACGGCCAGGCTAGGCAACCGACGCCGCAGAAGCGGAGTTGACGAGCAGTAAATGAGCATTCCAAGGCAGCGGTTAACGCCGCCGCCTGGCCAAGCGCAGTCCGTTTTTACCGGGATTCGGCGAGAAGCCAGTCATCGAGGCGCTGATGCACCTCCTCGATGCCTTCCTTCTTGAGCGCCGAGAACAGCTGTACGGTCACCAGGTCCTCCCACTCGCGCAGCCGCGAACGCACCTGCTGCTGGGCGCTCTTCGCGGCCCCGCGCTTCAGCTTGTCGGCCTTGGTCAGCAGGATCTGCACCGGCATGTCCGCCTCGTCGGCCCAGCCGAGCAGGGTCTGGTCGAACTCGGTGAGTGGATGACGCACATCCATCAACAGCACCAAGCCGCGCAGCGAGGCGCGCCGCCGCAGATAGTCGGCCAGATGATGCTGCCACTCGCGCTTGACCTGCTCGGGGACCTTGGCATAGCCGTAGCCCGGCAGATCCACCAGGCGATGCTCGTCGCCCTCGTCCAGCGAGAAGAAATTGATCAGCTGCGTCCGCCCCGGTGTCTTGGAGGTGCGAGCCAGCGCCTTCTGGCGCGTCAGGGCATTGATAGCGCTGGATTTTCCGGCATTGGAGCGGCCGGCAAAGGCGACCTCGGCCCCGGCGTCGGCCGGGCACTTCGCCAGGGTGGGAGCACTGGTGAGAAAGCGGGCGGCCTGGTAGTTGAGGCGCGACATGGCGGGGTTCCTGACGTCGATCAAGGTCGCCGCGGGTTGCATTTCCACGGCACCGGTGTTCCTTTATATACTGCAGTCGATTCGGTCTGCGGCCGGGCCGGCAGTATACCACCGTGCGTGCGCCGCCAGCGACCGGCATCGGCCGGCGAACCCGACCGCTCAATAACAACCGGCACTGTGGATTCGCAATGAGACAGCTACTGGCAAGCCTGGTCATCCTCCTGGGCGCTACCGGCGCCGCCCACGCCGCCTCCCTGGCAGACGCGGACGCCGCCGCCGGGCGCGACAAGGCCCGAGTCTGCGCCGCCTGCCACGGCCAGAACGGCATCGGCATCTCCCCCGCCTTCCCCAACCTGGCCGGCCAGCAGGCCTCCTACTTGGCCAAGCAGATCATGGACATCCGTGATGGCCGCCGCAGCGTGCCGCAGATGGCCGGCCAGGTGGATGACTTCTCCGACCAGGATGCCTGGGACGTGGCCGCCTACTTCGCCGACATGGAGCCGGCCCTGGGCCAGGCAGATCCCGACCCCGAACTCGTCGAGCAAGGTCGCGAGCTGTATCGCGCCGGCGACCTGGAGAGCGGCCTGCCTGCCTGCGCCGCTTGCCACTCGCCGACCGGCAGCGGCATCGGCAGTGCCGCCTACCCGGCACTGTCGGGACTGCAGCGTGACTATGTGGTCACGACTCTGCAGGCCTTCGCCGCCGGCGAGCGAGCCAACGACCCCAATGCCATCATGCGTGATATCGCTGCCAAGATGGGCGACCGCGACATGAACGCCGTGGCCAACTACGTCCACGGCCTGCACTGACACCAGGACAATGGACGAGGGCGGCCGCGTGCCGCCCTCGCTGTCTTCGGGAACCCAGCGGCCTGCCGACGACTCCAAGGCCGCGAACGCCGTTCCCCGAACGACGGTTTCCGGATCATATCCCACTCAAGGAGAGACTCCCCGCATGTTCAAGTCACTGTTGGTCGCCGTGGCCGGCCTCGGCCTGTCCACCCTCGCCTCCGCCGCCGATCTGGTCGCCGGTCAGCACTACAGCGTGCTCGACGAGCCGGTAAAGACCCAGGTCGCCGACGGCAAGATCGAGGTCACCGAGGCCTTCTGGTACGGCTGCCCACACTGCTATGCCATGGAAGATACCCTCAACGCCTGGGTCGCCGAGCTTCCCGAGGACGTCGTCTTCCAGCGCATGCCGGCGACCATGGGCGGGGCCTGGAACCGCCACGCCACGGCCTTCTACGCCGCCCGAGAGCTGGGCATCCAGCAGGACCTCCACGCCGACTTCTTCGACGCCATCCACGAACAGGGTGCCCAGCTGACAGAGGACAAGGACATCGCGGCCTTCTTCAGCGAGTACGGGGTCAGCGAGCAGGAGGCTCTGGACGCTCTCGGCTCCTTTGGCGTCAAGTCCCAGGTCAACCAGGCCCATGCCCGCATGCGCAACATGCAGCTGATGGGCGTGCCGGCGCTTATCGTCGACGGCCGCTATGTGGTGACCCCGAGCAGCGCCGGGAGCCTCGACAACATGCCGAAGATCGCCGGCGCCCTGGTGGACAAGGTCCGCGACGAGCGGTCGGAGTGACATGAGCGTTCGGGCCGAGGATGGAGGTCGACTCCGGGGCAAGGGCCACCTGAAGCTGTTGACCTTCAATCTCCAGGTGGGCATCCAGACCTCGGCCTATCACCACTACCTGACACGGGGCTGGCAGCACCTGCTGCCTCACCCACGGCGCAGCGAGCGCCTCGATGCCATCAGCGAGGTACTGCGGGGCTTCGATATCGTCGGCCTCCAGGAAGTGGATGGTGGCAGCTTCCGTTCCGGCCACGTCAATCAAGTGGAGTACCTGGCCGGCCGGGCCGGTTTTCCTCACCACTACCAGCAGCTCAATCGCAACCTGGGACGAGTCGCCCAGCACAGCAATGGCCTGCTGTCGCGGCTGGCCCCGGCCCGCGTCGAGGAGCACCGCCTACCCGGCCCCCTGCCCGGCCGCGGCGCCATCCACGCCCGCTTCGGTGACGGTCCCGATGCCCTGCACGTCTTCGTCGCCCATCTGGCGCTGAGCCATCGTGGCCGCGTGCGCCAGCTCGACTACCTCAGCGAACTGATCCAGCCCTTGCGCCATGTGGTAGTGATGGGCGACCTCAACTGCACCCCGGAGCAGATCCACGCCCATTCGCGGTTCCGCGACTCCCTGCCGCTGCATCCGGTCCGCCCACCGCTCAGCTACCCCTCCTGGCAGCCCCGCCGCGCCCTGGACCACATCCTGCTCTCCAACGCCCTGGAGGCCGATCGGGTCGAGGTGCTGGACCACTTGTTCTCTGATCACCTGCCAGTGGCCATCGATATCCACCTCCCCCAGCCCTGCCTGGCCTCGCTGGGCAAGGGGTAAGACCAATGTCGACCGCCGCGCTGTAACAGGCGTTTGCGAATTGCCGTATAGTCGTCAGTGCCGTGTAACCACACCGCGCTATCATCAAGACGACACTGCAACTCCGAGCGTTCGCCCATGCCCCAATCCCACGAGCTGCCGAGCCTGCTGGCCCGGCTCGACCGTTTCTCCGAACGGCTAGGTCGCTGCCTGTCCTGGCTGGTCCTGGTGATGATGCTGATCCAGTTCCTGATCGTGGTGCTGCGCTATGCCTTCAGCGTCAACAGCATTCCCATGCAAGAGTCGGTGATGTACCTGCACGCCGCGGTGTTCATGCTCGCCGCCGGCTACACCCTGCGCCATGACGGCCACGTGCGGGTGGATATCTTCTATCGGGGCATGACGGCGAAGCGTCAGGCGCTGGTCGACCTGCTGGGTACGCTCTGCCTGCTGCTGCCGTTCATGGTCTTCGTGATCCTGTCCAGCCTGGGCTATGTGGGCAAGTCCTGGGCGATCCTCGAGGGTTCACCGGACACCGGCGGCATTCCTGCGGTCTTCCTGCTCAAGACGCTGATCCCGATGTTCGCCGGCCTGATGATCCTGCAAGGGCTGGTCGAAGCCTGGCGCAAGGTACTCATCATCACCGGCCGCCTCGACCCCGACGCCGACACCCCCGACCACCACGAGGAGCACCTGTGATGCTGGAGTTCATGCCACTGGTGCTGTTCGCCGTGATCTGCACCGTCCTGATGTTCGGCTATCCGGTCGCCCTGTCGCTGGCGGGCACCGCGCTGGCCTTCGCCGGTCTGGGCTTCGGCCTGGAGTCACTGGGCATCGACGCCAACTTCGACGGCGGCTACCTGGCCGCCTTCCCCAACCGTCTCTACGGCATCATGACCAACCAGACGCTGCTGGCGGTGCCGCTGTTCGTGCTGATGGGCGTATTGCTGGAGAAGTCCCGGGTGGCCGAGACGCTGCTCGAGGCCATGGCGCTGCTGTTCGGCTCGCTGCGCGGGGGCCTGGGCATCTCGGTGACCCTGGTCGGCATGCTGCTGGCTGCCTCCACCGGCATCGTCGGCGCTACCGTGGTGACCATGGGCCTGATGTCGCTGCCCACCATGCTAAAGCGCGGCTACAGCGTGCCACTGGCCACCGGCACCATCTGCGCCACCGGCACCCTGGGCCAGATCATCCCGCCCTCCATCGCCCTGGTGCTGCTGGGCGACGTGCTGTCCTCGGCCTACCAGCAGGCGCAGCTGTCGATGGGCATCTTCAGTCCCAAGACCGTCTCGGTCGGCGACCTGTTCATGGGCGCCCTGGTGCCCGGCCTGATCCTGGTGGTGTTCTACATCATCTATGTCGCCGTGACCGCCTGGCTAAAGCCGTCCGCCGCCCCGGCCGTGGATCGCCGCGAGCTGATGGAGGAGCTCGGCCATGAGGGCGGCCTGGGCCTGCTGCTGCTCAAGGGACTGGTGCCGCCGATCGTACTGATCGTGGTAGTGCTGGGTTCGATCCTCGGCGGCTTCGCCACGCCCACCGAGGCCTCGGCGGTAGGCGCCTTCGGCGCCCTGATGCTGGCCCTGGGCTATCGCCGCCTGGACCTCGCTACTCTCAAGGAGGTGCTGCGCTCCACGGTCGACGTCACCACCATGGTATTCCTGATCCTGATCGGCGCGGCGCTGTTCTCGCTGGTGTTCCGCGCCTACGGCGGCGAGGAGCTGGTCACCCATCTGTTCGACAGCATGCCCGGCGGCGTGGTCGGTGCGACCCTGATCGTGATGCTGGTGATCTTCCTGCTCGGCTTCATCCTCGACTTCATCGAGATCACCTTCGTGGTGGTGCCGATCGTCGGCCCGATCCTGCTGGCCATGGGCCTCGACCCGATCTGGCTGGGCATCATGATCGCCATCAACCTGCAGACCTCCTTCCTGACGCCGCCGTTCGGCTTCGCGCTCTTTTACCTGCGCGGGGTGGCCCCGGAGTCGGTGCCCACCTCCGCCATCTATCGAGGGGTGATGCCATTCATCGCCCTGCAGTTGGCCATGCTGATCGCGCTGTCGTTCTTCCCACAGCTCGCCACCTGGCTGCCGAGCGTGTTCTAAGCACAGCGTGGAATGGAGTCGCGCCCCGCTCACGGCGGGGCGGCTATAGTGACTCGCAATCCGCAACCACCGGGAGGGCAGGGCGTCCTCCCGGGTCGCCCGGCCCCGCGGGGCCACTCCCGACAAGGCACACAAGAGAGGGAAACGCATGCAACCGAAAGCACTCGCCATGGCCGTCACCGGCGCCGCCGCCGGCCTGATGCTGGTCTCGGGCGCCGCCCAGGCTCAGGACACCTTCGAGTGGAAGATGGTCACCTCCTGGCCGAAGAACTTCCCCGGCGTCGGCCAGGGTCCGGAACGCCTGTCCGAGCTGGTCGAGCAGATGTCCGACGGCCGGCTGACCATCGAGGTGTTCGGTGCCGGCCAGCTGGTACCCGGCTTCGAGGTGTTCGACGCCGTCGCCGAGGGCACCGCCGAGCTGGGCCATTCCGCTTCCTACTACTGGAAAGGCAAGGCGCCGGCGGCCCAGTTCTTCGCCGCCGTGCCGTTCGGCATGAACGCCCAGGAGATGAACGCCTGGCTACACTACGGCGGCGGCCTGGAGCTGTGGAACGAGCTCTATGACGACTTCGGGGTCGGCGTCATGGCCGCCGGTGCCTCAGGCGTGCAGATGGGCGGCTGGTACAACAAGGAGATCACCTCCGTCGACGACCTGGACGGCCTCAAGATGCGCATGCCGGGGCTTGGCGGCGAGGTCATGAGCCGCATGGGCGTGGCTATCGTCAACATGCCGGGCGGCGAGATCTTCACCTCCCTCCAATCCGGCGCCATCGACGCCACCGAGTGGATCGGCCCCTACAACGACCTGGCCTTCGGCCTGCATCAGGCCGCGGACTACTACTACTATCCCGGCTGGCACGAGCCGACGGTGATGTTCGAAGCCATCGTCAACGACGAGGCCATGGCCTCGCTGCCGGACGATCTCCAGGCGATCCTGCGCACCGCGATCCGCGACGTGAACCAGGACGTGCTGGACGAATACACCGCGCGTAACAACGACGCCCTCGAGACCCTGGTCAACGAGCATGACGTCGAGCTGCGCCGACTGCCGGACGACGTGCTGGCCCAGGCCAAGGAGCATTCCGCGGACGTGGTCGCCGAACTCGCCGAGTCCAGCGAGATGGCAGGCAAGATCTACGAGTCCTACAGCGCCTTCCAGGAGAAGGTGGTGAATTACCACGCCATCTCCGAGCAGGCCTACTACAACGCCCGCAATCCGGAGGGCGACACCACCTCCGCCGAGTAAGCCAGCAGGCCCCATCGCAGGGAAGAACAGGGTCGCCTTCGGGCGGCCCTTTTGCGTCAAGGGCGGCGGGTTAGCCGCAGTAGGACGCCAGCCAGGCCTCGGCCATCGCCAGCACCACGGCATAGCGCCCGCCCTTGGCGACCAGGATCCACAGCGCAGCCCGCCACCAAGGCAGCCGGAAGATTCCCGCCAGCACGGTGAGCGGGTCGCCGATCACCGGCGTCCAGGCCAGCAGTAGACTGGCCTCGCCGCCACGGCGATACCAACGTTCCGCCCGCGCCAGCGCGGTGGACGAGACCGGAAACCAGCGCCGATCCCGGTAGTGCAGGGCATATCGCCCCAGCCCCACATTAACCAGGCTGCCCAGCACGTTGCCTGCGGTGGCCACCGCCCACAGCGCCAGCGGCGCGCCACCCTGGCACCACTGTCGGGCCAACCAGGCCTCCGAGCCACCGGGCAGCAGGGTGGCGCTGGCCAGGGCGATCATAAAGAGGCTCAGCATGGCCGTCGAGCGCCCCCCTGGCGTATGCTAGTCGCCGGATTCACGCCACAAGACGACAACATCATGTCTCCCATCCCCCATACCCTGACCATCGCCGGCTCCGACCCCTCGGGCGGCGCGGGTTTGCAGGGCGATCTCAAGACCCTCTCGGCGCTGGGCACCTACGCCACCAACGTGATCACCGCGGTGATCGCCCAGAACACCCGCGGCGTAGCGGCCGTGCACCCGGTACCGGCGGCGGTGATCGGCGAGCAGCTCGAGAACCTGCTCGACGACGTGCGCATCGATGCGGTGAAGATCGGCATGGTCGCCGACCGCGCGGTCGCCGAGACCCTGGCCGAGACGCTCGAGCGGCGCCGACCGCGCTGGATCGTACTCGACCCGGTGATGGTGGCCAAGAGCGGCGACGTGCTGGTCGACGCCCCGGGCATCGCCGCGGTGCGCGACATCCTGGTCCCGCTGGCCGACGTCATCACGCCCAACCTGCCCGAGGCGGCGGTACTGCTCGAGGCAGAGGCGCCGCGCAGCCCGGACGCCATGGAGGCCATGCTGCCCGGCCTCCAGGCCCTGAAAGCCCCCTATGTGCTGCTCAAGGGCGGCCACCTGAGCGGCGAATCCTGCCCCGACCTGCTGGCCACCCCCGAGGGCAGCCAGTGGCTGCCGGCGCCGCGCATCGCCACCGACAACCTCCACGGCACCGGCTGCGCGCTGTCTTCGGCCATCGCCGCCCACCTCGCTCACCTGCCCCCCGATGCCACGGGCCCAGCCATCGTCGAGGCCATCGGCGAGGCCAAGCGCTGGCTGCACGCCGCCCTGGACGCCAGCCACCGGCTGGCAGTGGGCCACGGCCGCGGTCCGGTGCATCACTTCCACGCCTTGTGGTAGCGAGATCTGCTTGCAGGGGAAGCCGGGGGCGCCCATCCTGAAACGGTCATCTTCCGGCCGTACGAGGGTTGTGCCATGTCCCGCACCCTGCTGTTCGCCTGTGACCTCTCCGCCGAGAACCGCGCCGCCTTCGCCCGCGCCATTCGGCTGGCGAACGAGACTGGCGCCCGGCTCGACATCGTCCACGTGCTCGACCCCTACCTGCCTCGGCGGGTCCTTCACGACCTGGAGGAGGCCGTGGTGGCGGACATCGCCGCCACCCTGACCGATATCCGCGAGGACTACGCCCTGTCGGAGCCGGCCAGCCTGATCCAGACGGTGGCCGGTTCGCCCTATGCCGAGATCATTCGCGAGGCCCACGAGCGCGAGGCCGACATGATCGTCCTCGGCGCTCACCGCAAGCGCGGCCAACCGGACCTGGTCGGCGGCACTACCCTGGCGCGGGTGCTGCGCAGCGCGCCCTGCCCGGTACTCTCGGTAAGCCATCCCGCCACCCAGGCCTGGCACGACATCCTGGTACCGGTGGATTTCTCGCTGACCTGCCGCCACACCCTGCGCGAGACCCTCAAACGCTTCCCCGAGGGCCGGCTCACCCTGCTGCACGCCTGGAACATCCCCGGCGAACGCGAGCTGGGCTCCGACAGCGACTATGCCCGCTGGCGGGACCAGGAGGTGGCCAAGCTGCGCCGCCACCTGGAGCAGGAGACCGAGCAGCTGATGAGCGAGCTGGATGATGTCCCCGAGCTGGAGCTCGAACTCGAGCAGGGCGACCCCCTGGAGGTGCTGATGACGCGCCTGCGCCGCCAGCCGCCCGACCTGCTGGCGCTGGGCAGCCGCGGCCAGCTGGGCCGCCAGAGCCAGATCACCGAGCGCCTGCTGGCCGAGCCACACTGCGACATCATGCTGTGTCGAGCCTGGTAGCGCCACACCCTATACAGAACCTTTACATAACGACGATGTCGGCATAGGTAAGTGCATCCGCCAAGGAGACCGCCCATGCCGACTCGACATCTCCCCCTCGCCGCCCTGCTACTGACCTTGACCCTCGGCGCCACGCCCGCCGTCGCCGAGGTCTCGGTCAAGGGGGCCCGCTTCGCCGCGACCCAGGAGGTCAACGGACGCCCCTTCCAACTGATCGGCCACGGGCTGTTCCGCTACATGATCTGGGACGCCTACGCCGGCGCCTACTACCAGGCCAGGGGCTATCCGCGGCCCGCGCCGCAGTCGGCCAACGTCCCCCGGCGCCTGGAGCTCGAGTACTTCCACGCCATAGAGGCCGACGACTTCGCCGAGGTCACCCGCGACACCCTGCGCGAGCAGCTCGGCGCGGCCGAGTTCCAGGCACTGGAGCCGGCGCTGTCGGCCTTCAACGCTCGTTACCGGGACGTTTCACCGGGCGATCGCTACGCGTTGACCTGGAACGACGAGACCCTGCGCCTGTCGCTCAACGGCGACCCGCTCTACGAAGGAGCGGAGCCGGCGCTGGCCGACGCCCTGTTCGGCATCTGGCTCGGTGAGGCGCCGCTGGGCGAGGACTTCCGGGATGACCTGCTGGGGCGCTGAAGCCGGGCGTGCTAGGCTGCCGGCTTTTGCCAGCCGCCGAGGGCGGAAAGAGAGGGAAAGTGCCATGAAAGCCCTGATCCAGCGCGTTCGCCATGCCAGCGTGACGGTCGACGACCGCGAGACCGGCGCCATCGACCACGGCCTGCTGGCGCTGGTCGGCGTCGAAAAGGAGGACGACGAGCAGCAGGCCGAGCGGCTGTTGCACAAGCTGCTGCACTATCGCGTGTTCTCCGATGCGCAAGGCAAGATGAACCTCAACCTTCAGCAGGCCGAAGGAGGTCTGCTGCTGGTCTCCCAGTTCACCCTGGCCGCCGATACCCGCAAGGGCCTGCGCCCGAGCTTCTCCAGCGCCGCGCCGCCGGCCGAGGGCGAACGACTCTTCGCCTACCTGGTCGAGCGGGCCAGCGCCGCCTGGCCGCGGGTCGCCACCGGCGAGTTCGGCGCCGACATGCAGGTAGCCCTGGTCAACGACGGCCCGGTAACCTTCCTGCTGGAGAGCCGTTAGCCCCGCCGGCCCGGGCGCCAACGCCCCCCTCCTTTGGTCTTAGTCTCAGAATTTGGAAATATTTTGCGCATAGTGGACAATGCCCGCCTCAAGTTGTGTACAAAAACAAGCGGTGATTGTCCCCTATGCCTAACCACACCACCTCGGTCTTCGAGTTCCAGGGGCGCCCGCCCCTGACCCGGGCCCTGCCGCTCTCCCTCCAGCACATCCTGGCCATGATCATGGGCACGGTGACGGTGCCGATCATCGTCGCCGGCGCCGTCGGAGCGAGCCTCGCCGACACCCTGCTACTGATCCAGATATCGCTGCTCGCTTCAGGCCTCTCCACGCTGCTCCAGCTGTATGGCGTGCATCGCTTCGGCGCGCGTCTGCCGGCGATCTTCGGCGTGGGCTTCGCCTACGTGCCGACCCTGTCCGCAGTGGGCGCCCAGTACGGCATCGAGGGCATTCTCGGCGCCCAGGTAATCGGCGGGCTGGCGATGATTCTGGTGGGGCTGGGCATCCAGCGCATCCGCCACTTCTTCCCGCCGGTGGTCGCCGGGACCGTGGTGCTGGTGATCGGCCTGTCGCTCTACGACATCGGCGTCAATTACATGGGCGGCGGCATCGACCAGCCGGGATACGGCGAGCCGCGCCAGTGGCTGCTGGCCATGGTGACCCTGGCCGTGGTGCTGGTGCTGTCCCAGTTCGGGCGCGGCTTCCTGAAGCTCGCCGCGATCATCTGCGGCATCCTGGTCGGTTATGGCCTGGCGCTGGCGATGGGCATGGTGGACTTCGCGCCGGTGCGCGAGGCGGCCTGGTTCAGCCCGCCGCGGCTGCTGCCCTTCGAGCTGGAATTTCCCCCGGCCGCCATCGTCTCGCTGGTGATCATCTGCGTGATCAACTCGGTGCAGACCATCGGCGATCTCTCGGCCACCACCGTGGGCGGCCTGGACCGCGAGCTGGGGCGCAAGGAGCTCGCCGGCGGGCTGCTGGGCAACGGCCTGTGCACCACTCTGGGCTCGCTGTTCGGGGCCTTGCCCACCGCCTCCTACAGCCAGAACGTGGGCATCGTGGCGATGACCAAGGTGGTCAGCCGCACCGTGCTGGCGCTGGCGGCAGGCTTCATGCTACTGGCCGGGCTGATGCCCAAGGTCGGCGCGCTGATGACCACTATCCCTTACCCGGTGCTCGGCGGCGCCACCATCACGGTGTTCGGCATGATCACCATGACCGGAATCCAGCTGCTGACCCGCGACGAGCTGTCATCGCGCAACATTACCATCGCCAGCCTGGCGCTGGCCCTGAGCCTGGGGCTCTACGCCGCGCCGGAGGCCATCGCCGGCTTTCCGGAGCTGGTGCGCCTGATCATCGGCGGCTCGCCGATCGTCGTCGCCGCCCTGGTCGCGGTCGGCCTCAACCTGGCTCTGCCCCGCAAGAGCCTCGCCGATGAGCGTCGCGAACGCGAGGCGATCGCCGCCAGGATGCAGGAGGAGAGCGACGGCGCCGCGCCGCTGGGGGAAGCCCGCACCTCTTCCTGATCCTCGATCAGCCGTCCTGGAGTTCGGCCTGCAGCCGCTCCAGGGCCTCCTCCGCGGCCAGCCACTCCTGCTCCAGCTCGCCGAGCCGGGACGCCAGTTCGGCCTGATCGGCCAGCCGGGCGGTAAGCTCGTCCTTGCGCGCCTCGTCGGTGTAGAGCTCGGCATCGGCCAGTACCGCCTCCACCTTGGCGAGCGACACCTGCACCTTGTCCATCTCGCGCTCGGCGACGTCGCGCTCGCGCTTCAACGGACGCAGCTTGTCGCGCAGCTCGGCGGCGGCCCGGCGCGCGGCCTTGCGATCCTCCTTGGGCGTCTCGGCGGCCTCCTGGCGCTCGGCCTTGTCGGCCCGCGCCTCGCGACGCTCGTGCTCGAGCCGCGTGCGCAGCCAGGCCCGGTAGTCGTCCAGGTCGCCGTCGAAGGGCGTGACGCGGTGATCGGCGACTCGCCAGAACTCGTCCACGGTGGCCCTCAGCAGGTGGCGGTCGTGCGAGACCACGATCACCGTGCCCTCGAAGCTCGCCAGCGCCTCGGTAAGCGCTTCGCGCATCTCCAGGTCGAGGTGGTTGGTGGGTTCGTCGAGCAGCAGCAGGTTGGGCTTCTGCCAGGCCACCAAGGACAGTGCCAGACGCGCTTTCTCGCCGCCGGAGAAGCGTCCCACCTCGGCGAAGACGTCGTCGCCGTGGAAGCCGAAGCCCCCCAGGAACTTGCGGATATCCAGGTCGGCAGCCCGCGGCGAGAGCCGCTGGACGTGCAGGAAGGGCGTGGCCGAGAGATCGAGCCCTTCCAACTGGTGCTGGGCGAAGTAGCCGATGGCCAGGTGCTCGCCGGGCACCCGGCGCCCGCCGAGCAGTGGCAGCTCGCCGGTCAGCGACTTGATCAGCGTCGACTTGCCGGCGCCGTTGGGGCCCAGCAAGCCGATGCGCTGGCCCGGCTGAAGCGTCAGGTCGACGCCCTCGAGCTGGACGGCCTCGCCCTCCTCGCCGCGATAGCCGAGCCGCGCCTCGTCCAGCACCAGCAGCGGATGGGAGGTGCGGTCGGCGGACGGCAGGGTGAAGTGGAAAGGCGAGTCGACGTGGGCCACGGCGATCTCGCCCATGCGCTCGAGCATCTTCAGCCGGCTCTGGGCCTGGCGAGCCTTGGTGGCCTTGTAGCGAAAGCGCGCCACGAAGCGCTCGATCTCCTCCTTGCGCGCCTGCTGCTTGGCCGCCTCGGCCTGCTGCAGGGCCAGCTTCTCGGCGCGAGTGCGCTCGAAGGTCGTATAGTTCCCGCGATACAGCACCAGGGAGCGGCGATCGAAGTGCACGATGTGATCGCAGACGGCATCCAGGAAGTCGCGGTCGTGGGAGATCAACAGCAGGGTGCCCGGGTAGCGAGTCAGCCACTGCTCGAGCCACAGCAGCGCATCGAGGTCCAGGTGGTTGGTGGGCTCGTCGAGCAGCAGCAGGTCCGACGGCATGAACAGGGTGCGCGCCAGGTTGACGCGCATCCGCCAGCCGCCGGAGAAGTCCGACAGCGGTCGGGACAGGTCGGCCTGCTCGAAGCCCAGCCCGACCAGGAGCTGGGCGGCCCGGGCCGGGGCACTGTAGCCGTCGAGGGCCTCGATAGTGCCGTGCAGTTCCGCCTCGCGATGGGCCTCGCCGGCGGCCTGGGCCGCCTCGAGCGCCGCCTCGGCCTCGCGCAGGGACCGGTCGCCGTCCAGTACGTAGTCCTGGATGCTGCGTCCGAGCGCTTCGACCTCCTGGGCCATGTGGGCGATGCGCTGGCCGCCGCTCATCTCGAGCTCGCCGCGATCGGGGGCGAATTCGCCGCGCAGCAGGCCGAACAGGCTCGACTTGCCGGCCCCGTTGGGACCCACGATGCCCGCCTTGTGGCCAGCGTGCAGGGTCAGGTCGGCGTTCTCGAGCAGCGCTTGGGTGCCGCGTTGCAGGGAAACTTGGCGCAGTGCAATCATGAAGGCTCCACAGGAAGGCATAGGGCCGCCGCCGTGACGACAGCCGAATCATGAAGTCCGATTCTACCGAATTGCTGGCGACTCTGCGGGCACGGCTGGCGGCCGATCCGCTCTGGGACTTCGCCCTGGCCTTCTATGGCCGCCCCGGCGTGGAAGCCGCCTGCCTGCACCTGCAGGACGACGCCGGCGTCGACGTACTCGAGCTGCTGTGGCGGCTATGGCTGTTTCGCCATGGCCTGGCCGCCGGCGACTTTCCCGAGGCGATCAGGCAGTGGCAGGACGAGGTCACCGTCCCCTTGCGTCGGCTGCGCCGCCGCCTCAAGGCGGAAGCCGGCAAACGCGAGAGTGTCGCCGCATTGCGCCAGCGGCTCAAGGACGCCGAGCTTGCGGCCGAGCGCGAGGCCCTGGTCCGGCTGGAAGCCCTCAGTCTTGCCGGCAACGCCGTGCACTGCCTGCCCTCCCGGGAAGTCTCACTAGAAAATGTGCTGCCTTTTTGCACACGGCAACAGAAAAAATCACATCTGTCGGCGTTGAGAAGGTTAAAAGCCCAGCTTGACCCCTCCTAATCTGCCGGCTAGCCTGAATAAACACTGTAAAAACAAAACCTTCGTTTCGTCGCGCGAATCGTCCCGCTTTCGCCGACAATACCTGCAGAGGAAGCGTAATAATGAAGGCACACAAGCTGTTGACCACCGCCGGCATCGGCGCCCTGATGCTCGGCATGTCCACCGCCGCCTACTCGGACAACTGGCGTTACGCCCACGAGGAGTACGAGGGCGATGTACAGGACGTGTTTGCCCAGGAATTCAAGCGCTATGTGGAAGAAAACTCCGACCACAGCGTTCAGGTCTATCGCTTCGGTGAGCTCGGCGAGTCCGACGACATCATGGAGCAGACCCAGAACGGCATCCTGCAGTTCGTCAACCAGTCACCCGGCTTCACCGGCGCCCTGATCCCGGCGGCTCAGATCTTCTTCATTCCCTATCTGATGCCGACCGACATGGACACCGTGCTCGAGTTCTTCGACGAGAGCAAAGCCATCAACGAGATGTTCCCGGAGCTTTACGCCGAGCACGGCCTGAAGCTGCTGCAGATGTATCCAGAAGGCGAGATGGTGGTCACCGCCGACGAACCGATCACCGAGCCCGCGGACTTCGATAACAAGAAGATCCGCGTAATGACCAATCCGCTGCTCGCCGAGACCTACAACGCCTTCGGCGCTACCCCGACTCCGCTGCCCTGGGGCGAGGTCTACGGCGGCCTTCAGACCGGCATCATCGACGGCCAGGAGAACCCGATCTTCTGGATCGAGTCCGGCGGCCTCTATGAGGTCTCCCCGAACCTGACCTTCACCGGTCACGGCTGGTTCACCACCGCCATGATGGCCAACATGGACTTCTACGAAGGGCTGTCCGACGAGGATCAGCAGCTGGTGCAGGACGCCACCGACGCGGCCTATGACCATACCATCGAGCACATCCAAGGCCTGGCCGAGGAATCCCTGGCCAAGATCCAGGAAGCCTCCGACGAGGTCACCGTGACCCGCCTGACCGACGAGCAGATCGATGCCTTCAAGGAGCGCGCACCGCAGGTCGAGGAAGAGTTCCTCGAGATGACCGGCGAAGACGGTGCGGCACTGCTCGAGCAGTTCAAGGCCGACCTCGAGGCCGTGCAGCAAGAAGAAGGTTAAGCGCGATCCCACAGATCGTCGTGACGGGGGCAGCCTGGCTGCCCCCGATTTGTTTCCAACACCGGCGGCAACGTTCACCCAACGTTGACCCGGCAGGTGCTCGGCATGGCGACGAGCCATTACGCTGCTCGACAGGGACGTCGCTTCGTCGCCATATCCGCTGAAAGGGAGTAAGCCCATGACTGAAGAAGATTCCGAAAAGCACTATCGCTCGGGCCTGCCAGGCTTTCTCGGCGTCATCGACACCTTCATCAGCAAGGTCGAGTCGGTCATCCTGGCCGTCGGCGTGCTGCTGATGGCCTTCAACACCATCGCCAACGTCATCGGTCGCTTCGCCCTTGGCGAAAGCATCTTCTTCTCCGGTGAGGTCAACCGCATCCTGATCATCATGATCACCTTCGCCGGTATCGGCTATGCGGCGCGTCACGGTCGCCACATCCGCATGTCGGCGATCTACGATGCCCTGCCGGTCGGCGGTCGCCGCGCCTTGATGATCACGATCTCGCTGTTCACCTCCCTGGTGATGTTCTTCCTGCTCTACTATTCGGTGCTTTATATTCTCGATCTCTACGACAAGGGACGCATCCTGCCGGCATTGGGCTTTCCCATCTTCATCATCTACATCTGGGTTCCGCTTGGCTTTCTGATCACCGGCATCCAGTACCTGCTCACCGCCATCAAGAACATGACGTCGCGGGACGTCTACCTGTCGACCTCGGTGCTCGACGGCTACAAGGATACGGAAACGGAAGTCTGACGCAGGGCATTGCCCGGGGGAAAGCAAGATGACGACAATAATGGTAGTAACCATGATCGCCCTGCTATTGCTGGGCTTTCCGATGATGATCCCGCTGATCACCGCGGCGGTCATAGGCTTCTTCATGATGTTCAACGGCCTGGGTCAGATGGAGACCCTGATCCAGCAGATGATGGCGGGCATCCGACCGGCCTCGCTGATCGCCGTACCGATGTTCATCCTCGCCGCCGACATCATGACCCGCGGTCAGTCGGCGGAGCGCCTGATCAATATGGTGATGTCCTTCATCGGCCACGTGAAGGGCGGGCTGGCGGTCAGCACCGCCGCCTCCTGTACTCTCTTCGGGGCCGTCTCTGGCTCCACTCAGGCCACCGTGGTGGCGGTAGGCTCGCCGCTGCGTCCGCGCATGCTCAAGGCCGGCTACTCGGACTCCTTTACCCTGGCGCTGATCATCAACTCCAGCGATATCGCCTTCTTGATCCCGCCCAGCATCGGCATGATCATCTATGGGGTCATCTCCGGCACCTCCATCGGCGAGCTGTTCATCGCCGGCATCGGTCCCGGCTTGCTGATCCTGTGCATGTTCTCCCTCTACTGCGTGGCCTATGCCGTAATCCGCAAGGTGCCCACCGAACCCAAGGCCAGCTGGGGCGAGCGCTTCGGCGCGGTGCGCATGGCACTATGGCCGCTGGGCTTTCCGGTGATCATCGTCGGTGGCATCTACGGCGGCATCTTCAGCCCCACCGAGGCCGCCGCAGCCTGCGTGCTGTACGCCATCCTGCTCGAGTTCGTGGTCTTCCGCTCGCTGAAGGTCAACGACATCTACGCCATCGCCAAGTCCACCGGCCTAATCACCGCGGTGGTGTTCATCCTGGTGGCGGTGGGCAACGGCTTCTCCTGGATCATCTCCTTCGCCCAGATCCCCCAGGCGATCCTCGAGGCCGTGGGCATCAACGAGGCCGGCCCCACCGGGGTGCTGATCGCGATCTGCATCGCCTTCTTCGTGGCCTGCATGTTCGTCGACCCCATCGTGGTCATCCTGGTGCTGACGCCGATATTCGCGCCGGCCATCGAAGCCACCGGTCTTGACCCGGTACTGGTCGGGATCCTGATCACCCTGCAGGTCGCCATCGGTTCGGCGACGCCGCCCTTCGGCTGTGACATCTTCACCGCTATCGCGATCTTCAAGCGGCCCTATCTGGACGTGATCAAGGGCACCCCGCCGTTCGTGTTCCTGCTGATCCTCGCCGCCGCCCTGCTGATCATGTTCCCGCAGATCGCCCTGTTCCTGCGCGACGTGGCCTTCAGCGGCTGACCCTGACACCTAGAGGAGAGGTCATGATGTTCAAACGGATCATGGTGCCGGTGGATGGTTCCAAGGGCGCGATCAAGGCATTGGACAAGGCCATTGCCCTCCAGCAGCTCACCGGCGCCGAACTGTATATTCTGTGCGTGTTCAAGCATCACAGCCTGCTCGAGGCCTCGCTGTCCATGGTCCGGCCCGAGAAGCTCGACATCCCCGACGATGCTCTCAAGGAGTATGCTTCCGAGGTCGCCGTGCAGGCCAAGGCCCATGCCGCAGAACTCGGCGTGCCTGCAGACAAGGTGCGCGCCTTCGTCAAGGGCGGACGCCCCTCGCGGACCATCGTCCGTTTCGCCCGCAAGCGTGACTGCGACCTGATCGTGATCGGCGCCCAGGGCACCAACGGCGACAAGGGCCTGCTGTTGGGCAGCGTCTCCCAGCGTGTGGCGGGATCGGCTCACTGCCCGACACTGGTCGTCTGAGCCCACACTTCCCTCTTTTCTCTTCCCCCAGCCGGGTCGGCTCCGCCTCATCGTGACGGGTGCGGAACCGACCCGGCCCTGTTAGAGTCCCAAGGACTCCATCCACTTTGGCGCCAAGACGCCAGAACACAAGGCATTTTCATGAAGAGACTGCTGACCACTGCATCCCTGACGGCTCTGCTGACCGCCGCGCCGCTGGCCCTCGCCGCGCCCGAGACCGACGCAGAGAAACTCGGCTACAGCCTCGGCGCGACGCTGGGCAAGAGCATCCAGCAGGACGTCGAGGATCTCGACGTCGACGCCTTCACCCAAGCCGTCCAGGACGTCTTCGCCGGCGAGGAGCTGGAGATGACCGACGAGGAAATGGCCTCGACCATGCAAGCCTTCCAGCAGCAGGCCATGGAAAAGCAGGCCGCCGAGGCCGAGAAGCGCGCCGAGGCCAACCAGGCCGAAGGCGAGGCCTACCGGGCCGAGAACGCCGAGCAGGACGGCGTGACCGTCACCGATTCCGGCCTGCAGTATCGCGAGCTCGAATCCGGCGACGGCGCCACTCCGGGCGCCGAGGACACCGTCGAGGTCAACTACGAAGGCAAGCTGATCGACGGCACCGTGTTCGATAGCTCCTACGAGCGCGGCGAGCCGGTCAGCTTCCGGGTCGGCCAGGTCATCGAAGGCTGGCAGGAAGCCCTGCAGCTGATGAGCGTCGGCGACACCTGGGAAGTCGTGATCCCCGCCGATCTGGCCTATGGCGCCCGCGGCCAGGGCCCGATCGGTCCCAACGAGACCCTGGTGTTCAAGGTCGAACTGCTCGACGTCACCCCCGCCGACGAGGCACAAGGCGACAACGGGGAAGGGTGATCCAACGCGCATGACGCTCAAGACCGCGTTGCTGGCGGCCGGCCTCTGCCTGGGGCCGGCCGCCGCGCTTCAGGCGCAGGAAACGCCGGGCACGCTGCCCGCCCTGGCTGCCAGTCGCGAGGCGGCGAGCGTGATCGGCGTCTCCTCCGGCGGCTACATGGCCGCCCAACTGGCCGTGGCCTGGCCCTCGCGCTTCGCGGGGCTGGGCGTGGTGGCCGCCGGCCCCTGGGGCTGTGCCCAAGGAAAGCTTGGCCTGGCACTCGGCCAGTGCATGTTCACCCGCCTGGGCCCACCGGACCTGGATGCCATCGAAGCCCGTCACGAGGGCTACCAGGCACGCGACCTGGCCGGCCCGGACGGGGCCCTGGCCAGGCTGCGCGCCTTCGTCTGGCATGGCGGCAGCGACCGCATCGTCGACCCGACGCTGAGCGACGCCCTGATCGAGCAATTGAACGGCTGGCTGGCCTCGCCCGACGAGCAGCTGCGTGTCGTGCGTGACGGGCACGCCGCCCACGGCTGGCCGGTGGGCGCCGACACCCGGGCACCGACGGCCGCCCTGGCCGACTGTGAGAAGGGCGGCGGTGGCCACCTGCTGGCCTGCGACCGCGACCTCGCCACCGAGGCCATGACCTGGCTGCACGGCGGCCCTGAGAGCGAGTCCGACGTGACGGCCGGCCGGCTGGTACGCTTCGACCAGTCGGCACAGGACGCCCGAGGGCTGGCCGACGCCGGCTATGTGTTCATTCCCGAGGCTTGCCAGGCCGGCGGCTGTCCGGTCACCATCGCCCTGCACGGCTGCGAGATGAGCGCCGCCGCGGGCGACGAGCGCTTCGTTCGCTACAGCGGCCTCAACGCCCGGGCCGCCGACAAGCGGAGAATCGTGCTCTACCCTCAGGCGGAGCCGAGCCTGGCCAACCCAAAAGGTTGCTGGGACTGGTGGGGCTTTGCCGAGAGCGCCTGGCAACTGGACCCACTGCACGACTCCCGCGACGGCAGCCAGGTCGAAGCCCTGATGTCCATGCTCGACCGCCTCCAGGCCGCCCCCGACAGCGACTGAGGCCCCAGGCCTACCACCCATCGAGGAGGAAACGTCATGGAAGGCGTCGCGGGGGCCCTCGGTCCACTATTCCTGCTGATCCTGCTGGGCGCGATCCTGGGCCGCGGCCCTTGGCCGGGCGGCGACTTCTGGCCGCGCCTGGAAGGGCTGATCTACTACCTGCTGTTTCCCGCCATGCTCCTGGCCACCCTGGCCGAAGCCGACATTCAAGCCGTACCGGTCACGCGGCTCGCTCTCGCGCTTCTCGGCGCCATGCTGGTGCTGGGTGCCGGACTCTGGGCGCTGCGCCATCGCCTGGGCCTGGACACGCCAGCCTTCACCTCGGTGTTCCAGGGAGCCCTGAGATTCAACACCTATGTCGGCGTGGCCGGTGCCGCCGCCCTGCATGGCCCAGCCGGCGCCACCGTGGCGGCAGTAGCCGTCGCCCTGATGGTACCGGTCGTCAACGTACTGTGCGTGCTGACGTTCCTGGCCGCCGGCACTCTCGGCGCGGGCGGCATGGGGAAAAGCCTCGCCGCACTGGCCCGCAATCCGCTGATTCTGGCCTGCCTGGCCGGGATCGCCCTCAACCTTTCGGGCCTCGGCCTACCCGGCTGGAGCCGCGAGGCGGTGGGCCTGCTAGGCCGAGCGGCCCTGCCACTGGGCCTGGTCGCGGTGGGCGTCGCTTTGCGTCCGCAGGCCCTGCTGCGCCGCGATGCCGGCGTCTGGGCAGCCAACCTGATCAAGCTGGCCGTGTTGCCGGCGCTGGTGCTGGGCATCGCACTACTGCTCGGCCTGGACCCGATCAGCCGCGACGTGGCGCTGCTTTTCGCCGCCCTGCCCACCGCCACGTCGGCCTATATCCTGGCGCGCCAGCTAGGCGGCGATGCCGAACTGATGGCCGCCCTGATCACCGGCCAGACGCTGTTCGCCATGCTCAGCCTCCCCCTGTGGCTACGCCTGGCCGCCTGACTAAATAAAAAATATTCTCGTTTTCATTGACAGTCCGCCGCCGCCTGACTTACCTTGAGGCCATGGCGCGGATGAGGCGCCATGGCCCAAGGGAGCCGACCCAGTCTCCTGCGGGAATTCTCCTCCTCATTGCTAGTCACGGTCTCTTGCCGCCCCACCTGGGGCGGCTTTTTCGTTACGGGGAAGCCGTTGCGAGAACGCCACGGCATAAATAAAAAAAATTCTCGTTTGTATTGACCAATGAGATGAGAATGATTTACCTTACCTGCATGGCGTTGATGAGGCGCCATCCCGGACGGGGCCCAGCCAGTGCCTCGCGCCGGTTTCTCCTTCTCATTGCTAGTCACGGTCTCTTGCCGCCCCGCCCAGGGCGGCTTTCTTTTGCGATACCCTCAGGGGAGTGCCTCGGCCGCCGACATGGCGGCCTTTTTTTATTCACTCGCGCTGGCCCAGCCGCGCCTTGATCAGCGTGCCCAGCGCCTCCACGGCCGGCCAGGAGGCCGCGGTCACCCGGCGTCCATAGTGCAGCTCGGCCTGACAGCCGGGCAGCGGCGATAGCCCGTCGGCCTCGCCGAGTTCACGCATGGCCGGCGTCAACCGATCGCGCTCGAGAATGCTCACCGCCAGGCCGGCCTCCACCGCGGTCTCCACCGCGTGAATGCTGGTGCTGGTGAACACCGCGTGCCAGGACCGTCCACTGCCCTCCAGGGTCTCGACACCCAGCTGTCGATAGGGGCAGTCCACCGGGTGCAGCGCCAGCGGCAGCGGGGCATCCGGCGTCAGCGCCAGCTCACGGGCACCGGCCCATACCGGCATGGTCCGCCACAGCGGCTCACCGCCGACCAGCCGGTGGGGGCGATCCAGGGCCACGATCAGCGACAGCTCGCCACGCTCCAGACGCCTGGCCAGCTCACCGCTGGTGGCGGTCACCGCCTCCAGCACCACGTCGGGATGCCGGGCCAGGAAATCCGGCAGCAGGCGACCCACCAGTCGGCTGGCATAGTCCTCCGGCATGCCGAAGCGTACCCGCCCCGTCAGGCCTCGACCGCTGATACGTGCCACCAGGCCATCGTGGTGGCGCAGCAGCTCCCGTGCCTCTCCGAGCAGCGCCTCGCCGCTGGCGGTCAGCGTCATGCCGCGGGCGCCGCGCACCAGCAGCCGGCTCTCCAGACGCGCCTCGAGGCGCTTGATCTGCATGCTCAGGGCACTGACGGTGCGATGACGCTCCGCCGCCGCCGCGGCCAACGACCCCAGACGAGCCACCGCCACGAAACTGCGCAGGGCCTCCAGATCCAGGGCTTGCGGTGAGACTTCAGCCATATTGAACTCTCGATGAAAAAAGTTTCGATTCTCTGAAGACGTTATCCGGTCCAGACTCGCTCCCGCAAGCTCGAAGGAGGAGGCAACCCCATGCTGGCGATACCACAAATTCGACTCCCGCGCTTCCGGCAGCCTCGATACCTGGCCGTCCTCGGCGTCGCGCTGGGCTTCGTGGTGTGCTGGAGCAGCGGCTTCGTGGGCAGCCGGCTAGCCCTGGCCGTCGACACGCCCACGCTGTCGCTGTACGCCTGGCGCTTCGCCCTGGCCACCCTGCTGGCCGGCGCGTGGGCCCTTGCCGCGACCGGTCGACGGAACGGGGGGGGCTGGCGCCCCCGGGCCCTGGGCTTCGAGGCACTGGTCGGCAGCCTCACGGTGGGCGGCTACCTGCTGGCCATGTTACTGGCGATAGAGAGCGGGGTAAGCGCCGGAGTGGCAGCGCTGATCGGCGCCCTGCAGCCGTTGGCAGCAACGCTGCTGGCCGGAGGACTGCTCGGTGAGCGTCCGCGGCCGGTGCAGTGGCTGGGGCTAGCCGCGGCGACCCTAGGAGCGGGACTGAGCGTGGTGGATGACCTGCAAGGTCTCGGCAGCGCAGCACTCTGGGCCTACGGATTGCCGCTGCTGGCGGTGGCCGCGGTCAGCCTGGGCAGCGTATTGAGCGCCGGGCGACCGGCAAGCCTGCCCATGTCGGTGCGACTGACCGCCCAACTGGCGGCGGCCACCGCGGTCTTCGGAGTGGCTGCCCTGTGGCGCGGCGACGGGTTGCCGGCCCCGCGGCCGTCCGTGGAGACGCTCACCGTGCTGGCCTGGCTGATCGTGCTCGCCACCTTCGGCGGCTACGGCTTCTTCAACGCCAGCCTGCAGCGCTTCGGGGTGAGCCAGAGTGCGGCCCTGGTCGCCCTGACGCCGGCCGCAACGCTCGCCGCCACGGCCCTGATGTTCGGCGAGTGGCCAGGCGCACTGGGTATCGTCGGCATGGCCATGGGCCTGCTCGGAGCGGGAGCGGCCCTGGCGAGCGGCCGCCGGCACGGCCGGGGTGCCGGCGGTCATGTCGCTACTGCCAGCCCGACGGTGCGGCGCAAGCCGCGGCGCGTGGTCAGGCCGAGCGCCCCGACGACACGCCGGGGCTGAACGCCGGTCGGGAAAGTCAGTCGACGCGACGGAAGATCAGGTCCCACACGCCGTGGCCAAGCTTCTCGCCGCGCTTCTCGAACTTGGTCAACGGGCGAAATTCGGGACGCGGCACGTAGGGCGCGGTGTCAGCGGCGGCGGTGTTCTCGTAACCCGGGGCCTCGGCCATCACCTCGGCCATCCACTCGGCGTAGGCCTCCCAGTCGGTGGCCATGTGCAGCGTGCCACCGGGCGCGAGACGGGTACGCACCAGTTCGACGAAGGCCGGCTGGACGATGCGCCGCTTGTGGTGCTTCTTCTTCGGCCAGGGGTCGGGAAAGAACAGCTGCAGGGTCGCGAGACTGCCCGCCGGCAGGCACTGCTCGAGCACCGCCAAAGCGTCCTCACGATAGACCCGCAGGTTGGTCAGGCCGCGCTTGTCGGCCTCGTCGAGCAGCTTGCCGACGCCGGGGGCATGCACTTCGATGCCGATGAAGTCGGTATCCGGATGGGTTTCGGCCTGCTCGATCAGCGAGGCGCCCATGCCGAAGCCAATCTCCACCACTACCGGCGCACGGCGCCCGAACAGCGCCTCCAGATCCTGGCGGCCGTCGGCGAGCGTCAACCCCAGCCGCGGCCAGACCTCCTCGAGGCCGCGGGTCTGGGCGGCGGTCATGCGCCCGGCACGCAGCACGTAGCTCTTGATGCCACGGCGATGCAGCGGGGCGTCGGGACTCTCGGGACCGGTGGTCGAGGAGGTGTCGGGGCTCTGTTCGTCGTTCATGCGCGGCGTCGAAACTCGTGAAGGTCGAAACTCAGGAAGAAAGAGGCATCAGGCGTTGATGCGCCCGGCCAGCGGCGAGGACGGATCGGCGCCCTGGCGGCGCGGCATGCGCCCGGCGAGGAAGGCCTCACGGCCGGCCTGGACGGCTTGCTTCATGGCACCGGCCATCAACACCGGCTGGCGGGCATGGGCGATGGCCGAGTTCATCAGCACGCCGTCACAGCCCAGCTCCATGGCCAGGGCAGCCTCGGAAGCGGTGCCGATGCCGGCGTCCACCAGCACCGGCACGCCGGCCTGCTCGATGATCAGGCGGATGTTGTGCGGGTTCTGGATGCCATGACCGGAGCCGATCAGCGAGCCCAGCGGCATCACCGCGCAGCAGCCGATCCGCTCCAGCTCACGCGCGACGATGGGGTCGTCGCTGGTGTAAACCATGACGTCGAAGCCGTCGTCGACCAGGGTCTCGGCGGCGGCCAGGGTCTCCACGACGTTGGGATAGAGGGTGGTGTCATCGCCCAGTACCTCGAGCTTGACCAGGTTGTGGCCATCGAGTAGCTCGCGGGCCAAACGGCAAGTGCGCACCGCATCCTGGGCCGTGTAGCAGCCGGCGGTATTGGGCAGCAGGGTGTAGCGATCCGGCGAGACCACGTCGAGCAGGTTGGGCGCCGAGGCGTCCTGCCCCAGATTGGTACGCCGCACGGCGAAGGTCACCACCTCGGCCCCGCTGGCGGCGATGGCCTCACCCGTCTCGTCGAAGTCGCGGTACTTGCCGGTCCCCACCAGCAGGCGCGAGGCGAATTCGCGGCCGGCGACGCGCAGCGGCGCATCCTGGAAGAAGTCAGTCATCTTGTTGTGCTCCTGTGCAAGGGTCTCAGCAGCCGGCGGTTCAGCCGCCGCCGATGGCATGGACGATCTCCACCCGGTCACCGTCGGCCAGGCGCGTCTCGCCGTGGGCGCTCCTGGGCACGATCTCCTCGTTGACCTCCACGGCAATGCGCCGTCCGGCCAGGCCAAGGGTCTCGACCAGTTGGGCCACCGAGGCCTCGGCCTCCAGGTGGCGGGACTCGCCATTGAGCTGGATCTGCATGGCATCCTCCGGGGCTGCGATTTCGCGGGCCCATATTGTAGCGCCTCGAGGCCCGCCCGGGTACGGTAAGCGCGTGAGACGACCGGAGAGACGCAATGCGGGATCGAGGCTGGTGGCTGGTGGTGGCGCTGTGCGGCGCCCTGATGGTGATGGCCGGGGCCTTCGGCGCCCACGCCTTGAACGGAACGCTGTCCGCGCGGCTGATGGTGGTCTACGAAACCGCTGTGCGCTACCAGGCCTGGCACACGCTGGCGATGCTCGGCGTGCTCGCCTGGCGCGCCAGCCAGCCACTGTCCGGCCAGCGCCTGACCCTGAGCCTGTGGCTGGCCGGTACGGGACTGTTTTCAGGCTCGCTGTATGCCCTGGCACTCACCGGCGTGAAGGTGCTGGGGGCGATCACGCCGCTCGGCGGCGGGCTGCTGATCGGCGGCTGGCTGGCACTGGCCGCCACTGCCTGGCGGCATCAATCAGCGTCCGGCAACACATAGGTGGCCGTGACCAGCGCCACCGGCTCCTCCTCGCCGTCGGAGAAGAGCTGCACCTCACCCACCGCCAGCCGCCGCCCCAGCTTCAGCAATCGGGCATTGGCGATGAGGTCACGATCGCCCCTCGGACGGCGCAGGAAGCGGCAGTGCAGATCGCTGGTGACCGCCATCGGCTCGGGGCCGATCTGGGCCAGTATCGCCACATAGAGGCAAACGTCCGCGAGTCCCATCAGGGTCGGTCCGGAGACGCTGGCCCCGGGGCGCAAGTGCTCGTCTTCGATGGCCAGGCTCATGGTGGCGCGGCAGTCGCCGACGCCTTCGATGGTACCGGCACGCTGGGGAAACACCTCGTCGAGGAATTCCTCGATGGCGGCGGCAGTCATCACGGTCATGGGCGCACTCCCTGCGGCGAGTCGACGATGGCCCCAAGATAGCCCAGGCCAACGCCCGCGCACAGTCGGCGCGAGCCACGAGCCACGAGCCACGAGCCACGAGCCACGAGCCACGAGCCACGAGCCACGAGCCACGAGCCACGAGCCACGAGCCTCAGTCTAAGCCCCTACCTCGGGCTCATCGAAGCCCGGGGCATAAGCCCGCAGCCCGCAGCCCGCAGCCCGCAGCCCGCAGCCCGCAGCCCGCAGCCCGCAGCCCGCAGCCCGCAGCCCGCAGCCCGCAGCCCGCAGCCCGCAGCCGATTATCCCGCCTTGTGCACGGCGCGCCAGTGATGCAGCAGCGGCTCGGTGTATCCGGAGGGCTGCTCGAGGCCCTTGAAGATCAGGTCCGAGGCGGCCTGGAAGGCATTCGAGGCAGCGAAGTCGGCGCTCATCGGCCGATAGGCCGGATCGCCGGCGTTCTGGTCGTCAACCACCTTGGCCATGCGCTCCAGGGTCGCTCGCACGCGATCGGCATCCACCACGCCATGATGCAGCCAGTTGGCCACGTGTTGGCTGGAGATACGCAGGGTAGCGCGGTCTTCCATCAGGCCCACGTCGTGGATGTCCGGCACCTTGGAGCAGCCGACGCCGTGCTCGACCCAGCGCACCACGTAGCCGAGGATGCCCTGGCAATTGTTGTCCAGCTCCTGCTGGATGTCCTCGTCGCTCCAGGTCGGGGACTCGGCCACCGGCACGCTGAGCAGGTCATCCAGAAAGTCCGGTTCACCCTGGGCCTCCAGCTCACGCTGCACGTCGGTCACGCTGACCTGGTGGTAGTGTAGGGCGTGCAGGGTGGCGGCGGTCGGTGACGGCACCCAGGCGGTGTTGGCACCGGCCTTAGGATGGCCGATCTTCTGCTCGAGCATGGCCGCCATCAGGTCCGGCATGGCCCACATGCCCTTGCCGATCTGGGCGTGGCCCCGCAGCCCGCAGGCCAGGCCGGTCTGGACGTTGTTGCGCTCGTAGGCGCCGATCCAGGCGGCGTGTTTCATGTCGCCCTTGCGCACCATGGGACCGGCCTGCATCGCGGTGTGCATCTCGTCGCCGGTGCGGTCGAGGAAGCCGGTGTTGATGAACACCACCCGGGAGGTAGCCTCGTTGATGCAGGCCTTGAGGTTGACGGAGGTGCGGCGCTCTTCGTCCATGATGCCCATCTTGAGGGTATCGCGCTCGAGGCCCAGCAGGTCTTCGACGCGCCCGAACAGCTCGTTGGCAAAGGCCACTTCCGCCGGGCCGTGCATCTTGGGCTTGACGATGTACACCGAGCCCTCGCGGGAGTTGCGTGCCTCGTCGGTGCCCTTCTGCAGATCGCGGATGGCGATCAGGCTGGTGACGATGCCGTCGAGAATCCCCTCCGGCAGCTCGTTGCCCTCGGCATCCAGCACCGCCGGGGTGGTCATCAAGTGGCCGACGTTGCGAACGAACAGCAGCGAGCGTCCGGGCAGCGTGACCTCGCCGCCATCCGGCGTGGTCCAGGTACGATCCGCCGCCAGCCTGCGAGTGAAGCTCTTGCCGCCCTTTTCGATCTGCTCTTCGAGGTCGCCCTTCATCAGGCCCAGCCAGTTGGCGTAGACGCCGACCTTGTCCTCGGCATCCACCGCTGCCACGGAGTCCTCGCAGTCCATGATCGAGGTCAGCGCGGCCTCGACGATCACGTCCTTGACCCCGGCCGGGTCGGTCTTGCCGATCGGGTGGCCGGCATCGATCTGGATCTCCAGATGCAGGTCATGGTTGACCAGCAGCACCGAAGAGGGAGCCGCCGCGTCGCCAAGGTAGCCGACCAGCTTGCCTGGCTCCTTGAGGCCGGTTTCACGTCCGCCCTCCAGGGTCACCACCAGGTGGCCGTCACGCAGCGCGTACTTGACCGCCTCGCGATGGGAGCCGGTGGCGAGCGGTGCGGCACGATCGAGCACGCCCCGGGCGTAGGCGATGACCTTCTCGGCGCGCTTGGGGTTGAAGCTATCGCCCTTCTCTGCGCCGTCTTCTTCGCCGATGGCATCGGTACCATAGAGGGCATCATAGAGGCTGCCCCAGCGAGCATTGGCGGCATTCAGCGCATAGCGGGCGTTGTTCACCGGCACCACCAGCTGCGGACCGGCCTGCACGGCGATCTCGCGATCGACGTTGACGGTCGTGACGGCCACCTCGGCGGGCGCCGGCTGCAGGTAACCGACACGCTCGAGGAAGCCGCGATAGGCCGCCATGTCGCGCACCGGGCCGCTGTTTTCGCGGTGCCAGCCATCGAGCTCGGCCTGCAGACGGTCGCGCTCGGCGAGCAGATCGCGGTTCTTCGGTGTCAGATCATGAAAGAGGGCGTCGACGCCGGCCCAGAAGGCCTCGGGATCGATGCCGGAACCCGGCAAGGCCTGCTCGTTGATGAACCGGTCCAGCTCGGCGGCCACCTGCAGGCGGTGGCGGGTGATGCGTTGGGTCATGGGTCGTTCTCCTATGCAGGGCGTTTCGGCGCTCCCCTGGCACCGAACAGCCGGACAGGGAAAGGTGACTGCGTAATGACAATTTTGTGGAAAATACTTCCACATGTAAACCCAAAGCCTGCGAACAACCCCGCAGACTAGACCAATAGACGAGACCCTGGCGTTGGATGAGCCGCTCGTCATCACGCTGGCGACCATCATGACGGAACGCTAGCATGGGCAGGCATTGCGGAGGATCCCATGAGCGACTTCACCCCCTTACAGGCCCTGGGGCCCATTGCGCCAGCCGACCCGTCCGGCACCCCGCTACAGGGCTATCTGGGCCACTATGGCCTGGCGCCCCTGCTGGCCGAGCGGGTCGGTCTCCATGTGGGATATGTGGACGCGCAGGGCTTTCGCCTGTGGACCCAAGTATGGCGTCCACCCACTCCGCGCGGCACCATCTTCGTGGTTCACGGCTACTATGACCATCTGGGCCTGTATCGTCACCTGCTCGAGTGCCTGCTCGAACGCGGCTGGCAGGTCGTGCTCTGGGACCTGCCGGGGCATGGCCTGTCCAGCGGTGCCCGTGCCACCATCGCCGACTTCGACGAATACGGCGCTTGCTTGCGCAGCCTGCAGTCCCAGCTGGCGGTTCGCGACCTGGCCCCGCGGCCCTGGCTGGGCATCGGACAGAGTACCGGGGCGGCGATCCTGGCCACCGATGCCCTGCGCCGAGGCGATGACGGCCACTGGAACGGCCTGGCCCTGCTGGCGCCGCTGGTGCGCCCCTGGGGCTGGACCCAGTCGAGCTGGCTCCACCGCCTGGTGGGCCCCTTCGTGCGCTCGATTCCCCGCCGCTTCCGCGAGAACTCTACCGACAGCGACTTCGCCGCCTTCCTGCGCGAGGGAGATCCCCTGCAGCCGGACCGCCTAGCCATGGAATGGGTGGACGCGATGCGACGCTGGATGCCCCAGCTGCTGGCCATGCCGGCCAGCCAGCTGCCGACGCTGATCCTGCAGGGAGAACAGGACCTGACGGTGGACTGGGAGTGGAACCTTGAGGTCCTGGCACGCAAGTTTCCGCGGGCCGAGATCCATCGCCATCCAGAGGCCAGGCACCATCTGGTCAACGAGGCCGAGCCGATCCGCCGTGTGCTGTTCGAGGAGCTCGAGCGCTTCATCGCTGGCCTGGAGGAGCGTCACGACATCACGCCTTCGGGAGCCAGCTACCGATGACATCTCGCGCGCTGACCCTGCTGCTTATCCTGCTGCTCGCCGGCTGTGCTGCCGGCCCTCCGGAACGCCCGCAGACGGTTCGTCAGGCCCTGTTTGGCCTGGGCGAGCGAGCCGCAGAGGCGGTAGTGGCGGCCCCCACCCTGCCACGTCCCGCCACTGACCAGGTACTGCTGCTGGCGATGCCGGAGGTCGACGCCCAACTGGGCGTGGCACAGGATCGCCTGCTCGAGAGCCTGACCCGTGCCCTGCTGGGCCGCAACCAGAGCCCCCAGGTACTCGACTGGCAGCCATCGCTCTCCCAGGGGGCCGGCGCCAACCAATGGCGCCTGGACAGCCGGCTGATCGCCGCCGGACCGCAGCTCACGCTGTCCGACCGCACCCTGCTGCCCTACCGCCTGCAGCTGACCCTGAGACGCCCCGGCAGCCAGACCCCGCTGTGGCAATCGCAGCTGGACGGCGCCCTGGACGCCACGGCCCTGTAGACCTCGTGCACCGTGCGTCGGGCCCGTTGGCCGAGCGTGGCTCACGGGTAAAGGGGCCGCTGCAGGGCGTCAGGAGAATGGCGCCAGCATGGCGTCGATATCCTTATCCGCGTAGGGCGGGTAGACGTCGAGCGTCTTGTCGGCCGGTGAAATCAGCAGAGACTTGGCATTGCTCAGCGCCTCGTACCCCGCCTTGCCATAATATTTGCCCATGCCGGACATCCCGACGCCACCGAAGGGCAGTGAGCCAACCCAGCAGTGCAGATTGGTCAGATTCACGCAGCCTCCACCGAACGAGAACGCATGGAGGAATCGCTCGATCGTCGCCTCATCCTGACTGAAGATATAGGCAGCCAGAGGTTTATCCCGGGTCTTCAGGCGGGCGATCAACGCCTCCAGATCGTCAAAGCGTAGGATCGGTAGTACCGGGCCGAATATCTCCTGCTGCATCGCAGGATCGGACCAGTCAGACGGATAGAGCAGTGTAGGCTCGACATAGCGTTCTGCCTGATTGGAGCGACCGCCTAGCACGGTCTTTTCCGGCAAGATGTAGGACTGAACCCGAGCCGCATCCTTTTCGCTGATCATTCGTGCAAAATCGGGGCTTTTCACGGGATCTTCACCGTACATCCGCGTCACCGAAGCCTTCAGCTTCTCTACGAAAGCCTCCGCGACACTGTCATGCACGCAGACGAAACCAGGCGCAATGCACCATTGCCCGGAGATGGCATTGTGGCCCCAGGCGATGGCGTCAGCGGCGCGATCGAGATCGGCGGTCGAGTCCACGATGGTCGGATTCTGCCCTCCCAGCTCCAGCAGCACGGGGGTCAGATGCTCGGCCGCGGCTCGCATGACGATCTTGCCCACCGTCGCGCTGCCCGTGAAAAAGATGAAGTCGAAGGGCAATTCCAGTAGCGCCGATATCTGCTCGCGCCCGCCGGTGACCACCGATACATCCTCGGAAGCAAAGTATTGCGGTATCAGCTCGGCGAACAACGCCGCCGTAGCCGGCGTGGTGTTCGCGGGCTTCAGGATCACCGGATTGCCCGCCGCCAACGCGGCAATGGCCGGGTCCAGCAGCAGCAGGATGGGGGCATTGAAGGGCCCGATCACCAGGGTGACACCATAGGGCTCCCGCCGAATCACGCCGCGTTGTCCCAGCTTGGCCAGGCCTTCTGGAATCTCCACCTCCTCCGGCGCCATCAGCCGATCGAGGTTGTCACGATAGTAGGCAATATTGCCCATCGGCACCGTGATCTCGAACCGCTGCTCGAAGGCCGGTTTACGGAAATCTTCGTAGAGAGATTCACACCAGCGATCCTGGTGATCCAGCAGCATGCGCTCCATCCTTGCCAGCTGATCCAGCCGCCACTCGCGCGACTTGGAACGGTCCGTCAAGAAGGCCTCTTTCTGGCGGTCGAAGATTGACCGGAAAGGATTGTTCATTATGCGACTCTCCATTTCTTCCGCCCCCTTCCATGGGCTTTTGATCGCCACCCACCCGAGATGTCGGCCTGGCATTCATGAGCCTGGCATTCCCCTGGGAAAGGTGATGAAAACCGCTGTGGAAAACGCCGAACTTGTGGCGCGGGCTCAGGTGGCCGATTGGCTGACTCGACTGAAGCATTAGGGAACGAGTCCGAAAGATAAAGGTGTCATCCTGTCAAGACTTGCCAACCTTCTGGAACAATTCGACATGCCTCGCGCGCGGGCAGCACAGCACCATTTCCCTGGGCTCGAGGCATGACGTGACTCGGCCAAGCCCCTCACCCCTTGAGCAGGCGATCGAGCTGACGATAGCCGATGGCCTCGATCAGCTGCTCGCGGCCTGGACGCGGCTCCCCCGCCAGGTCGGCCAGGGTCAGTGCCACCCGCAATACCCGATGAAAGGCCCGCGCCGAGAGCTGCAGCCGCTCCAGCACGCCGGCCAGCCAGGCCCGATCATCGCCGCCCAGCGCACAGGCCGCCTCGAGCTCGCGCCCGCCCAGGTGGGCATTCAGTGCCCCGCGCGCCCACTGGCGCTCGCGGGCCGCCAATACCCGCTCGCGCACCGCGGCCGACGACTCGCCGGCTTCCCGTGACGTCAACTGCGCCGGCGGCAGGGCCGGCACTTCCACCTGCAGGTCGATGCGATCCAGCAACGGGCCGGAGAGGCGCGCCTGGTAGCGCTGGATCTGCGCGGCGGTACAGTGGCAGGCCTGGCGCGGATCGCCGAGATGGCCACAGGGGCAGGGATTCATCGCCGCCACCAGCTGGAAACGCGCCGGATAGCGACGCTCGTGATTGGCACGGGCGATATGAATTCGCCCCGACTCCATGGGTTCGCGCATGACCTCGAGCACCTGGCGCGAAAACTCGGGCAGCTCGTCGAGGAACAGCACTCCCTGGTGGGCCAGCGAGATCTCGCCGGGACGCGGCCGCGAGCCGCCTCCCACCAGGGCCACCGCGCTGGCGGTATGATGAGGCGCGCGAAAGGGGCGCTGGCCCCAGTGCTCGCGCAGCGGCATGCCACACACCGAGCGCACCGCCGCCACCTCCAGGGCCTCGTCTTCGGTCAGCGGCGGCAGTATGCCGGGCAGGCGACTGGCCAGCATGGTCTTGCCGGTTCCCGGCGGGCCGGCCAGTAACAGATTGTGGCCACCGGCCGCGGCGACCTCCAGGGCGCGTCGCGCCTGGTGCTGGCCGCGCACTTCGTCGAGATCGGCAGTCGCCCGAGGGTTCGCGGGTGGCCGCGAGGCCCGATGGGGCGAGATCGGTGTCTTCCCCAGCAGATGTGCCACTACCTCGAGCAGGTGCTCGGCGGGCAGCACCTCGAGCTCTCCGGCCAGCGCCGCTTCGTCGGCGTTGGCCTGCGGCACGATCAGCCGCCGTCCGGCGCGGCGGGTGGCCAAAGCCATCGGCAAGACGCCGGTCACCGGGCGCAGTGCACCATCCAGGGCCAGCTCCCCCGCGCACTCGGTATCGGCCAGGGCCTCCGGCGGAATCTGTCCGGAAGCGACCAGCAGCCCCAGGGCGATGGGCAAGTCGAAGCGCCCGCCGTCCTTGGGAAGATCGGCGGGCGCGAGATTGAGAGTGATGCGACGCAGCGGGAAGTCGAAGCCGGCATTGACCAGGGCACTACGCACCCGCTCGCGGCTCTCCTTGACCGCGGTCTCGGGCAGCCCGACCAGGGTGATACCGGGCAGGCCATTGGCCAGATGGACTTCCACCAGCACCTCGGGCGCCTCGAGACCAAGGCCGGCCCGGGTGCGCACGATCGACAGGGTCATCGGCGGTCCCTCGCACGTTGTCTGCCCTCAAGGCTAGTCCAGCGCAGCGGGGACCGCTCGTCGCCTTAGCGGTCGGTTTCGCTGGCGCCGGCATCTTCCGCGGGCGTCGACAAGGGACGGTCCGCGGGGATGGCCGCCTCCTCGCCGACCGCCGGCGGCGTGCCCTCTCCGCCCGAACGCGACGCGTCCAGCGCCTCCTCCAGGGCGGCGACCTGCTTCTCCAGGGCCTCGACCCGGCCCCGAGTGCGCTGCAGGACATCCATCAGGATGTCGAAGTCCTCCCGCGACACCAGCTCGAGGCGATCGAAGGCACCGCGCACCACCTGTTGAATGCCCTTCTGCACTTCCTCCGGCGCCTGGGAAGCGCCCTGCAGGCGTTCGCCGATCTGCTGGGCCAGACGGCCGATGCGGTCTTGGTTGACCATGCTCTTTCTCCTCACGGTAGGGGGCTGACCACAAGGATACGCAAGCCACTCGGTGGACGCATTCCCGGCGCGTCACAAGGTTCGCCCCCGGATAGCGCAGCCCAACGGCGCACAAGCACCAGAACGGTGCAAAAGGCCATGACCAGTCTGCACCAGCGAAGCGCCGCGGCCTCCCCGCCGCCTCACAAACCAATGAAATAAAAGTGATATCAGGAAAAGTGGCATGGTTTAAGCAGCAGCATGGCAGACATGCACATCCACTGCGCGGCGCGAGAACCGCGCTCATCCAACAGGGGAGATCCGGGATGAAGCTGATCACTGCCATCATCAAGCCCTTCAAGCTCGACGACGTGCGCGAGGCGCTCGCCGACAACGGCGTGCAGGGCATCACCGTCACCGAGGTCAAGGGCTTCGGCCGCCAGAAGGGCCACACCGAACTCTACCGGGGGGCCGAATACGTGGTCGACTTCCTGCCCAAGGTCAAGGTCGAGATCGCCGTGGACGACGGCCGGCTCGACACCGTGCTGGATGCCATCTGCAGCGCCGCCAACAGCGGCAAGATCGGCGACGGCAAGGTCTTCGTGACCCCGCTCGAGGACGTCATCCGAATTCGGACCGGCGAGCGCGGCGCCGACGCCGTCTAAGCCGACCGCCCTTACCCTTTCATGAGGAGTGACCGTCATGAGTGAGTTGACCGAGCTGAGCTACGCGCTCGACACCTTCTACTTCCTGATCTGCGGTGTCCTGGTGATGTGGATGGCCGCCGGCTTCTCGATGCTCGAGGCCGGGCTGGTACGTTCCAAGAACACCGCCGAGATCCTGACCAAGAACATCGCCCTGTTCGCCATTGCCTGCACCATGTACCTGCTGCTGGGCTACTACCTGATGTACTCCAGCCCCGCGGGCGGCATTCTGCCCAATCTGGGCTTCCTGCTCGGCGGCGAGAATACCGTGGAGGCGGTGACCGCCGGCGGCGACGATGCGCCCTACTACTCCATGCGCGCCGACTTCTTCTTCCAGGTCGTGTTCGTGGCCACCGCCATGTCCATCGTCTCCGGTGCCGTGGCCGAGCGCATGAAACTGTGGGCCTTCCTGGCCTTCGCCGTGGTGATGACCGGTGTCATCTACCCGGTGTCCGGCTACTGGACCTGGGGCGGCGGCTGGCTGTCCGAGATTGGCTTCTCCGACTACGCCGGTTCCGGCATCGTGCACATGGCCGGCGCGGCCGCGGCGCTCGCCGGCGTGCTGGTGCTCGGCCCGCGCAAGGGCAAGTACGGCAAGGACGGCAGCATCTTCGCCATCCCCGGCGCCAACCTGCCGCTGGCGACCCTGGGTACCTTCATCCTGTGGATGGGCTGGTTCGGCTTCAACGGCGGCTCCGAGCTGAAGGTGTCCGACGTGAGCTCGGCCAACAACATGGCTCAGGTGCTGGTGAACACCAACGCCGCCGCCGCCGGTGGGGTAATCGCCGCGCTGATCCTGGCCAAGGCCTGGTTCCGCAAGGCCGACCTGACCATGGCCCTCAACGGCGCCATCGCCGGCCTGGTGTCCATCACCGCCGACCCGCTGTCGCCCAGCGCCCTGGGGGCCACCCTGATCGGCGCCATCGGTGGCCTGCTGGTGGTGGTCGCCATCGTCGGCCTCGACAAGCTGAAGCTCGACGACCCGGTCGGTGCCATCTCCGCCCACGGCGTGGCCGGTATCTGGGGCGTGCTCGCGGTGCCGCTGACCAACGACGGCGCCTCTTTCGGGCCGCAGCTCATCGGCATCGTCGGCATCTTCGCCTGGGTCTTCGCCGCCAGCCTGGTCGTGTGGCTGATCATCAAGGCGATCATGGGCGTGCGCGTCAGCGAGGAAGAGGAATACGAAGGCGTGGACTTGGCCGAGTGCGGGCTCGAGGCCTACCCCGAGTTCACCACCTCCAAGGTGCACAGCGGCGGTACCGGCCGCAGCCGCTCCGAAGGCCTGGGCCAGCCCCAGCCCATGACACCGCGTCCCCAGTGACCCACTCACGACGCCCCACGAAGATGGCCCCCACGCGGGGCCATTTTTTTTTCCGCCCGCAGCGGGTGTATGCTCTGGCACAATGACCCCAGACGGATGGCGAGCGTCGCCATCGGATACGGACAACGCGAGGACATGACCATGAAACTGGTGACCGCCATCATCAAGCCGTTCAAGCTCGACGACGTACGCGAATCGCTCTCGGAGATCGGCGTCCAGGGCATCACCGTCACCGAGGTCAAGGGCTTCGGTCGCCAGAAGGGCCACACCGAGCTGTATCGCGGCGCCGAATACGTGGTCGACTTCCTGCCCAAGGTGAAGCTCGAGGTCGCCGTGGACGAGTCCATGGCAGAGCAGGTGATCGATGCCATCACCCAGGTGGCCAATACCGGCAAGATCGGCGACGGCAAGATCTTCGTCACCGCCCTGGAACAGGTGATCCGCATCCGGACCGGCGAAACGGACAAGGACGCCGTCTAAGCTCGAAGCTCGAAGCTCGAAGCTCGAAGCTCGAAGCTCGAAGCTCGAAGCTCGAAGCTCGAAGCTCGAAGCTCGAAGCTCGAAGCTCGAAGCTCGAAGCTCGAAGCTCGAAGCTCGAAGCTCGAAGCTCGAAGGCAGCATGAACTCCTCCCATGAAACGTCAAACCCTCCGAGACATCCCCTCGGAGGGTTTTTTTATTCCTTCTTCACGCTCCGGGCGAAGCCCGGTTCTTCCAGGCGTGCAGCGCCGCACTTCTCGCTTATGGCTTACAGCTCCCGGCGCAGCCGGATGGCAGGCACAAAAAAGCCGGCCACGGGGGCCGGCAAATCCTTCGCCTTTCAACAGGCAAGGCCAGGTCAAAAGGGGGTACGAGCGATCAGAAGTGGAACTGGGCGCTGGCCTGCAGCCGACTGGCGTCCACTTCGTCGCCGCTGATCTTCTCCAGGTCGACGTACTGGTATTCCAGGCCCACCGTCATGCGTGAGTTGACGTCCCAGATCAGGTTGACGTGGGAGAACTGCACGGTGTCGGTCATGCCCTGGAAGGCCGGGGCATCGTCCGGCAGGTCCTGGCTGACCACCGAGGTGCCGATGGAGCTCATCCAGGCGTCGTTCCATTGGTGGTCCAGGGAGATGCCGTAGCTCTGCAGGTCGACGGTCTCGAGATTGCCGTCGGCGTCCAGGTAGGCGTCCGGGGCCCGGAACTTGGCGCCCGAGGCCGGCACGTAGTCCAGATAGCCGCCCAGGCCGCTGCCCACCATCATGTTGCCCTTGAGGGTGGTGCTGCCCATCGGCAGCGCCGCCTGGGCGATCACGCCATAGCCGGTGGCGCTCTCGTCCTGGCCGCTCACCTTCGAGTCGGAGGAGAACTGACGCACCACCCCGGAGATCCCGAAGTTGCGCTTGTAGCGATAGCGCATGGTCAGGTCCGGCAGCTCGGTGTTCTCGTCGGCGGCGCCGCCGGGACCGAGATCGGAGATCGAGGACTCGGGGTTTTCCAGGGCCACCGCAAAGGTGTTGGCGCCAGACTGGTAGGTGTAGCGCACCTGCTCGGGGCGCCCGGTGGCGTAGCCGATCGGCCCGCCCAGCTTGAGAATCCGCGGCGTCCCCAGGAAGAACATGGCGTTGGTCCAGGTCTGGCCCGCCAGGAAACCGTTGTACTCGCCGTAGGCGTGGCGCAGGTTGAACTTGTTGTCGGGCGCGAAGTGCCCCTCGAAGTAGGTCCGCAGCATCTCGTCGCCGAAGCGAGTCTGGGTGCGGAAGTTCAGCCGCGTCTCCTGGGCGGTGAAGGTGGTCTTGCCGTCGGTGGCGTTGGCTTCGCTGGCGGCGGCCAGCGGGTCGGTGATCTCGCCCAGGTCATAGTCGAAGTCGTAGAGGGCGTCGAACTTGACGTAGCCGCCGAAGGCCACATCGGTGTTGGTGCCCGGAATGTTGAAAGTGCTGCGGTGGTTCCAGGGCGCGCCCACGCGGCTCGGCTCGCCGGTGACGACGGGCTGACCGGCCTCGACCACGTCGAAGGCATAGGCACTTTGGGCCGCAAGGAATCCTGCCGGCAGCAGGGCCAGCATCAGGGTCTTCTTGGCTTGCATAGGAGTCTCTCTTGATTCGTTGTTATGAAACGGAAGCTAAAAAATTGTTTTTTTCGTTCAGGTTCTCTCGATGTTCCCTCGCCTCTCCTCCATCGGCAGCGTTGGTGGTATGAGGCGTCACCGGCTGACCGGTGACGCCATGCATCAGTAGAGGGTCTTCTGGGGCGGGCCGGCGAACTCCAGCGGTCCGACGCTGGCCATGTCCACCTCGACTACCGCCGGACCGGCACGGCCCACGGCCTCGGCCAGCACGGCCTGAAAGTCGTCGCCGTGGCCGACCTTCCAGCGCGGCAGGCCCAGGGCATCGGCCATGGCCTGAAAGTCCGGGGTGTGCAGGTCGTTGTAGTACTGGCGACCCTCGAAGTACTTGTCCTGGATGCCACGCATCACGCCGTAGCCGCCGTCGTTCATCACCACCAGGGTCATGTCGAGGCCTTCCTGGGCCAGGGTGGCCAGCTCGCCGACCATCAGCATCAGGCCACCATCGCCGACCACGGTGACCACCTTGCGGCCCTCGCCACCCACCGCGCAGCCGATGCCGGTGGCCAGGCCCTGGCCGATGGCACCGGCCAGCGAATGGATGTTGGTCAGCGGGCGCTCGATGGGCAGCAGCCGGCTGCCCCAGGTGCTGCCGGAGACGGTGATGTCGCGCACGAAGATGCCGTCCGCAGGCAGCGACTCGCGCACCGCGTCGCAGAGCTTGGCGTACTCGCCGACCTGGTCACGCAGCGCTCGCTCGGCGGCGGCCACGGCCTTGGCGACCTCGCGGTCGACCTCGGCGTCGGGGGCACGCTTGCCCCCCAGGCGATCGGCCAGGCGCGACAGCACGTCGCCACACTCGCCGCACAGGAAGGCATCGGCGGGATAGTTGCGGTGAGCCGCCGCCGGGTCGACGTCGATCTGCACCAGCGGCCTCGGCAGGGCCACCGAGTAGGTGCGGGTCTCGTTGCTGCGCAGCCGCGAGCCGGCCACCAGCATCAGGTCGCTGGCGGCGAACAGCTCCTCCACCGCCGGAGCGCTGTGGAAGGCGCGCAGGCTGCGCGGATGGCTGTCCGGCAACACGCCGCGGGCGTGAGTACTGGAGACCACCGGAATGCCGGCGTCGGCCAGGCGACGCACGGCCTCACCGGCCTCCAGGCAGCCGCCACCGATCCACAGCACCGGCCGCTTGGCGGCCAGCAGCCGCTCGGCCAGGGCGTCGACCTCGGCGTCGGCGACCCGGGCCGGCGCGGCAGGAGACGCCGGCGCGGTCTCGATCCACTCGACCTGGCTGGCCTGGATGTCGATGGGAATTTCCAGGCTCACCGGACCGCGCGGCAGGGTCATCGCCTCCTGGATGGCGCGATGCAGCAGCGGCACCACCTGCTCGGGGGTGCAGGCGCGGTAGGCACGCTTGGAGCAGGCCTCGAGGAAGCCCATCTGGTCGCGGGTCTCGTGGATGAAGCCGGCGTCGCGATCCAGGTAGGCCTTCTCGACCTGGCCGGTGATGTGCAGCAGCGGGGTGCCGGCGTTGAGCGCCTCGAGCATCGCGCCCACGGCATTGCCGGCACCGGCGCCGGTGCTGGTCAGGGCCACGCCGAGCCCGCCGACGCGGGTATGGCCGTCGGCCATGGTCACCGCCCCGGCCTCGCCGCGGGAGGGCACGAAGCGCACCCGCTCGCGCTGACCGATGGCGTCGGCGATCGGCAGGTTGTGGATGGAGATCACGCCGTACACGGCCGAGACCGCGTGGGCTTCCAGGGTGCGGGCGACGGCTTCGCCCACGGTGATGGTCGTCATGATGCTTTTCCTCTGTAACCGTGGGCGCTCAGTCGCACCAGCTGTTGGGATTCGCGTCGAGGCCCAGGTACAGGCTCTTCTGCTGCATATAGGCCTGGATGCCCTGGCGGCCCTTCTCGCGGCCCAGGCCGCTCTCCTTGTAGCCGCCGAAGGGCGTCGAGATGGAGAACTTCTTGTAGGTGTTGATCCACACCGTGCCGGCCTCGAGCCGGTCGGCGAGGCGCAGGGCCGCGCGGTAGTCGGCGCTCCAGATGCCGGCCGCCAGGCCGTAGACGTTGTCGTTGGCCAGGCCCACCAACTCGTCCTCGTTGTCATAGGGCAGCGCCACCAGCACCGGGCCGAAGATCTCCTCCTGGCAGACCGCGCTGTCGTGGGGCAGGCCCTCGATCAGGGTCGGCGGATAGAAGCTGCCCGCGGCCAGCTCGCCCTCGGTGGGAATCACGCCGCCGACGCGGATACGGCCGCCCTCTTCGCGGGCCCGCTCGACGTAGGCCGCCACGCCGTCGCGGTGCGCCTCGCTGATCAGCGGCCCCAGGTGCACGCCCGGGGTCTCGGGATGACCGACGCGCAGCTCGCGGGCGATGGTCTCGAGACGCGCCATGACCTCGTCATAGCGGCTGCGGTGGATGAACAGCCGCGAGCCGGCGATGCAGGCCTGGCCGGCGGAGCTGAAGATGCCGTAGGCCACGCCCTTCACCGCCTGTTCCAGGTCGGCGTCCTCGCGGATGATGGTCGGCGACTTGCCGCCCAGCTCCAGGGAGGTGCCGATCAGCTTGTCGGCGGCCACGTGGGCCAGGTGGCGACCGGTGCTGGTGCCGCCGGTGAAGGAGATCTTGCGCACCTTGGGATGGCGGGCGATGGCCTCGCCGATCACCCGGCCGCGGCCCGGCAGCACGCTGAGCAGCCCCTTGGGCAGGCCGGCTTCCTCGAACAGCTCGGCGAGCTTGAGCGCCATCAGCGGGGTGGCCTCGGCGGGCTTGAGCACCACGGCATTGCCGCCGGCCAGCGCCGGGGCGACCTTCTGCATCTCGCTGGCGATCGGCGAATTCCACGGCGTGATGGCGGCGATCACCCCGAGCGGCTCGTACTGGCTCAGGGTCAGGAACTCGGCGTTGCGACGGGTGGGCAGCTCGCCCTCCAGGGTCTCGCAGGCCGCCGCGAAGTAGCGCGCGGTACCGGCGGCGCTGGCGACCAGGCCACGGGCTTCGGCCAGCGGCTTGCCGTTGTCGCGGGTCTGCAGCGCGGCGAGCTCGTCGAGGCGTTCGCGGATCAGGTCGCTGACGCGATACAGCACCTCGGCCCGCTCATGGGGCAGGCGCTCGCGCCAGGCGGGGGCGCGCCAGGCCGCGTCGGCGGCGGCGATCGCCTCCTCGACGTCGTCGAGGCTCGCGGCATTGAGCTCGGCGTTGACCGAACCGTCGGCAGGAAAGCGCGACACCATGGGGTCGCCGCGGCCCTCGCGCCATTCGCCGGCAACGAAAATCTTCAGAGTCATCTCGGACACCTCCCTTAGAACGAGACCGGCTCGAGCGCCTGGCGACAGGCGCGCACCACCGACAGGGCGGCGAGGGTCGAGGTCTTGGGATTGCTTTCCAGGGGGTAGCCGTTGAGCTCGATGGTGAACTCGCCGAAGCGGCCCCTGGCATGAATACAATGAGTGTTGCGCGTGGTCGCCGGATCGACGGTCAGCTTCACCCGGGTGTCGCGCATGCCCACGCCGGCCAGGGCGATGGTGGCAGCGACGTTGGAGTTCGCCGGGAACAGCCGCGCGGCCTCGCCGGCGTCGCCCTCGAAGAACACCGTCTTCTCGGCGACGGCATCGAGGTCGACGAGCTGTTCGGCGTGGCTGCCCTTCCAGCTGCGCGGCGCCTTGCAGGCCTCGTAGGTGACCTCGTCCAGGCCGCCCTCGCGGGCCGCCGACAGACCATCCATGCCGGCCACCGCGCCGGACAGCAGCTGCATGCGCCCGCCGCCCTCGCGGGCCGCGGTGGCGAGCCGCTCGTAAAGCGCCTCGTCGGACAGCGCACCGGTGGCCACCACCGCCAGCGTCAGGCCGCGGCGCAGCACCGCCTCGCCGTGCTCGGCGAGGCCCGGCTGGCCGGCGCATTCCACCACCAGGTCGGGACGCGCGGCGCACTGGTCGATGGCGGTCAGCACCTCGGCCTGGCCGGCCAGGCGGTCGCGCACCCCGGCGGCGAAGGCCTCCGGCACTACCACCCAGGCCAGTTCCAGGCCCTCGGGCAGCAGGCGGTGCACCTCGCTGCCCATGGCGCCGTAGCCGATCATCATCAGTCGTTTGGTCATGGGGTTCTCCATGTCGTCACAGGTGGCGGTTGAAGCCACCGGAGACGTCCAGGGCGGCGCCGGTGGTGAAGGAAGCCATCGGGGAAGCCAGGAAGACCAGCGCGCGGGCCGGCTCCTGCGGGCGGCCCAGGCGACCCATGGGGATGCCACGCTTGGCGGCAATGGCGCCGGTCCATTCCTCCCAACTCTGAGAGGTGTCGTCGCGCTGCTCGAAGCGGCGGCGCCACTGGCCGGACTCGACCATGCCCAGCAGGATGGAGTTGACCCGGATGCCGTCGCCGATCAGCTCGTGGGACAGCGAGTGAGTCATGTTGAGCAGCGCCGCCCGCGCCGCCGAGGTGGCGATCATGTGCGGCTCGGGCTGCAGGGCCAGCAGCGAGTTGACGCAGGTCAGCGAGCCGATCTCGGACGCCGCCAGCTGCTCGCGGAAGGCGCTCAGCGGATTGATCACCCCGAACAGCTTGAGGTTGGCCTCGGACAGCCAGGCCTCCCGCGGGGTGTCGTCGAAATGGGCCACGTAACCCTGGCCGGCGTTGGCGATCAGCATGTCGGCGCCGCCGAATCGGCCGCGCACCGCCTCGGCGAAGGCCTGGCAGGAGGCCTCGTCGAGCACGTCACAGGTCTCGGCCAGCAGCTCGGCGGCGGGAAATTCCTCGACCAGGGCGGCGCGGGCCGCCTCGAGCCGTTCGGGGTTGCGGCCGCACAGCGCCACCCGGGCGCCATGAGTCAGCAGCAGGCGTACGGCCTCGAGGCCGATCCCGGAGGATCCGCCGGTGACCACCGCCACCCGGTCTTCGATCATAAAGCTCATGGTGTCGTCCTCGTCTCAGTTCCGGGTGGATGTCGCCAGCAGCGGCCCGGCGAAGGCCGCAACGGCCGCGCCGAAGGCCTCGGGCGCATCGATGTAGCTGGCATGCCCGGCACGCGGCAGGCCGCGATAGGGCAGCCCCAGGCGCTCGGCCAGGGCCCGTGAGGCCTCGGGCGTGGTGATGGCGTCCTCGTCGCCGCACAGCACCGTGGCCGGCACCGGCAGCCCCTCGGGCAGGTAGCCCTCCAGGGCGTCATTGGCCAGCATCCAGCAGGCCTGGGCGAAGCCCTCGACGTGCAGGCGCTGCATGCCCTCGCGGACCCGGGCGACATCGGCATCATCGGCGCCATCACACAGCAGGCGCGGGGCACGGGCCGCGGCATAGGCCTCATGGCCCTGCTCGACCAGCATCGTCCAGCGACTGCGGTAGACGCTGTCGCGCTTGGCGTCGTCGGCATCCCGATAGCCAAGGGCCGGGTCGGCCAGGATCACCCCGGCCAGCCGCTCGGGCCGCCGAGCGACGAAGGCACTGGCCATCATCGCCCCCAGCGAGTGGCCGACCAGCACGCAGCGCTCGACGCCCAGGGCGTCGAGCCAGGCCTCGAGGCGCGCGGCGTAGTCGGCCGCCGTGGGCTCGTCCGCGGCCAGCGGCTGGCTGTCGCCGTAGCCCGGGGCGTCCCAGGCCAGCAGCCGATAGCCAGCCAGGTGCGCGGCCAGCGGCGCCCAGGAGGCCGCCCCGGAGCTGATGCCGTGGAGCAGCACGATGGCGGGGCCCTCGCCGGTCTCGCGGTAGGCCTGGAGGCCGGCGTCGAGCGCCAGGGTCTGGGGTGTCATGGCCGGCCCACTCATCCGTTGCGCTTGACCTTGGACAGCGGATGATCGTCCGGATAGGTCGGGATCTGCGGCTTGGGCGTACCCAGCATCACGCACATCAGCGCCTCTTCCTCGCTCTCGTTGAGCAGGCCGCGGTAGATGCCCGGCGGCACGGAGACCACGTCACGCTCCCCGAGTACGGTCTCGGTGTAGTGGTCGCCATCCTTGAGGAACAGGCGAATGGAGCCCTTGAGGACGAAGAACACCTCTTCGACGTCGTCATGCACGTGCAGCGGCCCCTCGCACTTGGACGGCAGCACCATGGTCGAGAAGGTGAAGTGCTCGGCCGGGATGGTGTTGGTGTCGTTGGCCACGCCGGTGGCGCCGGTGCCGATGTAGCGCATCTGGGCACGGCGATACTTGGGATCGAAGTCGGCCTGGAACTTCAGGGCGTTCCAGTCGTACTTGCGACCCTTGAAGCGGGCGATGCGGGACTCGATCCAGTCCTCGAAGGACAGATCGTCGGGTTTACTCCAGGTAGCGAACTGTTCGGACATGGTGTCTCTCCTCGGGATCGCGCTTGGGTGTCGGGGAGGCCTCGTTGCGCGTGTCGCCCGGCCGACGGCCGGATTCAGGACGAGGGGTCCCCGTGCCGGCCGCCTGCAGGCGACCGGCCTCGATGGTGAAACTTGAGTGCTGCTCGATCGGCCGGACCCGGGGCCCGGCCGTGGCTCAGGCGTCGGCCTTCTTCTGGCGCCGGGTCTCGGCGTCGATGCCGCCCTCGATGGCCCACTCGGTGAACGATTCCAGGGAGTGCTGCATCTCGCGCGGCACCCAGGCCTCGGTCAGGTAGTCCTCGTTGGTGTAGTACTCGAAGGCACCGCCCAGCGGGCTGTTGACGTACCAGAAGTAGGCCGAGGAGATCGGGTGGCGGCCGGGGCCGATGAAGGTGCTCCACTGGCGACGGTTCATCGCCAGGCCGCCGCCGATCACCTCGTGGATGTCGCGCACGGTGAAGGCCACGTGGTTGAGGCCCGCGCCGCGGTGCGGCAGCTTGAGCAGGAAGATGTTGTGATGGCCGCCACGCGCCTGCATGCGCAGGAAGACGGCGCGGTCGATGTAGCGATCGGAGACCGAGAAGCCCAGCAGTTCGCGGTAGAAGCGCTCGCTGGCCTCCAGGTCGTCGACGAAGAACACCGCATGGCCGATGCCCGCCGGAGTGGCCCGCTCGTAGACCGGGCTCGGCTGGTCGACGCGCTGCATGTCGCCCCACTGGTTGATCGGCGTGACCTCCAGTTCGACGTCGTGCAGCCGAGTGGACCGGATGCACACCGTCAGGCCGTTGGGATCGCGGCATTCCAGACGATCGCCGTGGTCGACGTAGCCAGGCTGGTCGCGCAGGCGCTCGCGCAGCGGCTCCAGGGCCTCGAGATTCGCCACTCCCCAGGTCATGCGACGCAGGGTCGAGCCCTCCTCGAAGGCCGCGGGCAGCGCCGGGTCGTCGATGGCGCGGACCGACAGGCGGGCGCCGTTGAGCGTCTCGAAGGTCGCGGCTCCCGCCTCGCCGTCGACCGGCGCCAGACCGAAGTCCTCGACGAATTGCTTGCCGGCCTCGACGTCCTCGGCGCCGAACTCCAATGCTTCGATACCCACGATATTCATGTCGATCTCCTGCTTCTGTGTGACGTCGACCCTCACGCTGGGCGATGTCACGGACACAAAGGGTCCCCGCTCGCGAAGCAAAGGCCTCGCGACAGTCGTCTGATTGCCGTGTTGGCTCGAACCGGACGCGGAATGACTAAGCGTCCGGCGGGTTGGATCAGGGCGTCTTCATCTCATCTGACGCTGCCCTCCGGCGCTGCCCTGGTAGCCCAGCAGGTTGGAGATGCCGTTGGCCGCCTCGGCAACCTCGAGGCGCAGGCGCTCGCGGTCCTGCTCGGGAATCTCGTGCACCGGCACCATGATGCTGACCACGCCCTCGACCTCGCCGTCATGGTTGTAGAGCGGGTAGACGATCGAGGAGATACCGAACTGGAAGAAGGACTCGGCGATCACGTAGCCGCGCTCGCGATCCTCCTGAACCAGCTGCCACAGCGCCTCGCGGTCGGCGGGAGCGCCGGGCTCCGCGTCCGGCAGCGTCGATTCCGGGTAGAGCGCCTCGAACTCCTGGCGACTCAGGCCGGTCAGCAGCATCCGCCCCAGGGAGGTGCGGTGCGCCGGCAGCCGCGTGCCGACGCTGACCCGGCGCACGGTGGCGTTGGCAGCGCTGACCCGGGCCACATAGATGACGTCGCGGCCGTCGCGGATGGCGATATGGCTCGAGCAGCCGGTCTTGTCACGCAGCGACTCGATCACCGGCTGGCCGACCTGGACCACGTCCAGGGAAGCGACGTACTCGAAACCGAGCCGCAGCACGTTGACCCCGAGCGAATACAGCCCGGTGGATGGGTGACGCCGGATGAAACCCATGTATTCCAGCGTCTGGATGGCGCGATAGGCCGTCGCCTTGGGGATATCGACGCACTTGACGATCTCGGCGAAGCTCATCTCCCGGTGGCTGCGACTCAGCTCCATCAGGATGATCAGGCCGCGCTCCAGGCCCGGGATCAGGTACTTCCTTGCGTCCTTCTCGGTGTCGCTCATCGCGTCATCGCCTCTTGGTGTGGGTCGGTTTCCGCGCCGGCTGGCGGGCTCCTCTCTGAGCCCTGGCGCCCTTGCGCCTACGATACCGGATCGGGACCCGGGAGCCGATTGCGCCTCGGCTTCCCTTGGCGACTCGGCGTCGCCGGTAATTTCAAATATTAAACTATATTTCTTATTTGATACAGAATGAAGATAGACGTCGGACCGCTGTTTGTCAAGGTCCGTTGGAAGCGTCAGAAGGAGCCTTCAACTATCTGATATTAATAAGGAAAAAATCCGCTCACCCGGGCCGTTTTCGCGCCCGGACGCCCAAGGAGCGAGCAAGGGGCGGATCAGGCCCTGGCGGTGGCCGACAGTCGCTTGTCGCGCAGCTCGATCATGCGTCGCGCCAGGGCCTCCAGCAGCGCCATCCGGGTGTCCTGGTGGACCGGGTCGCCCCACAGGTTGCGGGTCTCGTGGGGATCCTCGGCCAGGTGATAGAGCTCGCCACCCGCCTCGCCCTCGAACAGGCTGAGCCGCCAGTCCTCAGTGACCAGGGTGGTGATGCCGCTGTCGGCGTCGCCGTCACGGAATACCTGGATGCCGGCATCCTCGATCAACACCGGCGGCGCCGGCCGCTGTGCGTCGAACAGGTCGCGGCCCTGCATGCCGACCGGCGTCTTCAGGCCGGCCCGCTGCAGCAGCGTCGGCGCCAGGTCGATGGCGCTGCCGAGCCGCCCCGAGACGCGCCCGCCCCGCTCGGGCGAGCGCGGGTCGTGCCAAATCAGCGGCACCCGCACCACGCTCTGGAAGTGCAGGCCGAGCTTGAGCACGGTGCCGTGATCGCCCATGTAGTCGCCGTGGTCCGAGGTGAAGGCCACCACGGTGTCGTCGGCGAGCCCCCGCTCGTCGAGCCGGCCCAGCACCTCGCCCACGGCATCGTCGACCATCGAGATGCTGCCGTAGTTGAGGGCGATGATCTCGCGCAGCTGGCGCTCGGACAGGCTCAGCGGCCAGTGGCTGTCGGGCTCGTCGCGGCCCCAGCGGTAGGCCGCCAGGGCCGAATCCGGCAGGTCGGCGATGGCCTCGACCGAGCGCTCCGCCGTGGCCGGCAGCACTACCTCGTCGGGGTCGTACATCGACCAGTAGCGCCCGGGCGGGGTGAAGGGGTGATGCGGGTCGGGGAAGGACACCACCAGCACGAAGGGCGTCTCGTCGTCCTGGTCGTCGAGGAAGGCGCAGGCCTGGTCGGCGACGTAGGCGGTCGGATAGGCGCCTTCGGGCAGCGCCGTACGCCAGCACTGCGGCGCGCTGATATTCGCGTCCGGCAGGGCATTGGCCGGCCCGCGCACCGCATCGGGATCGGCATGCCGCTCACGCAGCCAGCCGCTGTAATGCCCCTCGACTTGGTCGCCGTGGCCGATGCACAGCCGCACGTGGTCGAAGCCGTAATAGGGGGTGGGCAGCTCGAGGTCCGGCGTCTCGGCCCAGCGCCGGCGCACCTCCCAGCGGTAGGCGTCGCCGTCGCGCTGGCGGCGCAGGCTGTGCCCGAGCGCGTCGGGCAGCGTCTCGCCCTCGCCGCCCTGCCGCCGCTCGGGCGCCGGGATGTCGGTGACGTTCTGGAAGTGCGCCTTGCCGATGTAGCCGGTGCGATAGCCGGCCCCGCGCAGCGCGTCGGCGAAGGTCACGCTGTCCAGATCCAGCGGAATGCCGTTCTGGCGCACACCGTTGACCGACGGCTGCTGCCCGGTGACCAGGCAGGCCCGGTTGGGCTGGCAGATCGGCGTGGCCACGTGGAAGCGCGTGAATCTCACCCCCTTCGCGGCCAGACCATCCAGATGTGGCGTGCGCACGGTGGGATCCCCGTAGCAGCCAAGGTGCTCGGCGCGCTGCTGATCGGTGATGAAGACGATGAAGTTCGGGCGTCGCATCTCTGCCTCCTCGCTCGGGGTCGCCGGCTCAGTCGAACATCAGGCCGACCGGCCAGGTGACGATCTCGGGGAAGGCGAAGACGATGGCGATGGCCAGGAAGTCGCAGACCAGGAACGGCACCGCCGCCTTGTAGATGCTGCCCATGCCGGTGCCCTGTGGCGCCACGGCCTTCATCACGAACAGCGCGGCGCCCAGCGGCGGCGAGGTGGAGCCGGTCTCGATGGCGATCAGGAACAGCACCGCGAACCACAGTGGGTCGAAGCCGAACTGCTCCACCACCGGCACGAAGATCGGCAGGGTGATCATCATGATCGGCAGCGGGCCCATGAACATGCCCAGCACCACGATGGTCAGTACCATGGCCAGCACGATGGTCTTGTCGCCGAACGGCAGGCCGAGCACCGCGTCCATCAGGCCGAAGGTCGCCCCGGTGAAGGACAGCAGCTGGGTGAAGGCGATGGCACCAGCGACGATCAGCAGCACCATCACCGAGATGGCGGCGCTCTCGAACATCGAGTTCTTGAAGATGTCGAGGCTCAGCCGGCGCTTGCCCAGCGCCAGCAGCACCGTGGCCACGGCACCGGAGGCCGCCGCCTCGGTAGGCGTAGCCAGGCCCAGGAAGATTACCCCGACCACGGCAAACACGATGACACCGATCGGCAGGATGTTGCGAACCCCGGCTTCGAGCTTGACCCGCATCGGCGTGGGCGCGACGTCGAAGGACGGCGCCACCTCCGGCTGCAGGGTACAGCGACCGAGGATGTAGACGGTGTAGAGCACCGCCATCAGCAGGCCCGGCAGGATGATGGCGATCAGCAGGCGCCCGATCGGCAGCTCGGCCACCACGCCCAGCACCACGGCCAGCGAGCTCGGCGGAATCATGATCGCAAGGCCGGCGGAGCCGAGGATCGGCCCCAGCGACATCGGCTTCTTGTAGCCGCGTTTCTCCATCTCCGGCACCAGGCTCGAGCCCAGCAGGGCGATGGATCCCATGCTGTTGCCGGTCAGGGTGGAGAACAGCACCCCGCCGCCGACGGCCATGAAGGCCAGTCTTCCGCGAAGTTTTCCAAACCATTTATCCAGCGTATCCAGCAGGTCGTTGGCGATGCCCGAGCGGAACATCACCTCGCCCATGATCATGAACATGGCGATGGGCACCAGGGTAAAGCTGGTCAGCGCGCCGGTGGTGTTGATCACCAGCTGTTCGACGCCCGACATGCCGCCCAGCAGCACATAGGCACCGACCAGGTTGACGACCAGGAAGGCGAACGCCACCGGCATGCCGAGCATCATCAGCAGCAGGAGCGGACCCATGAGCAGGAGCAGCGTCAGCCACCAGTCCATATCAGCCTCCAGGGGAGTATTGTCTATGCGCAGGCCTTGGGCTCAGCGCTTGAAACTGTCGAGGGTCTGCGCCACGAACTGGATCGTGAGCAGCAGCATGCCGAGGGGGAACACCATGGTGATCAGGTAGCTCGGCGGTCGCATCAGGGTGGTCTCGCGCATCCCGTACTCGAACTGGTCGAGGGTCACCAGGCCGCCGACCCAGGTGCAGTAGCCGCAGGCCACCGCCGCCAGGGCGCACAGCACGCCGACCAGCACGCGCCGCGGCCACTCGGGCAGGGCGTCGGTGATCAGATCGATGGCCACATGGCGATGCTTCTCCAGCAGGTAAGGTGCGCCGAGAAAGGTCATATAGAGCAGCGAGTATTCGCTGAGCTCGATGACCCAGACCAGGGAGTGGTCGAACAGCACCCGAGAGAGAATCTCCAGGAACACCAGGGCGGTGGCGGCGACCAGCACCAGGCCGCTGAGCCAGGCCAGCCACAGGTTCAGCCGGCTGACGCCGCGCATGAACGCCGAAGACGATGGGCGCGAGACGGAAAGGGAGTCATCCATAGCGGGGGTCCCGAAAGGTGGTCGGGCCCCGGCATCCGGGGGAGAGGACGCCGGGGACGCAGGGTCGATCAGTCGACCAGCATGGCCTTGAGCTCGGCATGCAGCTCCGGATCCACATCCTCGGCCAGCTTGTCCCATGCCGCCTCGATGGCGGTCGAGAGATACTGGTCGGCGTCGTCACCGGTCAGCTCGACCTCCTGGAAGCCGGCATCGTCCATCTGCTGATAGCCGTCGGCGATGATCTCGTCCCAGCTGGCGTCGATCTCGGGTGCCAGCTCATCGCGCAGGTAGGCCTGCAGGCGGCCCTTAAGATCGTCGGGCAGCTCGCTCCAAGCCTCCGGGTTGACCAGCACGTTGAAGCCGGCCCGGTAGTAGGAGGGCGTGATGTAGTAATTGACCACGTCCTCGAACTGGTCGACCCAGCCGAGGTTGCTCTGGGCGAAGCCGTCGATCACGCCGCGCTCCATGGCGGTGTAGATCTCGCCCATGGGCAACACCAGGGGCTCGGCACCGAGCGATGCGACGAACGGCAGGATGGTCGGGAAGACGCGGATGCGCTTGCCCGCGATGTCGTCGAGACCACCAACCTCTTCCTTGAAGAACAGGAAGAACTTCACCGGGCTGGCCGGGATCTCGCCGAGGTAGTGCAGGCCTCGCTCGGCGTGAATCTCGGTCATCAGATCCAGGTAGCCGGTCTGGGCAATCTCGTCATAGGTCTTGAACGACAGGTTGGAGGCGGTGGCCGACGGCACCAGGCCAGAATAGTAGCTCGGGCTGGTCAGCGCCATGTCGATGGAGCCATTGCGCACGGCGTCAGCCAGGCGGAACGGCGGCATCACCTCGGGGCCGCCGCGCCAGTTGATCTGCAGTTCGCCGTCGAACTTCTCGTTGATCGCCTCGACGAAGGCCTCGAAGCCGTGGGAGACCACCGCGCTCTTGGGCGTGAAGGAAACGGCGTTGAGGGTGATTTCCTCGGCCTGGGCGGCCCCGGCGGCGGTCGCCAGGGACAGGCCCAGCAGGGACGTGGTCAGGAGCTTCTTGGTCATGCGGGGATTTCCTCGGATGTTGTTATTGAAGCGTTCGGGAGCAGTCGCTGGCGTCAGGCCAGCGCCACGCCCCAGGCGTCATAGCCGTAGACCCAGTCGGCATTTCCCTCGCCCTTGAGCCAGTCGTTGGCCCGGGAGCCGCGCTGTACCTTGGCGGTACGCTCCTTGCGGGCCGACTCGAAGCGTTCCAGCGCCGCAGAGAGCCCGGCGCGGTCGACGCCCTCCAGGCAGCGCGACAGCACTACCGCGTCCTCGATGGCCATGCACGCGCCCTGGGCCATGAAGGGCACCATGGGGTGGGCGGCGTCGCCGATCAGGGTGGCATGCCCCACCGACCAGCGTTCCATGGGCTCGCGCACATAGAGCGCCGACTTGGTCACGCCGTCACAGGCGGCCAGCAGGGCCCGCACGTCGGGATGGAAGTCCTTGTAGACCTCGCGCAGCTCATTGACGTCGCCGGGCAGGGTCCAGGACTCCTCGCGCCAGTCGTCCTGCGGGGTGGTGGCGAAGACGAAGACCTCCTCGCCGCGGGTCAGCGGGAAGACCACCACCTGGACGTCGGCGCTCGGACCCCACCACTTGGTGAAGGCGTCCAGATTCTCGACCTCCGGCACCGCGCTGCGCGGCACCACCGAGCGATAGGACACCAGGCCGGTGAACTCGGGCTGGTCCGCGCCGAACAGCTCGCGACGCACGGCGGAGTGAATACCGTCGCCGCCGACCACCAGGTCGACCTCCTCGCTGGTGCCGTCGGCGAAATGGATGCGCATCGGCTCGCCCTGCTCGATGCGTTCGGCCTGCTTGCCCAGCCGGATGGCCTCCTCGGGCAACGCCTTCTCCAGGGCCTGGAGCAGGTCGCCGCGATGGATCGTCAGCTGCGGGGCACCGTAGCGTTGTTCGGCGGCCTCGCTCATGGGCAGCCGCGAGGTCTCCTCACCGGTGTCCCAGGTACGGCTGATGCGGTGGGTCGGACGCGCCGCGGTCTCGCGCAGCACCTCGCCCACGCCCAGGCGATCCAGGGCACGCACGGCGTTGGGGGTCAGGTTGACGTCGGCACCGATGCGCAGGAACTGCTTGGCACGTTCGAAGACGATGGCCTCGTGGCCCTGTTGACGCAGCGCCAGAGCTGCACAGAGACCGCCGACACCCCCGCCGCAGATACCGATCTTCAGGCTTGTCATGCTGTTATTACCTTTGTTGCCATCCCAGACGGCGCGCCGCTTGGCGTGCCATATTTGAAACTTTGTTTATTATTTGATGATAGCAATGTAGGCTCGCCGTCGAGCTTTGTCAAACGTCGCCCGAGCGGTCGCCAGAGGCCGATCAACGACCCTTGGATAATCAACAGGATGCGTACGAAAAGGGCGGCGCCGACCCGGAACGGGGCGGCGCCGGCCGCTCAGTAGCGGCGAATCAGGGGGAGGAGCACCACGGCGCCGAGGAAGGCCATGGCCATCATGAACATCAGCCCGGCGGTCATGTCACCGGTGGCGACGATCAGCGCGCCGATCAGCACCGGCACCAAGGCGCCGGAGAAGTTGCCCAGGCCGTTGAAGATGCCGCCGGCGGTAGCGCTGACGTCGGAGGGCGTGGCCTTGGCCAGCAGCGCGAAGACGTTGGGCGCACCGACGCCCCACATGGCGGCGCTGAACGACATGGCGGCGATCATCGCCCAGTTGGAGTCCTCGATGGACAGCACCATCGCCAGCCCCAGGCCCGCACCGAGCATGGCGATCGAGCACATCAGCGCGCGCCGGTCGAAGCGGTCGGAGACGATGGCGCCGATCACCTCGCCCAATAGCATGGCGATGAACGGCAGCGAGGAGAAAATCCCCGCCTGGTCGAGATCGATGCCCTTGTCCTGAACCAGATAGGTGGGCAGCCAACTGTTGAGACCCCACAGGTAGGCCAGGAAGGCGACGTTGAACAGGCACATCGACCAGAAGGTCCAGCGCTTGAGCAGCCGACCGGTGGCGGCGCGGTGGGTCGCCAGCGGCACGTGCTGCTTGTCGCTGTGCTGCAGCGCCGGGGAGCGGGTACTGACGTCGAGGCGCCGGAACACCAGGTAGACCAGCAGCATCACCGGTACCGTCAGCAGGGCGATGGCGAAGAAGCTGGCTCGCCAGCCGAACTGGTCAATGACCCAGATGGTGAAGGGAAAGCCCAGGGTGGCGCCGATCGGCGTGCCGAGTAGCCACAGCATGGTCGCTCGGGCCTGCTCGCGCGGCGGGAAGAGCCGCTTGACGATGGTATAGGCCACCGCAAACATCGGCCCCTCGGCGATGCCCAGCAGCACCCGCAGGCCGAGCATCAAGCCGTAATCGTCGACGAAGCCCATCACCGCCATGATGCTGGCAGTCAGGATCAGCATGCCGTAGAGACAGCTGCGGGGGCTGAAGATGTCGCCGAGAAAGCCCAGGAACATCGACGAGGCCCCGTAGGAGAGCAGAAAGCCGGTCATCAGCAGGCCCAGCTTGGTCGACTCTCCAACGAGCCCCAGGTCGGCCTGGAAGGCCGGGCTCGAGATCAGTACGGCGACGCTGATCTTGTCGAAGAACGACAGGATCACGCAGGCCAGCAGGGCCAGGGGCACCAGCCAGCGCCGCGCGCCGCTCGATGCCCCGGCATCGGGCGAGGCCCCGGCCGTCAAGGCCGGGGCGGCGGTATCGGACATCGGTTCACCTTATCGTTGTGTCGTCAGGGACGGTCGGTTCAGCGCAGCTGCATCAGGTTGTAGTCAGGATCGCCCAGCGCCTCGGGGTCGAGCACGCGCTCGGCGGCCAGCCAGCGCTTGCCCAGCTTGATGGCGCGCGGCTGGTCGAAGGCCACCATCTGCACCAGGCGATTCTCGTCGTCCAGGTAGAAGAACACCGGCCCCTGGGGATCGCGGCGCACCACGCAGTGCAGCTCGCCGCTCGGCACGCCGAGGATCTGGATGTTGACGCCGTGCTGGTCGGACCACAGCCAGGCCGGCTCGTCGTAGTGGGCGTCCTTGCCGAGCATGGCGTCGGCCACCACTCGGGCCTGGTTCTGGGCGTAGGCCCAGGACTGCAGGCAGAGCCCCAGGTGGGGGTGCTGGGCCACGTCGCCGGCGGCGAAGATCCGCGGGTCAGAGGTGTGCCCGGCGGCATCGATGACGATGCCCTGCTCGGTGGCAAGCCCCGCCTCGCGGGCCAGCTCCAGGTTGATCTCGACGCCGGTCCCCACCACCACCAGATCGTAGGGCTCCCGGGGCTCGCCATCGGCCACGACATTCACCCGGCCGTCATCCTCCTCGTCCAGGGCGATGTCCTGGCGACCGAGTTCCAGGCCGACGCCGTGGCGCTCGTGAAGCTCGCGGATCGCCTCGGCCACCTCGGGCCCCACGCTGCGGCCGCACAGCGCCGGGGCGCGCTCGAAGACATCCACCTCGACGCCCAGCTTGCGGGCACTGGAAGCGACCTCGAGGCCAATCCAGCCGCCACCGATGATGCCGACCCGGCGACTGCCCTCGAGCTTGGCCTTGAGTCGGGTGGCGTCGTCCCAGGTGCGCAGGGTCATGACGTTGGCGAGGCTCGCCCATTCGGCCACCGGCAGCCGCGGTCGGCTGCCGGTGGCGATCAACAGGCGATCGTAGGGCAGCCGCTCGCCGTCGTCGAGCACCACTTCGCCGGCCGCGCGGTCGATCTCGACGGCCCGGCGCGGACGCCGCCAGTCGATGTCGAGCGCCGCCAGGCTCTCTTTCGGGAACAGCCGCGGCAGCGGTTCGCTTTCCGTGACCACGCCCTTGGACAGCGGCGGCCGCTCGTAGAAGTCGTGGGGCTCGTCGGCGACCACGGTCAGCCGGCCCTCGAAACCCTCGCCGCGCAGCGCCTTGCAGGCATAGCCGCCGGCCTGGCCGCCGCCGATCACCACGATGTGCTGGATATCGCTTGCCATGTGCACCACCTCAGTTGAAGACGAAGCCGCCGTTGATCGGGATCACCTGGCCGGTGACGAAGGTCGACCAATCCGAGAGCAGGTAGAGGATGGTCCCATCCACGTCGTCGGGCTGCTGCTCGCGCTTCAGGGCGCGCCCCTGGGCGTAGTAGTCGTAGCGCTCCTGGGGCACGTACTCGGTGGCCTCGCAGTGGGTCAACCCCGGGGCCACGGCGTTGACGCCGATGCGGCGCTCGCCCAGCTCGCGGGCCATGGAGCGGGTCATGGAGATCACCGCGCCCTTGCTGGCGACGTAAGCCATCAGCCTGGGTGCGCCCCACAGGGCGGTGTCCGAGGCCAGGTTGACCACCCGGCCACCGCCGCCGGCCTCGAGCAGAGGCACCGCGGCGCGGGTCATCAGCCAGGTGCCGCGCACGTTGACCGCCATCACCCGGTCCCACAGGGCCATGTCGTAGTCCATCATGGTCTCGCCGCCGACGCCGGTGGCGATGGCCGCATTGTTGACCAGCCCGTCCAGGGCACCGCCCTCGGCGATCCGTGCCATGCCCACCTCGATGGAGGCGGGATCGGCCTGGTCGATGACCAGCGCCTCGACCTCGGCGCCACGTTCGCGCAGCGCCTCGGCGGTCTGCGCAAGCTCGGTCTCGAGGATATCGCTGATCACCAGCCGCGCGCCCTCGGCGGCGGCGGCCTCGGCGACGCTGCGGCCCAGGCCGCGGGCGGCCCCGGTCACCAGGATCCGCTTGCCCTTCAGCATCTCGGCCATGTCAGGCCGCCTGCTGGCGCTCGGCCAGCTGCTTCTTGGCCATCTTCAACATCACCCGGCGCAGCCGCGAGAGGCCCACGTCGTGCTGGTAGAGATTCTCGTGCGTCCGGGCCTGCGGGGCCAGGTTCTCGAGGATGATGCGATCCTGCTCCAGCACGTCCCAGTGCAGCTGCTCGAGTTTGGTGCGGTAGAAGAAGCGCCACACCTGACGCTGCCAGCCGTCAACCTTGCGCACCCGCCAGAAGAACACCCGGGTGTGCTCCTTGTCCTCGGGCACCGCCATGCCGACGATCCAGAACGGACCGCCCGGGCCGAAGCGCTGCTGGTAGGGGATCGACAGGCGCAGCCACAGGGCATTGGTGTTGCCGAACTCCACCCAGTCGAAGTTGACCCCGGTCTGGCCGGTCTTCTTGAAGATGAAGCCGCTCTCGGTGGGCTCGAGCACCATCTCGGCCTGACGGTCGCCCTCGGCCATGGAGTGCGAGTCCGAGTGCAGGTAGGTGCCGTGCATCGGGTCCATGACGTTGTCGATGGCGTACTGGTAGTTGCACTTCCAGGTGGCGGTGCACAGGAAATGGCCGTAGGTCTCGCCGTCGGTCAGCTGCTCGGGCAGCTCGAGCTCGCCGGGCTCCTCGTCCGGGCTGGTGCCGAAGTAGACGAAGATGGCGCCATGGGCCTCCTGGATCGGATAGCGACGCACGCAAGCCTGTCCGACCAGCGGGCTGTTGCTGATCGCCGGCACGTCGCAGACCTCGCCCTCGCCGTTGACCTCGACGCCGTGATACCAGCAGGCCAGGCGATCGCCCAGGTTCCAGCCCTTGGACAGGCGGGCGCCACGGTGGGGGCAGCGGTCCTCGACGGCATGCAGGGTGCCGTCGAAGCCGCGCCACAGCACCAGGTTCTCGCCCAGGCGGGTGATGCCGACGGGGTTGCTGCCGACCTCCCAGCTGGCGGCGACGGGATACCAGAGGGAACGCAGGCCGCTGTCCAGATAGTCCTGGACGGCGGTGTCGACGGAGGATGCACTAGTCATGTCTCGACCTCGTTATGTCTTGTACTGGCAAGGGGACGCGCCCCGGGCGGATCACTGCCCGAGCACCGCCATCTCCTGAAGGAAGCTTTCCTGGGTCCAGGCCTGGCCGTTGCGATCATGGCGATGGCGGGCGTTGAGGCCCTCGACCACGGCGTCCAGCTCGGTCGCGCCGTCGGCGAAGACCTCCTCGAGGGCCGACACCAGGGCATGCTCGAAGGCGCCCGGGGCGCTGGCGCGGGTCTGCCACACGGGGTTGGCGAATCCGCCCGGCGCCTCGATGTGGCCCTGGCCCGGCTCGCTGGAGGGAATGATGCGCTGCCACTGCTTCAGTTGGGGGTTGTAGTCTTGCTGGGCCATGGTTCAGCTCTCCTCGCTGGTCTCGAGTTGTACCTCGTCGTCGATGATCCGCACCGGGTAGACGTGGAGGTCACGGTCGGCGGGCTCGCGCAGGCACTTGCCGCTCTTGATGTCGAAGGTCGCCTCGTGGAGCGGACACTCCACCTGGCCGTCCTCGACGAAGCCCTGGGACAGCAGGGCATAGGCGTGGGGGCAGACGTCCTCGAGGGCGTAGTACTCGCCGTCGAGCACGTAGACGCCGATCTCCTTGCCGTCGACCTTGGCGGAATAGGGGAAGTCTTCCTGTACCTGATCGGTTTTGCAGACGGTGGTCCAACTCATGGCTCGGTCCTCATCGGTCGGGGGATGGTTCATCCCTGACGAATCTCTTATTTGAGACGGAGTTTTTTATATGATCCTTGGCGCCAGTATAGGCACGCCGGGTCGGCTGTCAAATACTATATAGTATTGGATCGACACAACGACAGCGTCACCTGCCTACAGCATAGGCAGGCGGCATGGGAGCGAGTTCGAGAGACCGGTGGGCGTTGCCTAGGTTTTGTGCGAAAAGTCGGCGAGCGATGGCCAGACAAGGAAAAAATCGGCGAAAAGACGGAGTTTACGCGTTGTAAATGAGTACTTTGAGCCGATTTTTGACGCCGTATGGGCGAGCGCAGACAGTTTTCGTACAGAACCTAACGCAGCTCGGTGCGCAGGGAGAGACGATAATCGTTGGCGGGAATGTGCATGATCTGCCAGGCCACGGTGGTGTCGTCGGCCAGGCGATAGAAGGTCTCGAGGCGCAGCCCCAGCGGCGGGTCATCGGCCTGGTCGGGCAGCATGACCCGGGCCGCGGGCTTGGGCAGCCGCACCAGCCGTACCCGATTCTCGGCATGGCTGACCGTTACCCGGGCCCGAGCCTCGAGCAGCGGCAGCACGCTCTCGTGCTCCAGCGCCTCGGCCTCGACCTCGAGCAGCGGCGCCGCCATGTCGGCGCGCAGGTAGATCTCGGTATGGCAGTCGAAGGCGCCGTCGATGCGATCCTGGCGCACCAGCCGCACATGGCCTTCCTCGCACGGCCCCAGGATCTCGCGCCAGTTCCCCTGGCGGCTCAAGCGCTCGCGCTTGAGCAGGCGGATGAACACCATGCGCACCCGGGCGCCGTCGGGGCGCAGGAAGCCAAAGGCGGGAGTGGTGATCTCGCGGCGATGGTCACCGCCGGCGACGAAGGTGCCCAGGCGCCGCTGACGATAGAGCTCGCCGCTCTCCACCAGGTCACGCAGCGCCTTCTGCACCGTGCCGAGACTCAGCGGCAGCGCCTCGGCCAACGCCTGCTCGGTGGGCAGGCGCGCGCCCTCCTCCAACCGACCCTCGACGATCAGCTCGATGATCGCATCGCGCATGCACAGGTACTTGGGCGACCTGGGAGAACGTTCGAGGTGCCTGGCGACACGATCGGCCAGCAGAGTCAGCACGGCGGCGCCTTGTGACGGGAATGAAGGCGGGGATTCTAGCAGGCCCGGCCAGAAGCTCGAAGCCGTAAGCCGTAAGCCGTAAGCGCAGAGCTTAGAAATAGTAAACCCCATCTGGCATCTGCCAGACGGGGTTCTTCTTACAGCTTACAGCTTACAGCTCAGGGCTTACGGCTCCCGGCGCTGCCGGGTTATTTCTCGACGAAGGCGCGCTCGATCACGTAGTCGCCGGGCTCGCCCATGCGCGGCGAGATATTGAAGCCCAGCTCGTCGAGCAGTGAGCTGGTCTCGTCGAGCATCGCCGGGCTGCCGCAGATCATGGCGCGATCCTGCTTCGGGTCCAGGGCCGGCAGGCCGGTATCCTCGAACAGCTTGCCGGTGCGGATGTGATCGGTCAGACGCCCCATGGTGTGGAACTCTTCGCGGGTCACGGTGGGGTAATAGACCAGCTTCTCGCTGATTTCCTCACCCAGGTACTCGTGGGCCGGCAGCTCCTTGGTGATGAAATCGGCATAGGCCAGCTCGCTGACGGTGCGCACGCCGTGGATCAGCACGATTTTCTCGAAGCGCTCGTAGGCTTCCGGATCCTGGATCAGGCTCATGAACGGCGCCAGGCCGGTACCGGTGGACAGCAGGTAGAGGTTGCGGCCCGGCAGCAGGTCGTCGGTCACCAGGGTACCGGTAGGCTTGCGGCTGACCATGATCTGGTCGCCGACGTTGAGGTGCTGCAGACGCGAGGTCAGGGGACCGTCCGGCACCTTGATGCTGAAGAACTCCAGGTGGTCCTCGTAGTTGGGGCTGGCGACGGAATAAGCGCGCATCAGCGGCTTGCCGTCCACCTCCAGGCCGATCATCACGAACTGACCGTTCTTGAAGCGCAGGCTGCGCTCGCGGGTGGTCTTGAAGCTGAACAGGGTGTCGTTCCAGTGATGAACGCTGAGGACCTCTTCCAGGGCGAACTTGCTCATGCCGGCTCCCGTCTATTCCGAAAACATATATTCCGTAAACGCATAATTGCGTCGATCGGTATTTGCAGATGATTCTAAGAGACGGCGAGATATCTGTTAAATGGATTGTATGGATAAAGCTTATCTATAATACGGATAAACCAGATCGGAGCCTGCCGGATGCGCTATACCCTGCGCCAGCTCGAGGTGTTCGTGGCCGTCGCCCAGCACGAGAGCGTCTCCCATGCCGCCCGCGCCCTGTCGCTGTCCCAGTCGGCGGCCAGCACCGCCCTGGCCGAGCTCGAACGCCAGTTCGACTGCCGGCTGCTGGACCGGATCGGCAAGCGGCTCAAGCTCAACGCCCTGGGCTTCCAGCTGCTGCCAAAGGCGGTGGCGCTGCTCGATCGCGCCGAGGAAGTCGAGGAGCTGCTGCGCGGCCAGCAGGGCATCGGCACCCTCGACGTCGGCGCCACCCTGACCATCGGCAACTACCTGGCCACCCTGCTGATCAGCGACTTCATGCAACAGCACCCGGGCAGCCGCATCCGCCTGCAGGTGCGCAACACCCGCACCATCATCGAGAGCGTGCGGCACCACGAACTGGACCTGGGGCTGATCGAGGGCCAGTGCGAGGACGAGGACGTGATCACCCAGCCGTGGGTCGAGGACGAGCTGGCGGTGTTCTGCGCCCCGCGTCACCCGCTGGCCGGCCAAGGCCCGGTGGAGCTCGACCGGCTGCTGCGGGAAGCCTGGATCATGCGTGAGGAGGGATCCGGCACCCGGTTGACCCTGGAACAGGCCGCCCGGCATCGTCGCGGGCGCTTCAATACCCTGCTCGAACTCGAGCACACCGAGGGCATCAAGCGCGCCGTGGAATCCGGCCTGGGCGTCGGCTGCGTATCGCGACTGGCGCTGCGCGACGCCTTCCGCCGCGGCAGCCTGGTGCCGATCCCCACGCCCGACCTGGACCTGAGCCGTCAGTTCGCCTTCATCTGGCACCGGCACAAGTACCTAGCGCCCGGCATGCGCGAGTTCCTCAAGCTATGCCGGCAGATGACCGAAGGCATCCGTCGTAGCGACCAGCTCGATCTGCCCCACTATTGACCGGCCATGCGGCACGTCCCTGTGCCGCGGCCGGCTGGGCTCAGTCCTCCAGCAGGGCGAGCTCGGCCCGCCGGGGGCGGTCCGCCGGCAGGGCCGGCGCCGAGGCATCGCGCGCCTTCAGCGTGAAGCCGCCGACCAGCTCGGCGAGATGGTCGGCCTGCTCCTTGAGCCGCTCGGCGGCGGTGGTCGACTCCTCCACCAGCGCCGCGTTCTGCTGGGTCATGTTATCGAGCTCGGAGACCGCCACGTTGACCTGGCCAATGCCGTCGCGCTGCTCGCCGGTGGCGGCGGTGATCTCGCCCAGCACATCGGCCACCCGGGCAACGCTTCCCACCAGCTCTTCCATGGTGTTCCCGGCGGCGCGCACCTGGCGCTCGCCCTCCTCGGTGCGGCTGGCCGAGGTGTCGATCAACGCACGGATCTGCTTGGCCGATTCGGCGCTGCGGCTGGCCAGCTGGCGTACCTCGCCGGCCACCACCGCGAAGCCGCGACCCTGCTCGCCGGCCCGGGCCGCCTCCACCGAGGCGTTGAGCGCCAGCAGGTTGGTCTGGAAGGCGATGCTGTCCATCAGGGTGACGATCTCGCCGATCTGGCGCGACGATTCGCTGATGCCCTGCATCGTCTCCACCACCTGGCCCATGGCGGCACCGCCGCGGCTCGCCACCTCGCTGGCCGACGCCGCCAGGCCGCTGGCCTGCCGCGCCGCATCCGCGGTGTGCTCCACGGTGCCGGTGATCTCCTCCATGGAGGCCGAGGTCTGCTGCAGGCTGGAAGCGGCGTTCTCGGTGCGCCGCGACAGGTCCTGGCCACCCTGGGCAATCTCGGTGGCGGCCACATTCACCGACTCGCTGCTGTCGCGAACGTCGACCAGCACGTCGTTGACCTTGTCGGCGAAGGCGTTGAACTCGATGGCCAATCGCGCCGTCTCATCGCGGCCGCGCACCGGCAGGCGCCGCGTCAGATCGCCGTCACCGGAGGCGATGTCACGCATGCGCTCGGCCAGCAGGCGCAGCGGCCTGGCAATGCTGCCGCCCATCAGCCAGCTCGCCAGCAGGCCCAGGCCGACGACCAGCAAGCCCACCAGGGTCATGCCCCAGAAATCGGCCCGACGCTGCTCGGCCAACCGCGCCTCCAGGCCATGCAGCCCGGCCAGCACGGCCTGCTCGGGCAGGCGAATCGCCAGCACCCAGCGCTCGCCGGTGTCGCCGATGGTGAAAGGCCGATAGAGCTCGAAGCGCCCAGCATCCTCGTCGAAACGATAGCTCGACTCGCCGTCGCGGGCCGCGGCCAATGGCGCCTGTAGCGTCTCGTCGAGGGTATCGGCAGCGAGCTCGCCCAGGGAGGCATCGGCGTCGGTGGCCGCGGCGACCACGCCACGGGAGGCTACCAGCACCATCTCGCCCACACCGTCGTAGAGCCCTTGGTTGGCCTCGGCGAGCATGCCCTGCAGGAACTCCACGTCCAGATCCACGCCGGCGATGCCGCGGAACTCGTCGTCCACCAGGATCGGTACGTTGAACGAGGTCACCAGCTTCCGCTCGCCGCCGTAGTCGTAGTAGTGGGGATCGATGATGCAGGTGCGTCGGGTTTCCTTCGGGCACAGGTAATACTCGCCCTCGCGAATGCCCTGGGCGTTGCGCGTCTCGCTCTCCATGCCGTCGCCTAGCGCCAGCACCTCGATGTCGCCATCGGCGGTGCGATACCACCAGGGCATGAAGCGGCCGTCGGGCCCGTAGCCGCCGTCCTCGATGTCGATGAAGTAGTCATCGGGGCCGAAGGCATCCGGCTCCCAGCCGATGAAGGCATCCAGCAGGTCGGGGTGCTCGGCCACCGCGTCGCGGGCCAGATTGGACAGCTCGCGACGCCCCAGGGTCAGGCGGGCCCGCTCCTCGTCATCACGCTCGCCCATCAGCGCGTTGGTGTCGGCCAGGCCGCGGGCCACCCCCAGGGCGCCCTCGAGCTGGCGCCGGATCGCCTCTGAGCGTGCCTCGGCCAGGGCCTCGAGGCGCTGTCGGGCATTGGCCTCGATCAGATCGCCGGCGTGCTGCGCTACCAGGGACTGGGAGCGTGAGCCGGCCCAGGTCGCATAGCCGACCAGCACCGCCGCCACCGTCAGGATGCACAGCCCGACCAGCAGCGCGACATGGGTACGCAACGACTTAAAGCGCATGGCCGGCCTCCCGCGATTGAGGATGATGGGGCAAGGGGGGCCAGGCAGACGCCAGGGGGGCGCGGGGCGGGCGGGCCGCCCCGCGCATCGGGGAAAGCATCGTCATGGAAGACACTCGCGAATCGGGACAAGGGATTCGTGTTATCGGCACGCCGCCCGCCGACTTGACGCCCCGGGATCGACCTCGCTTCGCGGATGTCGCCGGACGATCAGCGCAGGTCGCTCACCGCCTCCTGGATGTGCTCGATGCTGGCCTTGGTGAGGTCCTTGGCGAGGGTGTGGATGACTCGCTTGGCCGTCGGGGCATCGAGCTTGTTGCGCAGCAGGCCGAGAAAGCGCGGCGGCGCCACCAGGATCAGCTTCTCCAGGGTATTGTCGACCCGGGCCCGATAGAGACGATCGGCCACCTCACGGGCAAACAGGGTCTCGTGATGGGCAGACGCCACGCTCTCTCCGCCGGAGGAACGCGCGGTGGTGGATGTCGACTCGTGCACGTCGCCCTCGCGGTCGGTCACCAGGTCACCTTCGTGCAGGCGGCCCTCGGCATGCACCAGGCTGTCCTTCTCTTCGAGCTTGAGGGCGTCACGGGTGAAGACCCGCGCCCTGGCGGCATCGGCCACCACGATATAGGTCGTCATAGTCGCTCCTTGAGGGATGTGGGGCGAGAGGGGCTCCCTCGCCCACTCTCTCAGCATTGGCAAGCCCCTCTCAAGCGTCAAACGGCGACACCTGGCGTCGGCATCCGCGGACACTGCCGCGCGACCGCCGGCTGGGGTAGGATGCCCGACTCATCGGCACGGAGCCCCGACAACAGCGAGCGGCATCCCCAAGGCCGACCCCCGGAGGACACGACATGCGCCACTTCCTGTTCCCGCGGCAACCGTTGCCGCGCTCTACCCTGCTGTTCTGCCACGCGGCCATTCAGCTAGGCCTGCTGGCCGCCGGCGGCCTGTGGCTGGCACCGCGCACGCCCTGGCTGGCCGATACCGACTGGGCGACGGCCTGGCCCCAGCTGGCGCTCGGCGGCGGCGTGATGCTGCTGGCGATGGTCGCCACCCGCCTGCTGGCCGAGCTGTGGCTGCTCCCTCATCACCTGGCGGCCCAGCGCCCGGGCTTCGCCCCCGGCGCCGTGGTCACCCGTTCGGTCGAACGCCGCCCCGCGGTCCATGACCAGGAGCATGCCTGGACCGCCGGCGGGCGCGAGATCGACGGCGAGGATGCGGTGCTGAGCCCGGCCCGCGTCGCGCGCCAGGCCCCGCGTCGCCGCCAGGACGAACCGAGCCTGGACCTGGCCGGAGGACACGCCGAACCGGCGCCCGCCAACGAGCCGCGGCTGTGACAACATTTCGCTCGAAACGACGAACCCCGGCCTTGGCCGGGGTTCGTCGCTGTCATCCGTTCGCTATCGAGAGAACCGGCTCACTCATTCAACAAGCGACGCATGAAAGGCGGCAGCGCCAGGGCGCCGCGATGGGCCTCGACGGTGTAGTAGTCGAGCGGCAACTCGTGCGCCGCGGCATCCGTCTCGCGGAACGCGGTGACGTCGAGCGCCTTGCCGGCGAGGGTCACGCTCCACCAGCCGGATGGATAGACCGGCTGCGGGAAGGGCAGCGTGGCTACGCTGTCGAAGCCGGCCTCGCGCATGTCACGACGAAGTTCGCGGATGATGTTAGCGCTGTGATAGAGCGGCGACTCGCTCTGCTGTACCAGCACGCCGCCGGGGCGCAGTACGCGATGACAGCGGCGCAGGAAGTCGGTCTTGAACAGCCCTTCGGCGGGCCCCACCGGGTCGGTGGAGTCGATGATCAGCACGTCGACGCTCTCGTCGCCCGCCTCCTCGATCCACTGCACCCCGTCGGCGAACATGAGCTCGGCGCGGGGATCGTCGTTGGACGCGGTGAGCGACGGGAAGAAGCGCTCGGCGGCCAGGGTCACTTCCTCGTCGATGTCGATCTGGGTGACCTTCTCGACGCCGGGGTGACGCAGCACCTCGCGCAGGGTACCGCAGTCGCCGCCGCCGATGATCACCACCCGCCGCGGAGCGGCGTGGGTGAACAGCGCAGGATGGGCGATCATCTCGTGATAGAGGAAGTTGTCGCGATCACTCAGCATCACGCAGCCGTCGAGCACCATCAGGTTGCCGTAGGTCTCGGTGGCATAGACCTCGAGGTGCTGATACGGGCTCTGCACCTCGTGCAGTTTCTCGGTGACCTTCAGCGAGAAGGCGCTGCCGTGGCTATCGAAGACTTCGGTGAACCAGCCGGAGCCGGAACCAGAGCCGAGGACAGCATCGGGGCCGGAATCAAGAGAGGAGCTCATCGTGGACCCTCAGGGTAACGAGTGGGAAGACCAAGCCGCCAGCGAGGCTGGCGGCCGGCAAGGTAGCCTAAGACGGCGCGCGAAGAAAGCCCCGGCGCACACCGGCCAGGGCCAGGACGGCGCAGGCCGCTCCCAGGGCGTTGGCCAGCAGGTCGGCGAGATCTCCGCCGGCGCGGCCGGGAACCAGTAGCTGGGCGAACTCCAGCACTGCCCCAAATCCCCAGCCGGCGGCGAAGGCCGTCAAGGGTCGCAGCCCGGCGAGCCCGAACAGCCCGGCGATGACCGCATAGCCGAGGAAGTGGTTGGCCTTGTCCCAGGACAACGCATCGGGTAGCTCGTCGCCCGGCATCAGGCTGCCCCAGGCGACCAACAGCGCCGCCACCGCGGCCAGCACCGCCCACAGCCGGCGGCGGTCATGCCAGCGCCGCAGCCAACCGGGGTCAGTCATGCGCGATGCGCTGATGATAGGCCGGGCTCAGTTCGTGCAGGGCGTCGAGAAAGGCGGTGACACGCTCCGGGTCGGTGAACTGGCTGATACCGTGCCCCAGGTTGAACACGTGGCCCGGCCCCTCGCCATAGCTGTCGAGAATGCGGGCCACTTCGGCGCGGATCGCCGAAGGCCGGGCGAACAGCACGTTGGGATCCAGGTTGCCCTGCAGGGCAACCCGGTGGCCGACCCGCTGTCGAGCACCGGCCAGCTCGGTGCTCCAGTCGAGCCCCAGAGCATCGGCGCCGGTCGCCGCCAGATCTTCGAGCCACTGGCCGCCGTTCTTGGTGAACAGGATCACCGGCACCTTGCGTCCCTCGTGCTCGCGAATCAGCCCAGCGACGATCTGCTCCATGTAGCGCAGCGAGAACTCCAGATAGGCCGGCGTGGACAGCGCCCCGCCCCAGGTATCGAAGATCTGGACGGCCTGAGCGCCGGCGCGGATCTGGGCGTTGAGATAGTCGGTCACCGCATGGGCCAGGGTGTCGAGCAGCCGGTGCATGGTGTCCGGCGTGTCATAGAGCATCGCCTTGACGTGGCGGAAGTCCTTGCTCGAGGCGCCTTCCACCATGTAGGTGGCCAGCGTCCAAGGACTGCCGGAGAAGCCGATCAGCGGCACCCGGCCGTTCAGCTCCCGACGAATGGTCGAGACCGCGTTCATCACGTAGTCCAGGTCGCGCTCGGCATCGGGCACGCTGAGTGCTTCCACCGCTTCGGTGCTGCGCACCGGCTTGCGAAACTTGGGTCCCTCGCCGGTCTCGAAGTACAGCCCCAGCCCCATGGCGTCGGGAATGGTGAGAATGTCCGAGAACAGGATGGCGGCATCCAGCGGATAGCGCTCCAGCGGCTGCAGGGTGACCTCACAGGCACGATCACGGTCGCGGCACAGGTCCATGAAACTGCCGGCCTGGGCACGCACCTCGCGGTATTCCGGCAAGTAACGGCCGGCCTGGCGCATCATCCACACCGGGGTGCGGTCCACGGGCTGCCGCGCCAGGGCGCGCAGAAGGCGATCGTTGTTGAGTTCCATGCGGGCGCTCATCCACGGGAAATGTGGGCCACATTGTACCCCATCGACACCGCACGGGCTGCTCGTGAGCCCGTCATCGTCCTGATAGAATGCGGACATATCCATCGGCCACGCCATGGTCATGCATCGAGGTACATCGTGACGATTCGCTACATCTCCGCCTCCCGGCTGCCCACGCCCTGGGCCACCTTCACCATGCACGGCTTCGAGGACGAAGCCACCGGCAAGGACCACATCGCGCTGACCCTGGGCGACGTCGGCGACGGCACCCCGGTGCTGGGCCGAGTCCACTCCGAATGCCTGACCGGCGATGCGCTGTTCTCCATGCGCTGCGACTGCGGCTATCAGCTCCAGGAAGCGCTCAAGCGCATCGCCGAGGAAGGCCGCGGGGTGCTGCTCTACCTGCGCCAGGAGGGTCGGGGCATCGGCCTGCTCAACAAGATCCGCGCCTACCACCTGCAGGACCAGGGTGCCGACACCGTGGAAGCCAACGAACAGCTCGGCTTCGCCGCCGACCTGCGCCGCTACGATCTCTGCCTGCCGATGCTCGAGCACCTGGGCATCGGCGCACTGCGGCTGATGACCAACAACCCGCGCAAGGTCGATGCCCTGACCCGGGCAGGCGTCGAGGTCAGCGAGCGCGTGGGGCTGACCACCGGCCTCAACCCCCACAACGAGCACTATCTTTCCACCAAGGCCGGCAAGCTCGGACACATGATGGTGCTGGGCGACTTTACGCAGGCCAGCGACGTGGATATCGAACGCAACAAGCCCTGAGCGGAGGGAGCGGTATCGCTCAGGGCCGACGCGATGCCCCTGCTTTCCCCCTGCGTTGGATGACTGTCCCGACTGACGGGAACCTCCGCTTCGACGCCGACGTCGAAGCACAAAGGGAGGATCCGTCATGGCTCGGCACCCCGGCGACCCCGACTATTCGCTTCTCGAGGAGCTGCTGCACAGCGTCAGCCATGGCGTGGGAGCGCTGCTGAGCGTCGCCGGGATGGTAGCGCTGGTCGCCATCAGCAGCCGCGACCTGGCGGTCAGCCCCCACAAGACTGCCGCCGTCTCCCTCTACGGCAGCACGCTGGTGCTGCTCTACACCGCCTCGACGCTCTACCACGGCACGCGCCACCCCGGCCTCAAGCGCGCCTTCCGGCTACTCGATCACTGCGCGATCTATACCCTGATCGCCGGTACCTATACGCCCTTCTTGATGGTCAACCTGCAGGACTCCCTCGGCGAACCGTTATTGGCAGTGATCTGGACCCTCGCCGTCGCCGGCATCGCCCTCAAGCTATGGCGTCCCTGGAAGCTGGGCGGTCTGCACATGGCCATCTACCTGCTGATGGGCTGGTTGATCCTGGTCGCCGCCGGCGAACTCGACGGCGCCCTGTCAATGACCGGTATCGGCCTGCTGGTCGCCGGCGGCCTGACCTACTCCCTGGGACTGGTATTCTTTGCGGTCCGCGCCATCCCCTTCAACCACGCCGCCTGGCACCTGTGCGTGATGGGCGGCAGCGCCTGCCACTACGCCGCCGTGGTCACCGACGTTCTGCCCTACCCGGGCTGAGGCGCCACACCCGACCGAGACATAGTCAGGCGTTATCGACGCTATAGCATCGTTTGGCTTTGCTAATTGTTAGCCAGCTATTACTGTTATCGCTATCGAACACGCCAGACGAAGGAATCTCACATGAAACTCAAGCTGATCACCGCTAGCCTGCTGCTCGCCGCCCTGCCCCTGGCCGCCCAGGCCGACCCGGCCACCGAGCGGGCACTACAGCTTCACCAGGAGCCGCTGTCCGCCGCGCCCGCATCCCAGCACACTGTCGCCGACAGCGTCTCCCGCGAGGCGCAGACCGACTGGGGTGGCAGCGAGGCCATGGCCCAGGCCCGCCTGAGCCTGAACGCCCAGCCCCAGGCGACACAGATCGTCGCCAGCGACGACGCCATCGATCTGGCCCGCCAGGCGACGCAGGGCTGATAGCGCCGGATCGAAGGCATGGCCGCCCCCTCACGGGCCGGCCTGGTCAGACGCGGCCGCCGCCGTCCGCTGGCAGACTCAGCCAGAAGACGGTGGCGGCCGCATCACTTTCGCACCACGCCTCCCCGCCGTGCAGCTGCGCCACGGAACGCACGATGGCCAGCCCCAGGCCACCGGTACCCACCGGCCGCGAGCGCGCCGGATCGCCGCGATAAAAGCGCTCGAAGAGCCGCTCCCGCTCCGCATCGGGAATCGGCGTCCCGTGGCTGATCACCCCGATGCGGAGGCGTCCGACCTCCGACCGCGATACCAGGCGGATCTCGGTGCCACTGCCGCCATGGCGCAGCGCGTTGTCGATGAGGTTGGCAAGCGCCCGGCGCAGCAGGTCGAGATTGGCCGTCACCCGCCCTTGCGTGCGGTTGACCAGCTCGCGGCCATCGTCCTCGGCCATGCCTTCGAAGTAGTCGCACAGCTGATCGACGAGGGGCCCCAGGTCGAGCGCCTCGCGGGGCAGCGTGCTCGACGGCTGTTCGGTGCGCGCCAGAAACAGCATGGTCTCGATCATGCGCGACAGCCGCTCGTACTCCTCGACGTGGGAGCCCAGCAATTGACGGTACTCCTCCGGCGCGCGCTCACGCTGCAAGGCCTGCTGGGTCGCCCCCAGCAGGTTGCCCAGCGGCGTGCGCATCTCGTGGGCCAGATCCTCGGAGAAGCGTGATAGCTGGGCGAAGCCCTCCTCCAGTCGCGCCAGCATCTGGTTGAGCGCACCACTTAGATCCCGCAGCTCCGTCGTCTCGTCGCTCGCCTCCAGCCGCTGATGCAGGTGCGCCACGTCGATCGTGCGCGCACGATCGGCCAGCCGCCTGACCGGGCGCAGCCCGCGCCGAGCGACGGCCCAGCCCAGCACACAGGCCAGTACCGCCCCCGCTCCCATGGCGAACCACAGCCGCAGCCGATAGGCGGCCAGCATCCGCTCGCGCTCGTCGAGCGTCTTGCCGGCCACCAGGGTCAGGCGTCGCCCCTCATGTTCGAGGCTGCGCCAGGCCAGGCGCGTCGCCTCGACGGCGGGGTGCTCGCCGAGGCGCCCCATCGGCGCCGGCGAAAGCTCGGGCACCGGCAGGCCCGGCGGATTGACCTCGATCAGCGGCGCGCCCTGTGCGTCGAGTATCCACAGCAGGCTTTCGCGATTGCCCATCATGTTGGCGTAGAGCAGCGGCCGGCGGCGCAGCGCCGCGATGCTCTCGCCGTCATCCAGCAGCGCCTCCATGCGCTCGAGGCGGCCCTGCAGCATCTGGTCGTCGCGCCAGGCGATCTGCTCGCCCAGGGCGTGATAGAGATAGGCGCCGAGGCCCCCGAGCAGCCCCATGGTCACCAGGGCGAAGAGCAGCGATAGCCGCAGCGACAGGGAGGACGGCGCTCGCATCAGCTACGATCCTCCAGCACGTAGCCCATGCCGCGCTCGGTATGGATCAGCCGGCAGGGGTAGGGGTCGTCGACCTTGGCCCGCAGCCGCCGCACGGCCACCTCGACCACGTTGGTGTCGCTGTCGAAGTTCATCCCCCACACCTCGGAAGCGATCAGGGTCCGCGACAGCACCTCGCCCTCGCGCTCGAGCAGCAGCTGCAGCAGCGCGAACTCCTGATTGGTCAGCGAAAGCCGCGTCTCGCCGCGGGTCACCCGCCGCTTCAGCACGTCCATGTACAGATCGGCCACCTGGAAGCGCTCCCGCTCGCGGGGCGGGCCCCGGCGCAGCAGGGTTCGCACCCGGGCCAGCAGCTCGACGAAGGAAAAGGGCTTGACCAGGTAATCGTCGGCGCCCAGCTCCAGCCCCTTGACGCGATACTCCACGGCGTCCCGCGCGGTCAGGAACAGCACCGGCACCTGACTGCGGCGCCGAATCAGCCGCAGCAGCTCCCAGCCGTCGAGCCCCGGCAGCATGACGTCGAGGATGATCAGATCGAAGTCGGTTTCCTCGATCAGGTGCCGGCCATCCAGCCCGTCCCGGGCCACTTCGACCCGATAGCCGGACTCGCCGAGCCCCTTGGCGAGGTAGTCGGCGGTCTTGTCCTCGTCTTCCACCAGTAGAATACGCATCACGGTGTCCTCGACAAATACCGGGACAGGCTAGCGGGAGACGGCCACGATGCCCATTACAAAGCCGTAATCCTCTCGACAGGAGGGCGACGGCGAGACGCTGTCAGGCTGGCATCTCCATCACCACAGGAGAGCCTTCCATGCGCCTATCCCGAACGCTGATCGCCGCCCTCGGCCTGTGCGCCGCCGCCCCGGTCCTGGCCGCCGACAATCCGCTGAGCGTGCACGTGCTCAATATCCAGTCCGGCCAGCCGTCGCCGGGCGTCGAGGTCCAGTTGGAGAAGCAGACCGAGAGCGGCTGGGAGACCCTGGCCACCGGCACCACGGCGGAGTCGGGCCGCATCTCAGCGCTCTATCCCGACGATCAGCCCTTCACCCCGGGCCTGTATCGCGTCACCTTCGAGACCGGAGACTGGTTCGCCGAGCGCGACACCGATACCTTCTTCCCAGAGATCCCGGTGCCCTTCGAGGTCGACGACACCGACCAGCACTACCATATCCCGCTGCTGCTGAGCCCCTACGGCTACTCGACCTACCGCGGCAGCTAACGCGCCGCCGGCGCGCCGAATGCAAGAAGCCCCCGACCGAGGTCGGGGGCTTCTTGCGATGGCGCATGGTTTTCCGCGCCAGGAGCCGGCTCAAGCAGTGGCGCGAGCCTCGTGTCGCCGGGCAATCAGGGCTGCCGCACTGCCCGCCGCTCGGCCGGCTCGCCCCAGACGCGGCGCAACACCAGGGCCGTGGCCACCAGTACGACGGCGCCGGAAGCCCCACCGATCAGGGCGCTGCCGGACAGGCCGGCGACGAAGAACGCCAGGATCCCGGCCAGGCCCGCAGTGACCGCATAGGGCAGTTGGGTGCGCACGTGATCGATGTGGTCGCAGGACGAGCCCGCCGAGGACAGGATGGTGGTGTCCGAGATCGGCGAACAGTGGTCGCCGAAGATGCCGCCGCTAAGCACCGCCGCGATGGCCAGCGCCAGCGGCAGGTCCATGGCCACCGCCACCGGCATGGCGATGGGAATCAGGATGGCGAAGGTGCCGTAGGAGGTGCCAGTGGTGAAGGCCACCAGGGCGCCGATCAAGAACAGCAGCACCGGCACCAGGCTGGGAGAGATGCTGGCCTCGGCCAGGGTCACCAGGTAGTCGGCGGTGCCAAGCTCGGTGGTCACGCTGCCGATCGACCAGGCCAGGGTCAGGATGATGTAGACCAGGGTCATGCTCTTGATGCCATCGACCACGATTTCCATGGCCTCGCGGAAGTCGAACAGCCGCTGAGCCATGCCCATGGTGAGCCCCACGGCCACGGCCACGAAGGTGGCGATCAGGATCGACTGGCCGCCGTCGGCCTCGCCCACCGCGGTGACCAGGTCATTCTCGGGAAAGTTGCCGGTCCACAGGAACAGCGGCGGGATCATGCCCACCAGCACGCCGATCGGCACCAGCATGTTGCGCTTGCGGGCCTGGTGCTCCGGCACCGTGGCCATCTCCTCGACCTCGTGACCGGAGGGCGGGTTAGCGCCCTCGGCCATCACCTCGCCGGTGCTTCGGGCCCGCGCTTCGGCCCGGGCCATGGGGCCGAAATCCCCCTGGGTGACGACCAGGAAGACGATCAGCCCCAGCGCCAGCCAGGCGTAGAAGTTGAGCGGAATCGACGACAGGTAGATCAGGTACTCGGAGCCATCGATCTCCATGGTCGAAAGCTGAGTGCCGATCAGGCCCATCACGAACACCACCCAGGTGGAGACCGGTCCCAGCAGGCACATTGGTGCCGAGGTGGAATCGACGATATAGGCCAGTTTCTCCCGGGAGACGCGCATGCGATCGGTGATCGGGCGCATCACGCTGCCCACGGTCAGGGCATTGAAGTAGTCCTCGAAGAAGATCAGCACCCCGAGCCCCAGGGTCGCGCCCTGGGCGCCACGCCGTGAGGCCACCCGGGCGGAGATCGAGCGGGCGATGGCCTGGGCGCCGCCGGTGCGCTGCAGCACGCCGATCAAGACGCCGAACAGGCCACAGTAGATCAGCACCGTGACGCTCCATTCGTCGCCGACGCTGGGGATGATGAAGTCGCCGAAACTCGCGTAGAGGCCGGCCGCGGGGTTGCCGCCGGCCAGCATGGTGGCGCCCAGCCAGACGCCACAGAACAGCGCCGGAATCACGTTGCGCGTCGCCAACGCCAGCACGATGGCCAGCACGGGCGGCAGCAGGGAAAAGGCTCCGAATGACATCAGGGAATCTCCAGAGAATGCATGTCGGTCACCGCCGGGATATCCGGGGCCCCGCATCGCCGTCGCCCGGCCACCCAGTAAGCGGCTACGGCGTAGAGCAGCCGGGCATCCTAGGTGCCCCGGGGCGCTCCGGCAAGGGCAATGTCACATCCCCACAAGCCGCGGCCGAAATACCGCAAGCGCCGCGATACGGCGCCTGGGGGAGAGTTCTGGAAATTCAGAGGGTAAGGAGGGTGCTTGTGGAACGCGGCGCGATCAGGCCGCAGTGGCGCGAGCCTTGCGGATGCGCTCGTAGGCGTTGCCGATCTCGCTGGTACGCTCCTTGGCGACCTCGCGCATGCTCTCGGGCATGCCCTTGGCGGCAAGCTTATCGGGGTGATTCTCGCTCATCAGGCGCCGATAGGCCTTCTTGATCTCGGCGTCGCTGGCCTCGGCCGAGACCCCAAGCACCTGATAGGCGTCCTCCAGGGAGGGGCCCGAGTCACCCGCAGCCTCGGGGCCACCGCGCAGCATCGCCTCGATCTGGGCGATCTCGGCCTCGGAGCAGCCCAGCCCGCGCATCACCCGCATCAGCATCTCCTGCTCGGCGGGGTGCAGCTGTCCGTCGGCGGCGATCGCCGCCAGCTGAACCTGCAGGAACACCTGGCGCAGGGCCGGCTGGGAGCCGACGATCTGGCGTACCTTGGCCAGCTCGGCGTCCAGATCGAAATCCGCGCTCTTGCCACGGGTGAAGTCGGCCCGCGCCTTGGCGCGCTGGGTCTCGCCGAGACGCAGGCGATCCCAGAGCTTGCGCGAGGCCTCGAGCTCGTCCTCGGAGACCCGGCCATCGGCCTTGCACAGGCAGCCCATGACCGCGAAGGTCGACTCGAGGAACTGCGCCTGCACCCCGGCCAGCTTGCCCAGCATGCTCTTGCGCAGGCGCTGCACCAGCCAGTAGCCGAGGCCGCCGCCGATCAAAAGCCCCAGGGGGCCGCCGATCCACAGGCCCAGCAGCGCACCGATAATAATGGCCATCATCATGGCGTCTCTCCCTGTTCCGTGGCGGCGGGGTCATTCCCCAGCCGGCGGCGAATCGCCGCCTCGATGCCCTCGGCGTCGAGGCGGCATTCGATCAACAGCTCCGCCGGCTTGCCGTGCTCGACGAAGGTATCCGGCAGGCCCAGTTGCAGCAGCGCGACGCCGAGCCCCTCGGCAGCCAGCAGCTCGCCCACGCCGCTGCCGGCGCCGCCGGCCACCACATTCTCCTCCAGGGTCACCAGCAGGTCATGGTCGGCGGCCGCGGCCAGCACCGCCTCGCGGTCCAGCGGCTTGACCGAGCGCATGTTGAGGTGGGTCGCATCGAGCCGTTCGGCCACCTCGGCGGCCGGGCCATTGAGGCTGCCGAAGGCCAGCAGCGCGATCTTCGGGCCCTGACTGCCGGCGCGGCGACGCAGCTGCGCCTCGCCGATCGGCAGCGGCTCCAGGTGCTCGGGCATCTCGACGCCCGGCCCGGTGCCGCGCGGATAGCGCACCGCGGCGGGCCCCGGATGATGGTAGGCGGCGCTGAGCATGGCCCGGCACTCGGCCTCGTCTGCCGGCGCCAGCACCACCATGCCCGGCACGCAGCGCAGGTAGGACAGGTCCAGGGCGCCGTGGTGAGTGGGCCCGTCCTCGCCGACCAGGCCGGCGCGGTCGATGGCGAAGGTCACGTCCAGTTCCTGCACCGCCACGTCGTGGATCAGCTGATCGTAGCCGCGCTGCAGGAAGGTGGAGTAGATCGCCACCACCGGCTTCATGGCCTCGCAGGCCAGGCCGGCGGCCAGCGTCACGGCGTGCTGTTCGGCGATCGCCACATCGTAGTAGCGCTCGGGATATTCCTGGGAGAAGCGAATCAGGTCCGAGCCCTCGCGCATCGCCGGAGTGACGCCGATCAGCCGCTCGTCGGCCGCCGCCATGTCGCACAGCCAGTCGCCGAAGACGTTGCAGTACTTCTGCTTTTTCTTTGCCGGCGGCGTGGAGGGCTTGAGCGGCGGCGGGGTGTCGCCGTTCTTTTCCGGCTCGTTCTTTTCCAACTTGGTGATCGCGTGGTAGCCGATGGGGTCGGCCTCGGCGGGCAGGAAGCCGCGCCCCTTGCGGGTCTTCACGTGCAGGAACTGCGGGCCCTCCAGGTCGCGCATGTTGCGCAGCGTCTGGGTCAGGGTCGCCAGGTCGTGGCCGTCGATGGGACCGATGTAGTTGAAGCCCATCTCCTCGAACAGGGTGGCCGGGCTGACCATACCCTTCATGTGTTCCTCGGTGCGCCGCGCCAGCTCCAGGGCCCCAGGCAGGTGCGAGAGCACCCTCTTGCCGCCCTCACGCATGCTGGTATAGGGCTTGCTGGCCAGGATCCGCGCCAGATAGCTGGCGATGCCGCCGACGTTCTCGGAGATCGACATCTCGTTGTCGTTGAGCACCACCAGCAGGTTGGCGTCGACGTGGCCGGCATGGGCCAGGGCCTCGAAGGCCATGCCGGCGGTCAACGCTCCGTCGCCGATCACCGCGCAGGCCCGGCGCTTCTCGCCGCGGGTGCGCGCGGCCAGCGCCATGCCCAGCGCCGCGGAGATCGAGGTGCTGGAATGGCCGACGCCGAAGGTGTCGTACTCCGACTCGGCGCGCCGCGGAAAGGCCGCCAGGCCGCCGTACTGGCGGATCCCGATCATCGCCTCGCGGCGCCCGGTGAGGATCTTGTGGGGATAGGCCTGGTGGCCGACATCCCACACCAGGCGGTCGTAGGGCGTTTCCAGGGCATGGTGCAGCGCCACCGTGAGCTCCACGACGCCGAGGCCGGCACCGAAGTGCCCGCCCGAGACGCCCACGCTGTAGAGCAGGTAGGCGCGCAACTCGTCGGCCACCTGGGCGAGCTGGGCATCGTCCATGGCTCGCAGGGCGGCCGGCGTCTCCAGGGTGTCGAGCAGCGGCGTCGCCGGACGCTCGACCGGAATGTCATCGAACAGCTTCATGAAGACTCTATCTGTCAGGGAAGCCGACATGGGCCTCCTCAGTGGTCACGCTCGATCATGTATCGGGCCAGTGCGGCCAGCGGCGCGGCGGCATCGCCCATCGGCGCCAGTGCCGCCACGCCCTCATCGACCAGCTCGGCGGCCCGGGCCCGAGCGCCCTCCAACCCCAGCAGGCTGGGATAGGTCGGCTTGTCGCGGGCGGCATCGGCTCCCGAGGCCTTGCCCAGGGTCGCCGTGTCGCCGGTGACGTCGAGCACGTCGTCGTGGACCTGGAAGGCCAGACCGATGGCCTCGGCGTAGCGTTCCAGAGCGACCAGCCGCGGGTCGTCCTCGGCTACCGCGACCAGGCCACCCAGCCTGACTGCGGTGCGAATCAGCGCGCCGGTCTTGTGGCGATGCATGGTGGCCAGCGCCGTCACGTCAGGGTGGCCGCCCACCGCGGCCAGGTCCAGCGCTTGTCCCGCCACCATGCCATCTCGGCCGGCGGCGCGGGCCAGGGAGGCGATCATCGCCGGCAACCGCGGATGGGCCGTCGTGGCCAATACCTCGAAGGCCAGCGCCTGGAGGGCGTCGCCGGCGAGGATCGCCGTGGCCTCGTCATAGGCCCGATGCACCGTGGGCTGACCGCGCCGCAGGTCATCATCATCCATCGCCGGCAAGTCGTCGTGAACCAGCGAGTAGGCGTGAATCAGCTCCAGCGCCGCCGCCGGTGCGTCCAGCGCCGTCTCGTCGGCGCCCAAGGCACGGCCGGCGGCGTACACCAGTACCGGCCGCAGGCGCTTGCCGCCCACCAGCACGCCGTGGCGCATCGCCGCTTCGAGACGCGGCGACGGCGCCGAGCGTTCGGCGAAGAGGCGCTCCAGGGTGGCATCGGCCCGCGCCCGATCGGCGGCCAGTCGCGCCGCCAGATTATCAGCGTTCACCATCATCCTCCGCGGGCGGGGCGAAAGGCTGGAGGTCCATGCCACCGTCTTCGCCTTCGGTCAGGGTGCGAACCTTGAGCTCGGCCTCGTCGAGGCGGCGCTGTGCGTCGCGGGTCAATCGCACGCCTTGCTCGAAGGCCTCAAGCGAGCCCTCCAGCGTCAGTTCGCCGGACTCCAGCCGCGACACCAGCGCCTCCAGACGCTCGACGGTCGCAGCGAAGTCCGCCGGGGCGGCCTCGTCTCGGGGCTCGCTGTGCTGTTCCGCCATGGCTTTCCTCGTCGGTCGCTCCCACCATGAGGGCGACAGTATACACGCTCTCCCCCGGGGGTCGTCTGCCCCGTCAGGATCGCGGCCCAGGCCACGCGAGCCGGGGTGTGTCATGCAAGCGCCTCATATCGGCAGCGCAGCATTTTCATCTTGGCGCCCCGCGGCTGTGGTAACATATGTGGCCTCATTTCGAGCCGGCACCGGTCCAGGCCTCCGCGACCTGGCGGGTTCCATCGCTCCCCCACCTTGAACCGCAAGCGGCGCACACCTAAGAAGGGGTTGATTCGACCATGGCCAAGACGTCCCTGGACAAGAGCAAGATCAAGATCCTGCTGCTCGAGGGCATCCACCAGAGCGCGGTGGATAACTTACTCAACGCCGGGTACACCAACATCGAGCACCTGCCGACCTCGATGGACGAGGAAACGCTGATCGAGAAGATCCGCGACGTCCACTTCATCGGCATCCGTTCCCGGACCCAGCTCAACGAGCGCGTCTTCGACGCCGCCGAGAAGCTGGTGGCCGTGGGCTGCTTCTGCATCGGCACCAACCAGGTCGACCTGGACGCGGCGCTGGCGCGCGGCATCCCGGTATTCAACGCGCCCTACTCCAACACCCGCTCGGTGGCCGAGCTGGTACTGGCCGAATCGATCATGCTGCTGCGCGGCATCCCCGAGAAGAGCACCCGTGCCCACCAGGGCGGCTGGCTGAAGTCGGCCAAGAACTCCCACGAGGCACGCGGCAAGACCCTGGGCATCGTCGGTTACGGCAGCATCGGCGCCCAGCTCTCGGTGCTCGCCGAATCGCTCGGCTTCGACGTCATCTACTACGACGTGGTCACCAAGCTAGGCATGGGCAACGCCCGCCAGGTGGGCAGCCTCGAGGAGCTGCTGGCCCGCGCCGACATCGTCAGCCTGCACGTGCCGGACCTGCCCTCCACCCGCTGGATGATCGGCGAGGAGCAGATCGCGCTGATGAAGCCGGGCAGCATCCTGATCAACGCCTCCCGCGGCAGCGTGGTGGTCATCGAGGCGCTGGCCGAGGCCCTCGAGGCCGGCCGCCTTAACGGCGCCGCGGTGGACGTCTTCCCGGTGGAGCCCAAGGGCAACAACGAGGAGTTCGTCAGCCCGCTGCGCGGCCTGGCCAACGTCATCCTCACCCCGCACATCGGCGGCTCTACCCTGGAGGCCCAGGAGAACATCGGCATCGAGGTCTCCGAGAAGCTGGTCACCTACTCCGACAACGGCACCACCATCACCTCGGTCAACTTCCCCGAGGTGGCGCTGCCGGCCCACCCGGGCAAGCATCGCCTGCTGCATATCCACGACAACGTGCCGGGCGTGATGTCCGAGATCAACAAGGTGCTGTCCGAGAACGACATCAACATCCTCGGCCAGTACCTGCAGACCAACGAGCGCATCGGCTACGTGGTCATCGACGTCGACAAGGACTACGGTCCCCAGGCCCTGGAAGCACTGAGCCAGGTCGCCCATACCAAGCGGGTGCGGGTGCTCTACTCCGAGTCCAGCTACGAGGGCTGAGGCCGCCCCGGCCGTTCGCACGGCACCAGACCTCGACCACCGCCGCGTCATCGACGCGGCGGTTTTTTTCGCGATAATGATGAGCTGGCGATACATCGCTCGCCATCCCCCCTTCGCTTCAGGAATGACGCCATGCCGACCGGACCGGCCTATCTCATCGTGGTACTGGTGTGGGCCACCACGCCACTGGGCATCAAGTGGAGCGCCGAGGCCGGCGCGCCGATCGGCAGCGTGATGCTGCGCATGCTGATCGCCCTGGTCGCCGGCGCCCTGATCCTCGCCGTACTGCGCCGAGGGCTTCGCCGCGACCGCCGAGCACTGGCCAGCTACGCGGCCGCGGTCCCCGGGGTGTTCGGCGCCATGGCACTGAGCTATCACGCCTCTCAGCAGCTGCCCTCGGGGCTGCTTTCAGTGATGTTCGGCATGGCCCCGCTGATCTCGGGGCTGATCCTCCAGGCGCTGCCCGGGGCCCGCAAGCTGCGCCGCTGGCACTGGTTCGGCTGTGCCCTGGGCGTGGTGGGGCTCGGCGTCGTATTCCTCGACGGCCTCGGCGTGGGCGGCGGTCAGCTCGGCGCCCTGGTCATGATGCTCGCGGCGGTCACCCTGTTCAGCGGCAGCGGCATCGCCGTGCAGCGCGTGGCAGCCGGCCTCGGCCCCCTGGAACAGACCGTCGGCGCCCTGGCGCTGAGCCTGCCCTGCTTCCTGGCCCTGTGGCTGACCAGCGGCGAGCCGCTGACTATCCCGCTCAGCGAGCGTGGCCGCTGGGCAGTGCTCTACCTGGCGGTGTTCGGCTCACTGATCGGCTTCCTCTGCTACTACCTGATCCTCTCGCGACTGCACGCCGCCACCGTGGCCCTGGTGACCCTGATCACGCCAATCCTGGCGCTGGGCCTCGGCATGCTGCTGAACCAGGAACGCCCCTCGGCCTCGATGCTGATCGGCGCCGCGCTGATCCTGGTGGCACTGGGCGCCTATCTGTTCGGCGACCGCCTGAGCCGGCTCAAGGCCGCGGCACTTGCCCGAGAGCAGACGACCGACGAACGCCGTTGAGCTTGCGCCTTGACAGTCGCGCAAAACCCTCTCATTTTGTACACAATCCTTGATTCATCCACGACACACCGTCGTACACAACACTACAAAGGCACCTGAACCAAGGCTCCGGTCCTGACCAGACTTGGGTAACCCTTTGTCCACCCTGCCGCCCCCGGCGGCGTTTCAGGAGGACAATCATGACCGAGAACGCAAAGACCCTGTGGATCCGCCATCCCCGCGCCTGCAGCGACCCCAGCGCCGCCGGCGGAGTGGTGGTGCGCGGTGAGCGCATCGTCGAGGCGGTGCCCGCGGGCGGCACGCCCGACACCCCGGTCGACGCGAGCTTCGACGCCTCGGATCACGTGCTGCTGCCGGGCCTGGTCAACACCCATCACCACTTCTATCAGACCCTGACGCGAGCCTATTCACCGGCGCTGAACAAGGAACTCTTTCCTTGGCTGACCACCCTCTACGACGTCTGGGCCCACCTCGACGAGTCGCAGCTGGCGGTGGCCAGCGAGCTGGCCATGGTCGAGCTGTTGATGAGCGGCTGCACCACCGTGGCCGATCATCACTACGTGTTCTCCGGCGCCCTCGCCCAGGCCATCGACGTCCAGGTGGAAACCGCCCAGCGCCTCGGCGTACGCGCTGCCCTGACCCGCGGTTCGATGAGCGTGGGCCGCGATGACGGCGGCCTGCCGCCGCAGTCGGTGGTGCAGGACGAGGCCACCATCCTCGACGAGAGCGCGCGGCTGATCGATGCCTATCACCAGCGCGGCGACGGCGCCATGACCACCATCGCCCTGGCACCCTGCTCGCCGTTCTCGGTGAGCCGCGAGCTGATGCAGGAGAGCGCCAGCCTGGCCGAAGCGAAGGACGTGCGCCTGCACACCCACCTGGCCGAGACCGAGGACGAGACCGCCTACTGCGAGCGGCTGTTCGGCATGCGCCCGCTGGACTACCTGGAGGCCACCGGCTGGCTGTCCGCTCGCACCTGGCTGGCCCACGGCATCCACTTCAACGACGAGGAAGTGGCTCGACTGGGCGCCGCGGGCACCGGCATCGCCCACTGCCCGTCGTCTAACATGGTGCTGGGTTCGGGGCTTTGCCGCACCCTGGAGCTGGAAGCCGCCGGCTGTCCGGTGGGCCTGGCGGTCGACGGCTCCGCCTCCAACGACCACTCCAACCTCGCCGAGGAGATGCGCCAGGCGCTGCTGCTGGGGCGGCTGCGCTACGCCCCGAGCCGGGTCACTCACGATGACGTGATCCGCTGGGCGACCCAGGGCTCGGCCGGCTGCCTGGGCCGCGACGACATCGGCGGCCTGGCGCCCGGCCAGCAGGCCGACCTAGCACTGTTCCGCCTCGACGAGCCACGCTTCTCCGGCGCGGAGAATCCCATCGCCGCCCTGCTGCTGTGTGGCGCCCACCGCGCCGACCGCGTGATGGTCGCCGGGCAGTGGCGGGTGACCGAGGGCCGGCCGGTCGGCGTCGATCTCGACGCCCTGCTGGCCAGGCATGACCAGGCTGCCAAGGCGCTACGCAGCGCCGTCTAGTTCGAACGGGTTTCCAACAACGACAACAGGAGAGACCACCCATGTCGACACCCGATACCGCCACCGAGGCCAAGGCGCCGAAGGTGCGCAGTACCCACGACGTCAATGCCATGCCGCCGCTCGGCCGGGCGATTCCGTTAGGGCTTCAGCACGTGCTGGCGATGTTCGTCGGCAACGTGACCGTACCGATCATCATCGCCGGCGCCGCCGACCTCCCCGAGGACCAGACCGCCTTCATGATCCAGGCAGCCATGTTCGTGGCCGGCATCGCCACCCTGGTGCAGTCGCTGGGCCTCGGCCCCATCGGCGCCCGGCTGCCGATCGTCATGGGCACCAGCTTCGGCTTCGTGCCGGTGCTGATCCCCATCGCCGTGGGCATGGGGCTGCCGGCGGCGCTCGGCGCCGCGCTGTGCGGCGGCGTCGCCATGGCCCTGGTGGGGCTCTTCCTGCCCTGGTTCCGCTTCCTGTTCCCGCCGGTGGTCACCGGCAGCTTCGTGATCATGCTCGGCACCCTGCTGATGCCGGTGGGCTTTGCTTACGCCGGCGGCGGCTTCGGCGCCGAGGATTTCGGTGCGCTACACAACATCCTGCTGGCCACCCTGGTGCTGCTGGTCACCCTGGGCCTGCACCAGTTCGGCCGCGGCATCTGGTCCGAGGCCGCCCCGCTGGCCGGGCTAGTCATCGGCTACTTCACCGCCATGGCCTTCGGCCTGGTGGATTTCGGCCAGATCGTCTCCGCCGACTGGGTCTCGCTGCCCATGCCGCTGACCATCGGCCTGGAGTTCCACCTGGCCGCCATCATCCCGGTCGTGCTGCTGGCCGTGGTGACCTGCGCCGAGTCGATCGGCGACATCGTCGGCACCACCGCCGGCGGCATGGACCGCGAGCCTACCCACAAGGAACTCTCCGGCGGGGTGATGGCCGACGGCCTGGCCAGCGTGTTCGCCGCCGTCTTCAACGCCTTCCCGCAGATCAGCTTCAGCCAGAACGTCGGCATGGTCGCGCTCACCGGCGTGGTCAGCCGCTTCGTGGTGGCCATCGGCGGCGGTTTCCTGCTGCTGGCCGGCCTGCTGCCCAAGCTGGGCGGACTGATCTCGAGCATCCCCAATGCCGTGCTGGGCGGCGCCGTGCTGATCATGTTCGGCATGATCGCCAGCGCCGGCATCAAGATGCTCTCCCATATCGACTTCAACAAGCGCAACATGGTGATCATCGGCGTGTCGCTGTCGGCGGCCATCGGCCTGCCCGCCCAGGAGGGCCTCTACGCCGGCCTCGCCGAGAACGTCCGGGCGATCATCGAGTCCGGGCTGATCCCCGGCGCGCTGTGCGCCATCATCCTCAACCTGGTGCTGCCCAAGCACGACCGCACCTTCCGCGACGACGTCTGAACGGCCATCCTCCAACACTCTCGACGCAGCGGGGCCTCGCACATGCGAGGCCCCGTCTTGTGTCATGCCGTTTCACGCGCCTTGACAAGCGATGCTGCTACCGTGCTGGCGCCACCTTTGGATGGGTGTTCTCCACATGATGCCGCTCCCCCACCGGACGAATGAACAGGTTGGCCAGAAAGGCAATCATCAGCAATGCCGCCATGGCATACATGGTGGTGTTGTAGAGGCTGGACGTCGGATCCACCGTCCCAGGCGGTGCGATCTCCATCAATCGCGCGATAGTGACCGTGTTCGCCTCCACCAGTGCCTCCAATTGAGCCACCGGCGCGCCGAAGGCTTCTCGGAACGCCGCGGGATCAACCTTGGCGACCAGCTCGGTGATGGCGTTGTGACGTGACATGTCACGCAGGAAGGTGATAGCGAAGGGCCCCAGGATGCCGGCGGTCGACCAGGCGGTGAGAATGCGGCCATGGATGCCGCCCACGTGCAGGGTGCCGAAGACATCGGCCAAATAGGCTGGAATGGTCGAGAAACCACCTCCGTACATGGTGAAGATCACCATGGTCGCCGCATAGAAGCCGGACAGATATATGATGTTCGGGTTGCTGCTGACAGCCGAGGCCAGAAACGGAATCGACATGTAAAGCAAGGTGCCCAGAACAAAGAAACAGTGATAGGTATTCTTGCGGCCGATGTAATCCGATGTTGAAGCCCAGAAGAAGCGCCCCACCATGTTGAAGACCGAAATCATCAGCACATAAGCCGAGGCGAAGGATGCCGTGACGATACCCGGCATCGTGGAGCCGAAGATCTCGGTCATCATGGTCTTGGCCACGCCGATGACTCCGATCCCCGCGGTCACGTTGAAGCACAGCATGACCCACATCTGCCAGAACTGCGGTGTCTTGAGGGACTGATTGATGTGCACGTGGTGGCTGGTGATCATACTTCTAGCGTTTTGTTTATCCGGCGGTGTCCAGCCCTCCGGTTTCCAGCCCACCGGCGGCACCCGATAACTGAAGGACGCGATCAACATGATGACAAAATAGACGACCCCGAGGGTGACAAAGGTCGACGCGGCCCCGGTATCTCCCGTGCCCACCGCATAGACACCGGCTTCGCCTCCGCCCGGCAGTTCGGCAGCCTGGGCCGCCGAGGCAACGACCACCTCGATCTGGCCATTGGCCGTCTCGGCGAAACGGCGCCCCGCCTCGGTCATCAGTTCCACGGAATCCACGCCGCCGAGGTAGGTCGGCGCTTCGGCGAAGGTGTTCAGCAGGTAGCCGATCAGCGGCGCCCCGATCATGGCGCCGCCCCCAAAGCCCATGATCGCCATGCCGGTTGCCATGCCCCGCCGGTCGGGGAACCAGCGGATCAGGGTCGAGACGGGCGAGACGTAGGCCAGTCCCAGCCCACAGCCACCGATGACGCCATAGCCGAGATAGATCAGCCAGAGCTGATGACTGACAATGCCCACGGAACCGACCAGGAAGCCCCCGCCCCAGCAGAAGGCGGAGACTACGCCGACCATGCGTGGCCCGACCTCCTCGAGCCACTTGCCGCCGAACGCTGCAGCGAGCCCGAGGGTGAAGATGGCCACGGAAAAAATCCAGACGACGGATGATAAGTTCCAGTCACCGGCGGCCGGTGCCAATACCCCGAGCTGCCGGGTCAGGGCCGGATTGAAGACAGACCAGGCGTACACCGACCCGATGCAAAGGTGAATCGCGATGGAGGCCAGCGGCACCAGCCAGCGATTGAACCCGGGTTTGGCGACGATGTGCTCCTTCAGCAGGAAGGAGAATATGCCGCGAGAGTTGGCGTTACTCATTGTTGTAGTGTCTCCCATGTTGACCGCGCGTCCTTCTCGAGCGCGCTTGAAGGTCGTGATGCGACAAGCCGTCACACCCACGGAAGAATGGGACTCCGCCCCATCGGCGTCAAACAAAAACCCTTTATTATCAGAGAGATACAAGGACATCCTGTCGCAATCACTGCACCTGAGCCGGCATGAATGTGGCCGAATTGTTCTCGATGCCACCGGACGACCACGGCGAAACGGGACATTCTGACCTTCTCACGGACAAGAGGGCACCCAGACGGTAAACCGGCTTCCGGCACCCTGCTCGCTCACCGCCTCAATCCAGCCACCGGCGCGGGCCATGAGCGTCTGACTGATCGAGAGTCCCAGCCCCGTGCCCTGGGAGCGCTTAGTGGTGAAGAAGGGATCGAAGATATGCTTGAGCACCTCGGGCGCCATTCCTCTCCCGGTATTCGTGACGAGGACCGCCACTCCCGGTACGCCTTCGACGTCGCGATCCTCGGTTTCCAGGGTCAGGGTGCCGCCCTCGGGCATGGCATGAAGGGCGTTCACCACCAGGTTGATGATGACCTGCTGCAGCTCAGTCCGTTCCACCAGGATGGCCGCCGTGCTGCGATCATCCCGTTCGACGGCGATTTCGGCCTTTCTCGACAGGTGGCGAGTCAGCACCAGACAGTCATCGATCACTTCGGAGGGAACCAGGCGATTGGCCGATCCCGAGAACTCACCGGGCCGGGCGAACTGCAACAGCTTGGCGACAAGCGCCGAAATGCGGTGTACCTGATCGTCGATCAGGTCGAACTCGGTAGCGACCTCGTCGGCCCCTGAGCCGAGCGTCTGGCGGGCAACATCCAGATTGCCCTGGATGACCGCCACGGGATTGTTGATCTCGTGGGCGACGCCGGCGGTAATTTCGCCGACAGCGGCGAGCTTCTCAGACATCACGAGCTGCTCGGTGGTGCGCTCCAGACGGCGATTGGCGTCCCGAAGATCACGGGTGCGCTCCTCGACCTGGGCGTTCAGTTTGCTCGCCCAGCCACGCAGGCGACAATCTCGTTCCTGTACCTGGTCGAGCAGGTCATCGAGATGGCGGGCCACTCGGCTGATCTCGCCATGACCGCCGCCCGCACCGATGCGAGCCCCGAAATCCCCCGCCTCGACGCGTCCGATCGTCTCGTTCATGCGCTCCAGCGGACGGAAAATGCGTCGCGCCCAGCGCAGGAAGATCGGCACCGAGATAACGGTGATCGCCAGGAAGAGCAAAGCAATGAGAATGGTGCTGGAGGTTCGCGCCTCGCGAAACGGAGCCTCGAGGAAACCGACATAGAGCATGCCGACCCGCTCGCCGCGACTGTCGACGATGGGCTCATAGGCCGAGATATACCAGTCATTGACCACGAAGGCACGATCGAGCCAGACCTCGCCCCGTTCCAGCACCTGTGATCGGACCTCTGCCGAGACCCGGGTGCCCAGTGCACGCTCACCTTCGAACAAGCGCACATTGGTCGACACCCGGACATCATCGAGAAACAGGGTAGCCGTGCCCTGGCTACCCTCGGGCAAGCTGCGATCGCGATAAACCAGATCATTGATGGTATCGATAAAGTCGAGGTTGCGGTTCAGCAGTTGCCCGCCGACCAGGGCCGCGCGCTGGCCGCTCGGCAGTTGGACCGGCGCCGCCGCGTGCAGCATCATGCCGCTCTCCACCACGCTGCGGGAAGTAGGCACCGCTGCACGTGTCGGCACGATCGGCACCCTCGCACGCTCGGCGAGGAAGGGCGACAGCCCCGTCAACTGCGCATTATCGAAGACATCGACCGCACTCCGGGTCGTGCCATCGAGCGCCGCACGCACCACCGGCCAGGCACGAGCCTTAAAATCCGGCGCGGAAGGCGTGCCGGATGGAATGATGCGCCCACGGCGCGTGACCACGTACAGGACGTCGAGCCCAAGCGCACGGCGTCGGCGCTCGAGAAAATCCGACGCGGGGCCCGGCTGCGCCATGCCATCGGCGAAGGCAACGGATGCCCCCAGCGACTCGATGCGTCCTCCCAAATTCTCGCGTAACCGCGCTATGTACTGATGGGCAATGGTCAGATCGCCATTGACCTTTACCGTCAGCAAGTCATCCACCTTGCCGGACCAACGCCATACGGCCATGCCCAGCAACAAAGGCAGCAACACCAGCATCGGCAACAGGGCGATGACCAGCAATCGCACGCGCACCGACCGTGTCCAGGATGGCAGCACCCGCCTCATGTCAGATGCCCCAGGCGGCGCACTTTCGATCCACGGTCTTGCGCGAAACACCTAGCCGCCGGGCGGCCTCGGCACGGTTGCCATGAGTCGCCTCCAGAGCATCGAGTATCTGGCGTCGCTCGACGGCCTCGAGCGTCTCGATCTCGGCCTCGGGTGGTGGCGCCAGCGTCTCAAGCGGGAAGCGACCAAAGATCAAGGAGCGCTCGACGAAGTTCAGCAGCTCCCGGATATTCCCCGGCCAACGATGGCGCAGAATGGCCATTCGCGTGGTGGAGTCGATTTCCAGGCGCGCCAGGCCAAGCTGACGGGCGATCTCGGACATGAACAGCTCGGCCAGTGCCAGGGTATCCGCTCCACGACACCGCAACGGCGGCATCTTGATCTCGATGACATTGACCCGGAAATAGAGATCCTCCCGGAAACGCCCCTCGGCCACTTCACGGAGCAGATCCTTGGAGGTAGCACACACGAAACGCAGGTCCAGCGGCACCTCCTGCTCGCCACCCACCGGCCGCACGCTGCGATCCTCGAGCACTCGCGTCAGCGCCAGCTGTGCGGCGGCCGACAGCTCCCCGATCTCATCGAGAAAGACCGTACCTCCCTGGGCGGACACCAGCAGCCCTTCGCGATATCCCTCGGCACCAGCGAAAGCATTGCGCGTATGGCCGAACAGTTCGGTCTCCAGCATGTCGGCGGGAATCGCCGCGCAATTCACCGCCACAAAGGGATGAACTGCGCGTTCCGACGCAGCATGCAGATGCCGCGCCGCCACTTCCTTACCAGTGCCGGACTCACCGCAAACCAGAACCGGCGTCGGCATATTGACCACCCGCCCCAGGGTTCGACGCACCTCTTCGATCTCCTCGGAGTCGCCGATGAGCTCGCTGCGGCGGCGGCGCCAGATATCGATGCTCTGCAACTCATGGCGCAGCAAGACATTTTCTCGCTTGAGCTGCCCCAACTCGATGCAGCGACGGACGGCATTCAACACCTGGTTGGAACGCACCGGCTTGAGAATGAAATCACGTGCGCCGGCTCGCATGGCCTCGATGGCGGTATCCAGGTCGGCATAGGCCGTGACCACGATGGTGTCGGCGATAGCTCCCTGGCGATACCGTTCTCCCAGCCATTCGATACCATTGCGCCCAGGCATGACATTGTCGAGCAAGACCACGTCGAAACTCATCTGTCGCATCCAGATCTCGGCCTGCTCGATATTCTCGGCCTCGACGACTTCACGACAATACAGACGCAGCGTCTTCACCAGGAAATTGCGCATGCCCGGCTCGTCGTCGATCACCAGCACGGCGGCCCGAACCAGCAGCTCGGTCAACTCGTCCTGATGCCCTTCATTTCCCTGTTTCTGCTCGTCGTCTGGCATTGCCACTCCCCTTAATAACGACGCGGGCAATAGATGATAAGCCAACCGAAGGGTCTGGCGGACGTCCCTACCACCAAAGACGGGTCTGGAAACCATTTCCGAAAGCGAGACAGAACGGCAACGAAACGGTATGCTGATGACTCAACAGCGGCAGTGACGCGGGAGACGACGAGGTGAACGAAGGCAAGCGCAGAACGGCGGGACGACCGGCATCGGGCAAGAGCAGTGGCGGCCACAGCCAGTCCCTGGTGCGCGGGCTGAACCTGCTGGAGCGCCTGGCGGGCAGCCCCGGCGGCCTGGCGCTGTCGGAGATCGCCGAACAGGCGGAACTCGCCCCTTCCACTACCCACCGGCTGCTCCAGGCCCTGCAAAGCCAGGGCTATGTCACCCAGGACAACGAGCTGGGGATGTGGAAGATCGACGTCAAGACCTTTCGCATCGGCAACAGCTTCCTCGAGGCCCGCGACTTCGTCGGCACCAGCCGGCCCTTCCTGCGCCGGCTTACCGCCCAGACCGGCGAGACCGCCAACCTCGGCGTGCGCGATGGCAGTACCGCGGTGTTCCTGGCCCAGAGCGAGTCGCCGCAGATGATGCGCATGATCACCCGCCTGGGTTCACGGGCCCCGCTTCACGCCTCCGGTGTCGGCAAGGCATTGATGGCATGGCTGCCCGACGACGAGCTCGAGCGGGTGCTCGACGAGCGTGGCCTGGCGCGGGTGACCACCAACACCATCCACGATACCGTCGCGCTACGCGAAAGCCTGGCCGAGATCCGCCGCCAGGGTTACGCCTGCGATCGCGAAGAGCACGCTATCGGCCTGCACTGCGTGGCCGCCTGCATCCACGACGAGCAGGGCATTCCGCTGGCGGCCATCTCGGTCTCCGGCCCCATGGCGCGGATTCCCGAGGAACGTCTCACCGAGCTCGGCGAGCAGGTCCGTGACGCCGCCGAGGAGATCACTTCCCGGCTGGGCGGCCGGATCCCCGCCCACGACGAGGCCCTGGCCTGACCCGGGCCCGGCGGCGCCGCCGGGCCCCTCTCCTCACCCCCCTTCCAGCCGCTCCAGCTGCCCCTCCAGCTTGCTCATCAACTCGAGCAGCTGACGATACTCCTCCACCGACAGCGGCGCGACCAGCTCCGCCTCCCAGGCCCGCGCCTCGGGAATCAGTTCCTCCAGCAGCGCCAACCCCGCCTCGGTAAGCCGCAGCTCGTGACGACGCTGGTCTTCGGGCGATGGCCGCCGGCGGATCAGCCCGCGATCCTCGAGTGCCTGCACCGCCCGGGATACCCGCGCCTTGTCCATGCGCGTGGCCTCGCGAATCTGCTTGGCGGTCAACTGCTCACGGTGATGCAGCCAGGCCAGCACCCGCCACTGGGCCACGCTCAGGTCGTGGCGCGTCTCATAGAGGCGTGCCAGGGCCTGGCTGATGCGATCGGCCAGGCTGTTGAGGCGATAGGGCAAGAAACGGTCGAGATCGAAGCTCGTCGGCGCGGCATCGTCGATGGGCATGGGCATCACTCTGTGAGTCGGTTCGGGAAGGGCCGAGAAATGGTTGCATATGAAACTAACAGGGTCTAGCCTTGCCATAGTTTCACTTGAAACCATCTTGCCCAGGAGGTCGTAAAGAATGACAACATCGCTCGACTATCAGCCGGGCTTCCGGAACCACGTCGCCACCGAGGCTCTGCCCGGCGCGCTTCCCGAAGGCCAGAACTCGCCCCAGCGCTGCCCCTACGACCTCTATGCCGAGCAGCTATCCGGGTCGGCCTTCACCGCCCCGCGCCATCACAACCTACGTAGCTGGCTGTATCGCATCCGCCCCTCGGTGGTGCAGAGCGCCTACCGGCCGCTGGAGGCGGGCCATGTGGCCACCGCGCCGCCGGCCCGCCCCGCCGCCGACCCTAACCAGATGCGCTGGGATCCCGCGCCGCTGCCGGAGGCGCCCACCGACTTCATCGACGGCCTGCTGACCGTCGCCGTCAACGGCGACGCCGCCACCCAGAGCGGCTGTGGGGTGCACGTCTACGCCTTCAACCGCGACATGACCGAGCGCTTCTTCTACGACGCCGACGGCGAGCTGCTGATCGTGCCCCAGCTAGGCACCCTGCGCCTGCGCACCGAGCTCGGCGAGCTGGAAGTGGGCAGCGGCGAGATCGCAGTGATCCCGCGTGGCATCAAGTTCCAGGTGCGCCTGGCCGGGGGTAGCGACGGTTCTCGCGAAACTCAGGCCAGGGGCTATGTCTGCGAGAACTACGGCAGCCCGCTGGAGCTGCCTGGCTTGGGGCCGATCGGCGCCAACGGCCTGGCTAACCCGCGCGACTTCCTGACGCCAGTGGCCGCCTACGAGGACCGCCAGGGCGATATCGAGCTGGTGGCCAAGTTCTCCGGCCGCTTCTGGAGTACCCGGCTCGACCACTCACCGCTGGACGTGGTGGCCTGGCATGGCAACTACGCGCCCTACAAGTACGACCTGGCACGCTTCAACACCATCAACAGCGTGAGTTTCGATCATCCGGACCCGTCGATCTTCACCGTGCTGACCTCGCCGTCAGACACCGCGGGCACGGCCAACATCGACTTCGTGATCTTTCCACCGCGCTGGATGGTCGCCGAAGGCACCTTTCGCCCGCCCTACTTCCATCGCAACCTGATGAGCGAGTTCATGGGCCTGATCCACGGCGAGTACGATGCCAAGGCGGAGGGCTTCGTGCCCGGCGGCGCCAGCCTGCACAACTGCATGTCGCCCCATGGGCCCGATGCCGACACCTTCGAGAAGGCCAGCAAGGCGGAGCTGACGCCCCAGTACCAGGGCAACACCCTGGCCTTTATGTTCGAGAGCCGCTACGTCTTCCACCCCACCGAGGCCGCGCTTGCCGCCGACTTCCGCCAGCGCGACTACGTGGATGTCTGGTCGACCCTGCGCGCCCATTTCGACCCGAACACGCCCTGACACCCTGACACTGACGAGGCCAAAAGCCTCGTCGACGACAAGAGGACCGCCTCCATGAAACTGGCTACCCTGAACGTCGGCCGCGACGGCGAACTGATCGTGGTCTCCCGTGACCTGACCCGTGCCGTGAGCGCCACCGGAATCGCTTCCACCCTGCAGCAGGCGATCGAGCACTGGGACACGCTCGCCCCGCGCCTGGAAGAGCGCTACGCAGCGCTCAACGAGGGCCGCGCCGAGGGCGCCTTCGACCTTGACCACGGCACCCTGCACTCGCCGCTGCCGCGCACCTATCACTGGGCCGACGGCTCCGCCTACCTCAACCACGTCCAGCTGGTGCGCCAGGCGCGCAACGCCGAGATGCCCGAAACCTTCTGGACCGACCCGCTGATGTACCAGGGCGGTGGCGATTGCTTCCTGGCCCCGGGCGCCGACATCGAGGCGATCAGCGAGGAGCACGGCATCGATTTCGAGGGCGAGATCGCGGTGATCACCGACGACGTGCCGATGGCGGTGACCCCGGAGAAGGCCGCCGGCCATATCAAGCTGATCATGCTGGTCAACGACGTCAGCCTGCGCGGCCTGATTCCCGGCGAGTTGGCCAAGGGCTTCGGCTTCTTCCAGGCCAAGCCGGCCTCCAGCTTCTCGCCGATCTGCGTGACCCCGGACGAACTGGGTGAGGCCTGGAAGGACGGCCGCGTCCACCTGCCTCTGACCGTGCACCTCAACGGCGAGAAGTTCGGCGCCCCCGAGGCCGGCCCGGACATGATCTTCGGCTTCCCCGAGCTGGTCGCCCATGCCGCCCGCACCCGCTACCTGGGCGCCGGCGCGGTGATCGGGTCCGGCACCGTCTCCAATCCTGACGCCAACGGCGGCCCCGGCAAGCCGGTGGCCGACGGCGGCGTGGGTTACAGCTGCCTGGCCGAGGTGCGGATGGTCGAGACGATCCTCCACGGCAGCGCCAGGACCCCCTTCATGCGCTTCGGCGACCGAGTGCGCATCGAGATGTTCGACCGCGACGGCAAGAGCATCTTCGGCGCCATCGATCAGCAGGTCGTGCAATATCAGGACAAGTAAGTCCCAGGAGACAGGCAAATGACGACGCTCTACGGCTATTTTCGCTCGTCGGCCGCCTACCGGGTGCGCATCGCGCTGAACCTCAAGGGTCTGGCGTATGACCAGGCCCCGGTCAACCTGGTCAGGGGCGAACAGCGCGGTGAGGCCCATCTGGTGCGCCACCCCCAGGGCCTGGTTCCGGTGCTGGAGACCGACGATGGGCTGCGGCTGACCCAGTCGCTGGCGATCTGCGAGTATCTGGAGGAATGCCACCCGACCCCGGCGCTGCTGCCCGAACACCCCGCCGATCGCGCTCGGGTGCGTGCCCTGGCCCAGCTGGTGGCCTGCGAGATCCATCCGCTCGACAATCTGCGGGTGCTCAAGTATCTGGTAGGCGAGCTCGGCGTCGACGACGCGGCCAAGCTGGCCTGGTACCGGCACTGGGTCCATGACGGGTTCGCCGCCCTGGAGACCCAGCTCAGCCGCGAGGCCGGCAGCGGCGAGTTCTGCCACGGCGACGCCCCGACCCTGGCCGACATCTGCCTGGTACCCCAGGTGTTCAACGCCGAGCGCTTCGAATGCGATCTCTCGGCCTATCCACGGATCCGGCGCATCGCCGGGAATGCCCGGGCCCTGGAGGCGTTCCGGAAAGCGGCCCCCGAGGAGCAGCCCGACGCGAGCTGAGGTACAATAAGCGGGCTAAGGAAGCACCGGTCGGTGCCTCCCCGACGACGACGGGCGTGGCCTTGGCGACGCCCGTCGCCGTTGGTGATCGTTCACTCACCGAGGAGCCACCGTGCTGAGACCGACTTCCGCCGCTACCGTCGCCGTGCTCGCCGCCCTAACTGCACTGGGGCCGCTGGCCACCGACATGTACCTGCCCGCCATGCCGGCCATGGCCGAGGCGCTCGGCGCCAGCCCCGAGCGAATCCAGCTCACGCTCAGCCTCTACATGGCCGGCTTCGCCCTGGCCCAGCTGATCTGCGGGCCGGTCTCCGACCGCTTCGGGCGCCGCCCGGTGATGATCGCCGGCTTCGGCCTCTTTCTGGTGGCCAGCCTGCTGTGTGCCCTGGCGCCGAGCACCGAATGGCTGCTGCTGGGCCGCTTCCTGCAGGCGCTGGGCGGCGCCGCCGGGCCGGTATTGGCCCGGGCCGCGGTGCGCGATATCCATGGCCCGGTCGAGGCCGGGCGGGTGCTCTCCTACATGGGCAGCGTCATGGCCCTCGCGCCGGCCCTCGCGCCGGTGATCGGAGCGGGGCTGCTGGCAGTGTTCGGCTGGGAGGCGATCTTCTGGCTGCTGGCGATCTACGCGGTGCTGATGCTGGCGATCCTGGCCTGGTGGCTGCCCGAGTCGCTGCCCGCCGAGCAACGCCAGTCCATCGCTCCGGGCGCCATCCTGGCCAACTACCGGATGCTGCTCGGCCAGCGCGCCTTCGTCGGCTACACGCTGACCAACGCCGCGGCCTTCGCCGGCATGTTCGCCTTCCTGTCCGGCTCTTCCTTCGTGCTGATCGAATACCTGGGGGTATCGCCGGGGCTCTACGGCGTGCTGTTCACGCTGATCGTCGGCGGTTTCTTCACCGGCAGCATGCTCAGCGGGCGCTATAGCCGGCGGCTGGGGCGCGACCGACTGCTGTCACGCGCCACCCTGCTATGCGCGCTGGGCGGCGTGGTCATGGCCGCCCTGGCGCTGCTCGGCGTCCATACCACCTGGGCCATCATCCTGCCGCACATCGTCTACATGATCGGCTTCGGCATCGTCATGCCGCAGAGCATGGCCGGGGCCCTGGCGCCCAACCCGCAGTGCGCCGGCTCGGCCTCCTCGCTGTTCGGCTTCCTGCAGATGACCATCGCCGCCCTCGGCGGGGCCATGGTCGGCCAGTTCCACGACGGCACCTCACACACCATGGCCCTGGCCATCGGGCTGTCCGGGGTGCTGGCCCTGGCGGCCTACGTCTGCCTGGCCAGATCGCGTCGAACGGATGTACCGGCCGTTGCCGGCACGCAGACACGATGAGCATGCCGATGACACGCTATTGGGTGCCTTTGCTGGCGCTGGCCGGCTTCGCCAGCATGGCCTCGATGCGGCTTACCGACGCCATGCTTCCCGCCCTGTCTACTGCCTTCGACCGCCCGGTGGCCGAGGTCGCCCAGAACATCACCGCCTTCGCCATCGCCTACGGGGTGATGCAGCTCGTCTATGGCCCGCTCGGCGACCGCTATGGCGCGCTACGGGTGATCGGCCTGACAACCCTGGCCTGCGCGATCGGCGCCCTGGGCTCGGCGCTGGCAGGGTCACTGCCGGCACTGCTGATCTTTCGCACCCTCAACGGCGCCACCGCGGCCGCCATCATTCCCCTTTCCATGGCCTGGGTCGGCGACAACGTGCCTTACGAACGACGCCAGGTCACGCTCGTGCACATGCTCTCCGGCACGGTGCTGGGCCTGGTCGCCGGACAGTCCCTGGGGGGTTGGCTGGCCGAGACCATCGGCTGGCGCTCGGCCTTCCTGCTGCTCACCGGGCTGTTCCTGCTGGTCGGCGGCGGCATGCTCGTTGCCCTGCGTCGGCGCCCGGCGGTGAAGACAGCGCACCAGGGCGGCCTGGAGCGAGTCAGCTTCATCGCCCGCCTCTCCGGTATCCTGGCCATCTCGAGGGCGAGATGCATCCTGGTGCTGGTGTTTCTGGAAGGCACGGCCGCCTTCGGCTCCCTGGCCTTCGTGGCCAGCCACCTGCATGCCCGGCTCGGCGTCACACTGACTCAGGCAGGACTGATGGTGGCACTGTTCGGCGCCGGCGGCCTGCTGTTCGCCATGCTGGCCAGGCGGCTGGTGAGCGGCCTGGGAGAAGTCGGGCTGGCCATCCTCGGCGGTAGCCTGATGGGCGCCGGTTTCACCGGGCTGGCGCTGGCCCCGCTGCCGCTTCCGGCCGCGATGGCGGCCTTCAGCGCGGGGCTGGGGTTCTACATGCTGCACAGCACCCTGCAAACGCATGCCACCCAGATGGCTCCCAGCGCCCGAGGCACCGCCATGGCGGTGTTTGCCGGCTGCCTGTTCCTCGGCCAATCGCTGGGCGTCGGCCTGGGTGGCGTGGTGCTGCGACTGGCCGGGGCCGAGGTCCTGCTCGCCGCGACCGGCCTGTGGCTCTTCGTGCTGGGGCTGGCTTTCGCGCTCAAACTGCGACGCTGGCAAACCGAGACGGCGCCGTCGGCGGCGTAAGGCACATTCGCCTCCTCGGAAACCCTCTACCACCCCGGAGCGCCGGGCGCCCTTCGCTCACCGCAGCCGCTTCAGCAGCCCTCGGATAAGCTCGCGGTGCTCGCCGTGCAGGTGATAGGCCACGTAAGCCTTGAGTTCGATCGTCGGCGCGTCCTCGACCACGAACAGCCGCTCGCGGCGGCACCAGGGGGCCACGATGTCCCGCGGCAGGTAGGCCGCCCCGCCGCACTCCAGCAGCAGGTTAAGAGCGATGCGCCCGCTGTTGACCCGCCCCCGGGCGAGCAGGCGTTGGGGGAAACGGCTCTCGTGGACGCTGGCAAAGGCTGTCCCCCACTCCACCCGGATATAGCCGTCGCCGACCGCCCGTTCGGCCTCGATGCCGGACCGGCTCGCGACCATCACCAGCGGGATGCTAGCCACTTCCTCGACCCCCACTCCGCGCAGGCGCGGCGTGTCGTAGAGGAAGCCGACATCGATCATGTTCTGCTCCAGCTTCTCGACCACGCGCAGCGGCGTGCTCTCCTCCGCGCGCAGCCCGAGCGTCGGATGGGCGCGATAGATCTCCGTGAGCCAGTCCTGCAGGAAGATGTCCCACAGGCTGGCGACCCCGGCCACCACCAGGCGCCGCTGATGCCGCTCGCTGAGCGCCGTGTCTTCAAAGGCCCGTTCCCAGGCGCCGAGAATGAAGCGCGCGTGGCGTTCCATGCGCTCTCCGGCCGGCGTCAGGTCGATCCGATGATGGCCGCGGGTAAAGAGCGCCAACCCCAGGTGCTCTTCCAACTGGCGGATGCGTGCGCTGACCGTGGAGGGGGATACGCACAGACTCTCGGCGGCCCTGCCGAAGTTGCGCAGTCGGCCGACCTCGAGGAAGGTTTCCAGTAGTTGGGTGTCCATGGGAGCCACCTTCGGTTTTTCTGTTCATGAGGCCCAAAAAATTTTGTTTTCCAGCATGACAGCTTTTCCCTAGGCTGGCCTCCCTCATGCATATCTCGAGGTTTTCCCCATGGCGCCCAGACCCTCGCGTTTTCTGCCCTTCCTGAGCTGGAGCCATGCCCTCGATCGCCGGATGCTCGGCGCCGACCTGATGGCCGGACTCACCGGCGCTATCCTGGTGCTACCCCAGGGGGTCGCCTACGCCTTCATCGCCGGCCTGCCGCCGGAAGTCGGCCTCTACTCCGCCATCGTCGCCGCCAGCGTGGCCGCGCTGTTCGGCAGCTCCTGGCACATGATCTCGGGGCCCACCGCGGCGCTGTCGATCGTGCTGGCCAGCGTGGTCGGCAGCCTGGGCGCCTTGTCGCCCTCGGAGTACCTCGCCGCCGCGCTGACCGTGACCCTGCTGGTCGGCGTCATCCAACTAGGCATGGGGCTGCTGAGACTAGGCAGCCTGGTGAGCTTCATCTCCCACACGGTGGTGATCGGCTTCACGACGGGGGCGGCGATCCTGATCGCCACCAGCCAGATGAAGCACCTGCTCGGCGTCGCCGTCGACGGTCAGGGCTTCCTGGTGGAACTGACGCAGCTGATTCGGGCGCTGCCCGAGACCAACCCCTACGCCCTGGCCATCGGCCTGATCTCGCTGGTGACCTCACTGGTGGTGCGACGCCTCCACCGCCGCGCGCCGCACCTGCTGCTGGGGCTGGCCGCCGGGAGCCTGGCCTGCTGGCTGCTGGACGGCGAGGTGCACGGCGTCGCTCTGGTCGGCGCCCTGCCCGGTACCCTGCCGCCGCTGTCGCTGCCGGAGCTGTCGCCGGACAGCCTGCGTACCCTGACCTCCGGTGCCTTCGCCATCGCCCTGCTGGGGCTGATCGAGGCCGTCTCGATCGCCCGCGCCATCGCCCTGCGCTCGGGGCAGGTGATCGACGGCAACCAGGAATTCATCGGCCAGGGGCTGTCCAACATCGTCGGCGGCTTCTTCTCCTGCTACGCCAGTTCCGGGTCCTTCACCCGCTCCGGCGCCAACTACGATGCCGGTGCCCGCACCCCACTGGCGTCGGTGTTCGCCGCCGCCCTGCTGGCGCTGATCCTGGTGCTGGCCCCGGGCATCACCGCCTACCTGCCGCTCCCCGCCATGGCCGGCGGCATCCTGCTGATCGCCTGGAACCTGATCGATGGCCACCACATCGCCCACCTGGTACGCGCCAGCCGCCATGAGGCGCTGATCCTGGCGGCCACCGTCGCCGCTACCCTGCTGGTGGCGCTGGAGTTCGCCATCTACGTGGGGGTACTGCTGTCGCTGGTGCTCTATCTCAAGCGCACCTCGCGGCCGACCGTCATGGAGGTGGCACCACGCCAGGATCACCCGCGCCGCCATATCCGCAACGTCCGGCGCTACGACCTCGCCCAGTGCCCGCAGCTGAAGATCCTGCGTATCGACGGCTCGCTGTTCTTCGGCGCCACCGACCACGTGCAGCGCCGCCTGCGGGCGCTCAGCGCTGCACCGGGCACCCGAATGCTGATCATCGGCAAGGGCATCAACTTCATCGACACCGCCGGCACCGAGATGCTGCTCCAGGAGGCCCGGCGGCTGCGCGACCAGGGCGGCGAGCTGATGATCAGCTCGCTGAAGGGCACGGTGCTGGACGAGCTGCGTCGCCGCGGCGACCTGGGTCGGCTCGGCGAAGGGCGCTTCTTCGAGACGCCCGAAGCCGCCATCGCCGCCATCGCCCCGGGGCTGGATCCGGGAACCTGCCAGACCTGCCACAAGCGGATCTTCAGCGAGTGCGGCCCGACGCCGGAAGACGGCAAGATCCTGGCGCGGCAGGGGTAAGACCCGATGCTCAGTGACTCAGCGCCGCCAGAACGGCTTGCCAGCCTCACATCGAGCCTGAGCCGGACTAATGCCAGCATCCTTGAGCAAACGCTCATCAAGACGGCTCAGATGACGGCGGGTACGATGCCGAAAGGCTTGGCGACGCCATGCCTGCACCCAGGCCTTCAGTGGATTGCGGATCATGGTCGGGCTCCTGTCGAACTCGAGTGTTTCAACAGGCTAAGTCCGGCGTCTTGATCGGTACAGATTCAGGATATAAGTTTATATGCGGTACAAATTTGCCGCTGGCGGCACTGTACCGCAAGCAATACCTCTCTCTGTACCGCCGACTCCTGGAACTCCGAACGATGAGCGCTCCCAGACGTTACGAGCAGATCGCCGACCTCCTCGCCCAGCGCATGGCCCAAGGCATCTACCCGGTTGGCGACCGGCTCCCCTCGATTCGCGCCCTGTGCCGTGAGCAAGGTATCAGCATCACCACCGCGCAGGCCGCCTACGCGCGCCTGGAGGAGTCGGGGCTGGCCGAGGCGCGCCCTCGTTCCGGCTACTATGTGCTGCCACAACGCCGCCTGGAGCAGCTGCCAAGGGTCTCGCGCCCCGCCCAGCGCCCGCTCGAGGTATCGCAATGGGATCAGGTACTGACGATCGTCGAACCGGTTCCCGGTTTTCAGCCCTTGCACCGACTGGGTTCTGGCACGCCGGCCCTGGATGCCGCGACACTCAGGCCGCTGATTCAGCTGCTGTCTGACCGTTACCACGCCACTGACGCTCGCCACCTCGGCTACGATAGTCTGGCCGGCGATCCGGCGCTGCGCCTGCAGGTTGCACGCCTGGCCACGGCCTCGGGCTGTCTGCTGCACCCCGACGATGTCCTGGTCACCACCGGCTGCCAGGAGGCCCTGGCCATCGCCCTGGGTGTCCTCACCTCACCCGGCGACGTGGTGGCCGTGGACTCACCGGGGTTCTACGGCGCCATGCAGATCCTGGCGGCCCATGGGCTGAAAGCGCTGGAGATTCCTACCGATCCACGCCTCGGCATGAGCCTGGAGGCACTCGAACTGGCGCTGGAGCAGTGGCCGGTGCGCGCCATCCTGGTCACGCCGACCTGCAACAACCCTCTCGGCTATACCATGCCCGACGACCGCAAGCGGGACCTGGTGGCACTCGCCAGCCGCCATGACGTGGCCATCATCGAAGATGACATCTATGGCGATCTGGCCTTCGACAGCCCTCGCCCCCCGGCCCTGAAGGCGTTCGACAAGGAGGAACGGGTGCTGCTCTGCAGCAGCTTCTCCAAGACGCTGGCACCGGGGTTGCGCGTCGGCTGGATCGCCCCGGGCCGTTACCGGGACCAGGCCCTGCATGAGAAATACGTGTCGACCGGCGCCTCGGCGTCCCCGCCTCAGCGCGCAGTCGCCGCCTTTATCGACAAGGGCCGCTACCAGCGCCACCTGCGCGAGATCTGCCGCCGATACCGGCGCCAGCGGGATATCATGATCGAATGGGTGGCACGCCACTTCCCTGCCGCGACGCGCATCAGCCATCCCCAGGGCGGTTTCCAGCTGTGGCTGGAGATGCCGGAGGGGTTCGATAGCCTGCAACTCAACGAGCGCCTGGCCTCGGAGCGCCTTCAGGTGGCGCCCGGCCCGATGTTCTCGGCCTCCGGCAAGTATCGGCATTGCCTGCGACTCAGCTATGCGGCCTCCCCGACCGCCGAGCTGGAGGCGGCCGTACGCCGTATCGGTGAGATTGCCGGGGATTTGCTCGATGGAGAAGGCTGAAGCCAGGCACCACGGAGAGTAAACTAAGGCACCATCTCCACCCCAATCGCCAGCCGAGGCCCGCGCATGAGTTCTCACCTGCTCTCCGTCGATTCCCTGTCCCGAGACGATGTCGATCACCTGATGCGCGTGGCGGCGCGGATGGAACCCGTCGCCCAGCGCCGCAAGGTCACCCGGGTGCTGGAGGGCGCGGTGCTCGGCAACCTGTTCTTCGAGGCCAGCACCCGTACCCGAGTCAGCTTCCATGCCGCCTTCTGCCGGCTCGGCGGCAGCGTCTGCGACACCACCGGCTTCACCTTCTCTTCCATGGCCAAGGGCGAGTCGCTCTACGACACCAGCCGGGTAATGAGCGGCTACTGCGATGCGATCGTCATGCGTCATCCGGAACAGGGCTCGGTGGCCGAGTTCGCCCGTGCCACCAACGTGCCGGTGATCAACGGCGGCGACGGCCCCGGCGAGCACCCCAGCCAGGCGCTGCTCGACATCTACACCATCCACAAGGAGTTCGCCCGCCAGGGCAAGCCGCTGAAGGGAGCCCACGTGCTGATGACCGGCGACCTCAAGTACGGGCGCACCGTGCATTCGCTGATCAAGCTGCTGGCCCTCTATGCTCCCATGCGCGTCACCCTGGTGGCCCCGCCGGGGCTGGAAATGCCGCACTCGTTGATCGAGCACGTGGCGCGTCAGGGGCTGGACGTGCAGGTCCGCGAGAGCCTGGCCGACGACTTCTCCGACGCGGACGTGGTCTACACCACGCGCATCCAGAAGGAGCGCTTCACCGCCGAGATGACCGAGGGTTTCAGCCTGTCGCGAGATTATACCGTGGACAAGGCCTTCATGGACGGACGCTGCAACGATCGCACCATCGTCATGCATCCGCTGCCTCGCGACAGCCGATCCGATGCCAACGACCTGGACGTGGACCTCAACGGTGACCCGCGCCTGGCGATCTTCCGCCAGACCGACAACGGGCTCACCATGCGCATGGCGATCTTCGCCACCCTGCTGCAGGTCGACCACCTGGTCGAGAAGGACATGCGCGACGTGCCCTGGTTCGTGCCCAGCACCGTCGGCGTGGATGACAGGGAAAGCTGAGCACCGTTGGCATCGCCCTCTGAGCTCGGTCGACGAGTTTCGCCTACGCTGCAGAAAGACAGCCGATCGGTCAGGCTGGAAGCGCAAGCGACAGGGGAGAATCAAGCCGATGAACCTGCAACGTGCCTATGCTCTGCTGGCGATGTTCTACACCGTGCTGCTGGCGGTCGGTGTTCTCGCTGTCGTGATGGGGGGTGGCACGCCGCTCTCGCTGTTACAGCTGGCCATCGGCGCGGTGACCCTCATCGGCCTATGGGGCTATCTGCTGGGCCGCCAGGTAATGAGCTGGCGAACCTGGCGCCCCTTCGCCGGGGTGCTCGTCGTCGGCATCGCCACCAACATCTGGCTACTGTTCACGACGTCGCCCTCCGGCACTGAGCTCACCTGGCTGCTGGCCAACGTCATCTTCACCTCGTTACCAGCCCTGCTGCTGTTCCGCTACGGTGATCGCGACCAGGATCTCTGGGCCTCGCCGGCCGAGCTCGCAGGCGGCCGGGCCCTGAATGAGCTGCTCGAGCGCAGGCGAGAGCTGCAGGTAGAAAAGCGTGATGCATCTCGCCCCGCCAGCGTCAACGTCTGCCGCGAGGGCGATCACTACCGTGCCTGCGTGGTGCGGGGCCAAGGCGATGCGGAGGAACGCTTCGAGCAACGCTTCCGGCGCCCCGCGACGCTTGCCGGCTTCATCGAGACGTTCACCTGCATTGAGGTGCGGGATTTCGTGGCCAAGTATCGTGACGAGCCGGATACGGCCTAGCGCGGCAGCCCTTCCCGGTCGGCCAGCCAGCCTTCCAGGATCAACACCGCGGCCAGGCCGTCGACGCTGTCGTCGCGATAGTTGCCGCGATGGCCCGCCTCCCGGGCGATGCTCTTGGCCTCGCGGGTGGAGCCGCGCTCGTCGGCCATCTCGCAGGGGATGCCGTAGCGGCCGTACAGACGCTTGCCGAACTTGCGGGCGCGGGTGCTCATCACGCTCTCGCTGCCGTCCATGTTGAGCGGCAGGCCGACCACGCACAGGTCCGGCCGCCACTCGTCCACCAGTCGCGCCACACGCTCCCAGTCGGGAATACCGTCGCGAGCCGGCAGCGGCTCCAGGGCCCTGGCGCTGGCGGTAAGCTCGTTGCCCACTGCCACGCCGATGCGCCGGGTGCCGAAGTCGAAGCCCAGGATCAAACGCTGGCCGCTGCCACTCATCGGCATCGCTCCACGATGCGGCACCCGACCGGCGAGCACACCGAGCAAACAAAGTCCGTTCCCGTCATCAGGAGTGCCCCGCCTCGCGGGTCATCAGGTTCAGATCGATCCCCAGCAGGTTGGCGCTGGCCCCCAGACGCTGTTCCGGCGGCACCTCGAAGAGGATGTCGGCGCGGCCTTCCACGGTCAGCCAAGCGTTGTCCTTGAGCTCCTGCTCGAGCTGGCCGGATTCCCAACCGGCACAGCCCAGGCAGACCAGGAACTTCTCCGGACCGCGGCCCTCGGCCAGGGCCTGGAGGATGTCCATGGACGTGGTCAGCGCGATGTCATCGGCCACCTGAAGGCTCGAGTCCCACTCCTGGCTGTCGCCCTGATGCAGGATGAAGCCGCGATCCTTGTGCACCGGGCCGCCATAGTAGACGGGCGCATTGAGGTGCGGGCTGCCGGTGCACTCCAGCTCGAGCTGCTCGAACAGGGCATCGAGAGTCAGCTCCAGAGGCCGATTGACGATCACCCCCATGGTGCCCTTGTCGTCGTAGTCGCAGAGGTAGCTGAGGGTGCCGGCGAAATTGGGATCTTCCAGGTGCGGCATCGCCATCAGGAAGTGATTTTTCAAGCTTTGCATGGAGCTCCCCAGCGGAATGCGGCGCGCCACCGGCGCGGTCCGCAAAATGTCAGCGCGCGCCGCCTTCCGGAGCCTAGCGCACGCCGTAATCGTTACCTTCACCGAACCGCCAGATGCGAGTGATGGACAAGCTGTCCAGATCGCCCATGCCCGCATCGAAGGGGCGATAGGGCGCCGCGCCGTGGACGGTGTCCAGGGCCGCCTGGTCGAGTTCGGAATGTCCCGAGGATTGTATCACTTCCGCTCGCCGAACCTGACCGTCGCGGCCGATCACCACCCGGATGCGCAGTTGGCCTTCCAGTTCAGGCGGCGCCGGATGGACCCGGTTGCCGTAATCCTCGACCCGCCGCGTCCAATCATCGATATAGCGAGCCTCGGCGGCCTGCTGGGCCGCCGGCCGCGCTGCCCCAGAGGCGTCGCCGGCATAGTCGGCGGACAGCCCCTGCTCGCGGATGCTGGCCGTGGCCTGCGCCAGTAGGTCGCGCCCCGACACGGGAGTGTCGGTTGCCGCAGGCGCAACGGTCGCTACCGGTTGGGCCACACTGGGACGGGATTCAGCGGCCTCAACGGCCTCTTGTTCCGGCAGGGCTTCCGGCAGAGGTTCTGGCGGGGGCTCCGGCTCGACGGCAGGCGGAGCACTCGGCTCGGGCCGCACCTCGGGTTCGGGTCGAGCGGCCACGTCGGGCTCGGTCGGGGTGGCCGGCGCTCCGGCCGGGACCGTCGCCGGCGTCGCGGCCGGCCGGGCCCGCGGGGCAGCGCGGGACTCGGCGGGGGGCGTTTCAGCCGCGGTGCCGGCGGCAAGCTGCGCGGCCTCGGCCAGCGCCTCCGCCGCCACCGGACTTTCGGCGGGTCGGCTCACCAAGACCACATCCAGACCGGTGCGTTCGGGTGGCGCCGGAGCGAACTGACGGCTCGCCACCGCGCCGATGACCACCAGATGCAGCAGCAGCGACGCCGCCCAGGCCAACCAGTAGCGGTAGGGCCGAGTCACCGGCACGTAGCGCATCGGGTCGTTGACGGGGGCGGTCATGCTGCCCTCCCGACTCAGCTCCGGCGGCGCTCGGCGAGACGACGCTCGATGGCATCCATCAGCTGGCCGGCGATGTCGGTGCCGCGCTGGTCGTCGATCTCGCGCACGCACGTCGGGCTCGTCACGTTGATCTCGGTGATATAGTCGCCGATCACGTCGAGGCCAACGAACATCAGGCCCTTCTCGCGGATCATCGGCTGTACCTGGGCGATCAGCCAACGGTCGCGGTCGGTGAGCTCGCGGCTGACGCCGCGGCCACCGGCGGCCAGGTTGCCGCGAGTCTCGCCGGCCATCGGCACCCGAGCCAGGCCATAGGGCACCGGCTCGCCGTCGACCAGCAGGATGCGTGTGTCGCCATCCTTGATCTCCGGCAGGTAACGCTGGGCCATGATCTGGCGACGCCCCTGTTCGGTGAGGGTCTCGATGATCGCCCCCAGATTGCGGCCGTCCGGCTGGACATGAAAGATGCCGCTGCCGCCCATGCCGTCGAGCGGCTTGAGGATGACGTCGCCGTGTTCGGCGTGGAAGGCGCGCAGCTCGGTCTCGCGGCAGGACACCAGGGTCGGCGCGCAGCACTCGGGAAACTGCTGGGCAAACAGCTTCTCGTTGCACTCCAGCAGTGCCCGGGTGGGATTGACCACCAGCACGCCCTCGCGCTCGGCGAAGCCCAGCAGGTGCACGGCATTCAGAAAGTGGCCGTCCACCGGCGGATCCTTACGCATCAGGATGACGTCGAGCTCGGCCAACGGACGCGACGCGACCTCGCCCAGGGCGAACCAGCGCTCGGGGTCGCGGAACACCTCGAGCTCGCGCAGCTGGGCGTGGGCCCGGCCATCGCGCAGGAACAAGTCCTCCTGCTCCATGTAGTACAGCGCGGCACCGCAGTCCTGGGCGGCCCACAGCATGGCCAGGCTGGTGTCCTTCTTGTAGCTGAGGTCGGCGATGGGATCCATCACCACGCCGACCTTGAGGGGGCGTTGGCTCATCGGTCTACTCGTCTGCGCCGGAGCGGTCCGGCGGGGAATGATGGCTCGCAGTATGCCGCACGGCCATGGCGGAGACCAAGATGCTCAATCCTGACCGCCACCGGGAGCGATGCGGATGCCGCCCGCCTCGATGACGATACGGCGCTGCTTGTAGAGCCGGCCGATGGCCTGCTTGAAGGCGTTCTTGCTGACCCCGAGCCGGGCCTTGATCTCGCCAGCCGGGCTGGCATCGGAAAGCGGCAAGTAGCCGCCGCTCTCGCGCAGCGCCTTGAGCACCGATTCGCCGACCACGTCGAGCCGCGCCGGGCCCGGCGGCAGCAGCGACAGGTCCAGGCGACCGTCGTCGCGGACCCGCTTCACGTGGCCGTCCAGACGCTGGCCGCGGCGCAGCGGCCGGGTCACGTCGTCATGGTAGAGCAGGCCCCAGAAACGACCGTCTACCACCGCCTTGTAGCCCAGATCGGTCTGATCGGCGATCACCAGCGCCACGGCGCTGCCGGCGGCCAGGCCCTCGGCGTGATCGGACAGGTAACGGTCGAGTCGCTGGCTGGCGAAGGGGCGACCGCGGTCGTCCTCCTGAATCATCACCAGCACCCGGCGGCCCACCGTGGGGCGAAAGCGCTGTTCGCCGAAGGGCAGCAGCAGGTCCCGGGAGTGGCCCCAATCGAGAAAGGCGCCGGTCTCGTTGACCGTCACCACCGGCAGGTAGACGACCTCGCCGACGTTCGCCCGGGGCTCGCGGGCACGGCGCATCGGCTCGCGACGGGTGTGGGCCGCCCGGGGGGCGCGGCGGCGGTCGGCATCGGACATGGCTGGCGTACCGGTCGAGAGTGGAGCCGCCATTATCCCCCGATGGCCGCCGGCAGACAAAACCGAATGACCGGACTGTTGGACCTTGCGATGGGAGCGCTCAGACCTCGCGCTTGCCGTCGACCAGGCGGCTGACGCCGGCCGGGTTGCCGTCACGCAGCGCTTCGGGCAACAGGCCCTGGGGCAGGTTCTGGTAGCACACCGGGCGCAGGAAGCGATGGATCGCCGCGCTGCCCACCGAGGTGGTGCGCGCGTCGGAGGTAGCCGGGTACGGGCCGCCGTGGACCATGGCGTGGCACACCTCGACGCCGGTCGGCCAGCCGTTGGCCATCACCCGGCCGGCGCGACGCTCCAGGGTCGGCAGCAGCGCACGGGCGGCGTCCAGGTCACCGTCGTCCATCTGCAGGGTGGCGGTGAGCTGGCCTTCCAGGGATTCCGCCACGCGCTTGACCTTGTCGAGGTCGGCGCACTCGACCACCAGTGAGGTGGCGCCGAAGACCTCGGCCTGCAGCGCCTCGTCGCTCATGAAGTCCGGCGCGCTGGCCACGAACAGCCCGGTCTGGCAGGCGTTGGGGCCCTCGCCGGCGGCGCCGCGGGCGACCTCGCGGGCCTTGCTGCTGGCGACCAGGCCGTCGACGCCCTGCACGTAGGCCTCAAAGATGCCCGGGGTCAGCATGGTCTGGGCCGCGGAAGCCTTCACCGCCTCGCCGGCGGCGGCCACGAAGGCATCGAGCGCCTCGCCCTTGACGGCGATCACCAGGCCGGGATTGGTGCAGAACTGGCCGGCGCCCATGTTCAGCGAGCCGACGAAGGCCTCGCCCAGCGCCTGGCCACGAGATTCCAGGGCGGCGGGCAGCAGAAATACCGGGTTGATGGAGCTCATCTCGGCGTAGACCGGGATCGGCTCGGGGCGCGCCTGGGCCGCCTGCATCAGCGCGGTGCCGCCGCTGCGCGAGCCGGTGAAGCCCACCGCCTTGATGCGCGGATCGCGCACCAGCGCCTGGCCGAGCTCGCGGCCGGAGCCGTAGAGCAGCGAGAACACGCCCTCGGGCAGCTCGCAGCGGGCCACCGCGCGCTGCACGGCGCGGCCGACCAGCTCGGAGGTGCCGGGGTGGGCGGCGTGGGCCTTGACCACCACCGGGCAGCCGGCGGCGAGTGCCGAGGCGGTGTCGCCGCCGGCCACCGAGAACGCCAGCGGAAAGTTGGAGGCGCCGAACACGGCCACCGGGCCCAGGGCGATATGGCGCTGGCGCAGGTCGACCCGCGGCATCGGCTGACGCTCGGGCAGCGCCGGGTCGAGGCGCACGTCGAGCCACTCGCCGGCGCGCACGACGTTGGCGAACAGGCGCAGCTGGCCGCAGGTGCGGCCGCGCTCGCCCTCCAGCCGGGCGCGTGGCAGGCCGGACTCGGCCATGGCACGAACAATCAGCTCATCGCCGATGGCCTCGATCTCGTCGGCCACGGTCTCGAGGAACGCGGCGCGGGCCTCGAGGCCGGTCTCGCGGTAGCTATCGAAGGCGGCCCAGGCGAGGTCGCAGGCCTGCTCGACCTCGGCCTGGCCGCCGGCGGGATAGGCCGGGGACAGGGTCTCGCCGGTGGCGGGGTCGACGGCGTGGATCGGCTTGCCGTCGCTGGTCACGGCCTGCTGGCCGATCAGTTGCTTGCCTTCCAGGGTCATGGGGCCTCCTGAGGTCACAGGGATTGAACGGGGGTATCGGTGGTGTCGGCCTCGAACGCCAGCGGGTTGCGCAGCGCGCGGCCGAAGGCCGGCAGGGCGATCTCGAAGCGATCGCCGTCGCGGGTCTGGATGCCATCGGCGAAGCTCAGCGTCGCGGTGCCGAAGAAGTGCACGTGGACGTCGCCGGGGCGCCGGAAGCCCGGGTACTTGAAGTGGTGCTGCTCGAGGTTGGCGACGCTGTGGGCCATGTTGGCCTCGCCGGTGAGAAACGGTTTCTCCCACAGGGTCTCGCCGTCGCGCACGATGCGGCTGTTGCCCTCGAGGTGCTCGGGCAGTTCACCGATCAACAGCTCCGGGCCGAAGCTGCAGTGGCGCAGCTTGGAGTGGGCCAGCCACAGGTAGTTGAAACGCTCGGTGACGTGATCGGAGAACTCGTTGCCGATGGCGTAGCCGACGCGCCAGGGCCGGCCGTCGTCGCCGATGACGTAGAGCCCGGCGAGTTCCGGCTCCTCGCCGGCATCTTCGGCGAAGGCCGGCACCGGCATCGGCGCCTCGGGGGCCACCACGCAGTCGCCGTCGCCCTTGTAGAACCACTCCGGCTGGGCGCCGGCCTCGCCGGCGGCCGGCTTGCCGCCCTCCACGCCGAGCTTGAACATGCGCATGGAGTCGGTCAGCTCGGATTCATCGGCCTGGGCATGCATGGCCGAGCGGGTGTCGGCACTGCCGAGATGCGTGAGACCGGTGCCGGTCACCAGGCAGTGGGCCGGGTCAGGGTGGGTCAGCGGCGGCAGCAGGCGGCGCTCGTCGACCAGCTGTTGATAGTCGATCAGGTCATCATCGAGCCGCACTTCGATCACCGCCGACAATGACTGCCGGCTGGCGATGGCCATCCGCGCCAGGGCGTAGGTGCCGCCGGCGAGGCGAATCGGCCTCACCGCGTCGTCGCTCTCCACCAGGGCCGCTCGCGGCTGCCCTTCCTCGAGATACTGGATCAGTCGCATGGCCGGGGCCTCACTCGGTGATATGGAACTGGTCGAAGTAACGCTCGTTGAGCGTGAGGCCGAGGCCCGGGGTTTCGTCGTCCAGATCGAGGAAGCCGTCGACCGGCTCAGGGTCGCCCTCGAACAGGTAGTAGAACAGCTCGTTGCCGATCTCGACGTCGTGGACCGGGAAGAACTCGGCCATCGGCGAGGCCAGGGTCGCCATGGTCAGATGATAGTTGTGCATCTGGCCGGCGTGAGGGATCACCGGCACGCTGAACGACTCGGCGATGGCGTTGATCTTGCGCGCCGCGGTGATGCCGCCGACTCGGTTGGTGTCGTACTGCACCACCGAGACGGCACGCTTCTCGAGCAGCTGGCGGAAGCCATAGTGGGTGAACTCGTGCTCGCCGCCGGAAATGGGGATGCTGGTCAGCCGGTTGAGCTCGGCATAGCCGTCGATGTCGTCGGCCAGCACCGGCTCCTCCAGCCAACGCGGCTGGAAACGCTCCAGCTTCGGCAGCATGCGTTTGGTGTACTCCAGGTTCCAGCCCATGTAGCACTCGAGCATCAGGTCGACGTCCTCGCCGATCACCTCACGCACCGCGGCGACGCTGTCCAGATTGGCGCGCATTCCAGCGGGGCCATCCTTGGGGCCATAGCCGAAGCGCATCTTCATCGCCGTGAAGCCCTGGTCGAGATAGGACTGGGCCTCCTCCTGCATCGACTTCAGGTCGGTGCGATAGAGCTTGGAGGCATAGCAGGGAATCTTCTCCTTGGTGCGCCCGCCGAGCAGCTTGAACACCGGCTGGCCGACGGCCTTGCCCATGATGTCCCAGATGGCGATGTCGACACCGGAGATCGCCGCCATGCCAATGCCCTTGCGGCCCCAGGCATGGGTGGAGCGATACATGCGCTGCCATAGGTACTCGTAGTCGAACGGGTCCTGGCCGATCACCAGCGGCGCCAGGTACTGGTCGATGATGGCCTTGGCGATACGCGGCGCCAGGGCCACGTTGCCGAGGCCCACCAAGCCGGTGTCGGTCTCGATCTCGACGGTGGTCCAGCCGTGGAAGCGAAAGGTGCCCATGGAATCGCCCTTGTCCCACAGCTCGTCCATGGCATTGGAGCAGAAGTGGGCGGTGGGGGGGACGGTGTGCCCCTTCCATTCGAAGATGCGGGTGCGGACGTTGCTGATCTTCATGTGCGGTGTTCCTTGTACGGAGAGGTTCAGGCGTGGGTGGCGGCGTCGGCGAGACGCTGGCGGCGCAGATTGGCGCCCATGCGGCAGGCGATCTCGAAGGCGTTGCGAGTCGGCCCCACGTCGGCCTTGCCCAACCCGGCGATGTCGAAGGCGGTGCCATGGGCCGGCGTGGCGATGGGAATCGGCAGGCCGCCCTGGACGGTGACGCCCTGCTTGAAGCCCAGCAGCTTGATCGCGATCTGCCCCTGGTCGTGATACATGGTGACGATGGCGTCGTACTCGCCGTCGCGGGCCTTGAGAAAGATGGTGTCGGCAGGGAAAGGGCCGTCGATGGGGTATCCCTGAGCCCGGCACGCCTCGACGGCAGGCGCAATGACGTCGATCTCCTCGCGACCGCAGGTGCCGCCCTCGCCGCCATGGGGGTTGAACGCCGCCACGGCGATCCGCGGGGCATCGAAGCCGGCCAGCTTCAGGGAGTCATGGATCAGCCGGCTGGCGGCGACGATGCGCTCCTTGGTGACGTACCGGGCGGCGTCCTTGAGCGGAATATGCGAAGAGATCCGCGAGGTCCACAGGCTGCCCAGGGTGTTGAACTCACAGAAGTACCCCTCCACACCCAGCCGCTCGGCGAAGAAGTGCAGCTCGTCCTCGTGCTGCAGGCCGCCCTTCTTCATCGACAGCTTGTTGAGCGGCGCAAAGCAGATGGCATCCACCTCGCCGGCCTGGGCGGCCGCCAGGCAACGATCGAGGATCGCCAGTACCGAGGCGCCGCCGGCGGCGGTCTCCTCGGCATAGCCGACCTCGCCCTCGGCGACGCTGTCGACCGGCAGGAAGACCGGCCCGGCGTGATCGCGGGCGGCGGCGAAGCCCGAAACCTCGGGTAACGGGTGCGAGAGGCCGGCGACGCGTTGACCCTCCTGCCACAGCCAGCGATCGCCTACCAGCACGGTATGCACGTCGGCAAACAGCGGGGGCTCGGCGAACAGCCTGGCGATCAGCTCCGGGCCGATGCCGGACGGGTCGCCCAGGGTGACGGCGATGACGGGACGTGTGCTTGTCATGAACGGACTCCGGTTCAGTAGAAGAGGTTAACGAGCGTCATGGGAATGGCCGGCACGTAGGTGACCAGCATCAGCACGATGAAAAGCACCAGGATCATCGGCAGGTTGACGCGGGTGGTGTTCCAGATATCGGTCTTGGCGATGGAGCAGGACGTCGCGAGCACCGAGGCAACAGGCGGCGTCTGCTGGCCGATGGCCAGGTTGAGGGTCAGGATCAGGCCGAAATGGATCGGGTCGATGCCGATCTGCTGGACCAGCGGCATGACGATGGGCACCACCAGGATGATGGCAGCGGCACCATGCAGGAACATGCCGAGCAGCAGCAGCAACACGTTGAGCAGCGCCAGTACCAGCACCGGATCCTGAGTGATGGCCGTGATCTGCTGGGCCAGCTGCTGAGGCAGCTGCATCTCGGTGAGGAACAGCCCCAATACCGCCGAGGTAGCCACAAGCAGCATCACCACTGCCGTCTGGACCACGCCCTCGATCACCGCACGGTAGAGGATCTTGAGGTTCAGCTCGCGATAGACCAGCCCGCCGATCAGCAGGGCGGCGAGCACGGCGATGCCGGCGCCCTCGGTGGCGGTGACGAAGCCGCCGAAGATGCCACCGAGGATGATCACCGGCAGCAGCAGGGCCCAGAAGGCCTCGCGGAACGCCTTGCCCAGGGTGGCCAGCGAGAAGGCCGCTTCGCGGGGCAGGTCGTACTTCACAGCGTAGTAATAGCAGGCGCCGGCCAGCCCCAGGGCACCGAGCAGGCCCGGCACGATACCCGCCACGAACAGCTTGACGATGGAAGTGTCAGCGATGGCGCCGTAGAGGATCATCGACAGCGACGGCGGGATGATGATCGCCAGCGACGCCGAAGAGGAGGTGATGGCGGCGGTGAAGTCGGGATGGTACTTGCGGCGCTTCATCTCGGGGATCAGCACCGAGCCGGTGGCGGCCACGTCGGCCACCGCCGAGCCTGAGATCTCGGCAAAGAACAGCGACACGCCGACGTTGACCATCGCCAGTCCACCGCGCACGAAACCGACCATGGCGGTCACCAGGTTGATCAGGCGCAAGGAGATGCCGGAGGTGTTCATCAGCGCCCCGGCGAAGATGAACAGCGGGATCGCGATCAGCGGAAACTTGGTGGCGCCGTTGAACAGCGTCAGCGGCAGGTTGACCAGTGCGTCGGCTCCCATGTTGAAGTAGACGCCCACGACACCGACCACGCCGATGGCCACGGCAATGGGGACGTTGATCAGCACCAGGGCGAACAGGGCGGCAATGATGATCAGCAGAATCATGCGCGGTGCTCCTTGAGGTCGTCCTCGGCCTGACGGATGGCGGCCTCGATCTCTTCTTCCTCGCTGTTCACGCCGCTGCGCATCTTGCGCCAGGCCATGGGCAGGCTAAGCAGTTCGCAGAGGATGAACAGCGCGGCGCTGATGGGAATCACCGACTGGGTGACATTGAGGTGAACGGCGGGCAGCGCCACCAGGGTGTCCCAGGCCAGCACATCGAGCACCCGATAGCCGTAGAAGCCTACGACCAGGAAGAAGCCGATCACGATGACTTCAGAGAACAGAAACAGAGTGGTACGCACTGGGGGCGGCGCCTTGGCGACCAGACCGGGGAAGCCCATGTGGGCTCGCTTGAGGGCCGCCAGGTTGGCACCGTAGAAGCTCAGCCAGGCCAGCCCCACCGATGCGACCTCGTCGTACCAGGGGATCGAGCTACCCACCGTACGAAAGATCACGGCACCCAGCACGATGGCGGTCAGGGCCAGCAACAGGGCCACGGTGAACGCTTCCAGCAGACGCTCCAGGCCGAGTCGGCAACGATCCAGCAAGAGCATGGGCGGACTCTCCTCGGTGTGGGATGGGAAGGGCGCCCGCTGGGCGCCCGATATCATCGGCATGGCCACTTACTCCTCGGCCAGCGCCATGGCCCGGTCGATCAGTGCCTGACCGCCGTCGACACGGTCGGCATAGGCCTGGTAGACCGGAGCGCTGGCCTCGACGAAGGCATCGCGATCGACACGATTGATCTCCATGCCGGCCTCGCGCATGGTTCCGATCAGGTTGCCGTCGAGTTCCGCGCCCTTGGCCAGAGCCCAATCCTGTGTCTCGGCCGCAACTTCGGTGATGGCGGTGCGTACATCCTCGGGCAGCTTCTCCCAGTTACCCTGGCCGGCGGTCAGCCAGATCGGCGAATAGACGTGGTTGGAAAGCGACAGGTAGTCCTGCACTTCCTGGAACTTGGCGCCGTTGATATTGCTGAGCGGGTTCTCCTGTCCATCGACCACACCGGTCTGTAGCGCCACGAACACCTCCGAGAAGGCCATCGGCGTGGGGTTCGCGCCCCAGGTGTCGAACATCATGGTGCGCCACTCGCTCTGAGGCGTGCGTAGCTTCAACCCGTCCAAATCCTCGGGCGTCTCGATCGGATGCTCGTTGTTGGTGATGTGCCGGAAGCCGTTTTCCCAGGTGGAAACGATATTCAGCCCTTTGGATGCGGCACTATCGGCCAGGTCCTGCATGACGATGTTCTGATCAATACGCTTGAGATGGTTGCGATCCTTGACCAGGAAGGGCATGTCAAAGAGAGCGAACTTGGCGTCGATCGAGGACATGATCGAGGAGATGGCGGCCAGGTCGACGGTGCCCAGCCGAAGCTTCTGCACCAGCTGCTGCTCGTTGCCGAGCTGGGCACTGTCATAGAGCTCTACCTGATGCTCGTCGCCGAGTCGTTCCTGGAGGCGACGCGTGAACTCCTGGGCGGTCTGCCCCTGGAGACTCTGCGGCGTCCCCCCGATAGCGAAGACGATCTCGTCGGCCTGCACCTGAGATGAGGCGATCGCGAGGCCGAGTGCGGAAAGACCGAGTAGCTTCTTGTACATGACGACTCCTGTGAGCTTGCGGTTTGTCGTTGGCATTATTTGAACCTTCTGGTTTGCTGGTACGCCCACCGGACCAGATGGCGTATTAGAAGTTAGACAGCCCCCGCTTGCCGGTCAAGCATGTATCACTCCAGCTATGACCAAAGTCGCAGGGTGGGCATGCGACCAACGCACAATCCGGATCATGGCGTCAGGACCGTCATGATTGGTATATACTCCATACCAGTTGTAGACTGCTGATGAGGATAGACCCATGACGCTACGGGCCTTTGCCGACGAACAGGCACTGAAAAGCCGGACCAAGAAAGAAATCCTGGCCGACAAGCTAACCGACATGGTACTGACAGGACTGCTGAGGGATGGGGACGAACTGCCCAGCGAGCGTGAGCTGGCGCAGCTGTTCGGGGTGAGCAGGGAAACCGTTAGAGGGGCGTTGGCCCAGTTGACGGCACATGGCCTGGCCAACGTTTCACATGGCAGCAAGTCACGAATCTGTGCCAACGAGGCGGTCATCGAACGTTTCCAGCATCATCCCAGCCATCGGCAAGAAGCCGAGGTCAATCGCTACGATGTGGACAGCGTCTTCGAGAGTCGCCTGGTCGTCGAGGCGGCGATCGCCCGGCGCGCCGCCCGCTACATCGACGACGCCGGCCTGACAAAGCTGGATCGGCTACTGGAAGCCCAAAGCCAGCTGTTCGATTCCCCGGTGCACTTCCAGCTCTCGGACCAGAACTTCCACAAGCTGATCTCGGAATATGCTCGCAACGACATCCTGCTGCGCTACTCGGAAGAGCTGTACGCCTACGGGTTAAACATTCGCCGCCAGGTTATGGTGGAGACAGGCTCCATCGAGCAGAGCTATCGGGAGCACGGCCGGATTGTCGAGGCGCTACGCGCCGGCGACCCGGATGCCGCAGAACGCGCCATGCTGTCACACCTCGACAGCGTCTACCGCACGACCCGCGAGAAGTTGGACGTGGCCGGCTGACCCCTACGGATCACCGAGGCGCTCCCGTTCAGCGTCACAGCGACCCAAGCCGAGACCTCGGCGCAGGCTCAGGTAGGGGGAAGGCAGCCTGGGGCCTGCCCGATGGGCAGCCCCCTCAATCAACCATCTGCAAGCTTCCGACAAGGACGCCGACTCATGAATGCCGGACCTCACAAGACGCTAGCCTGACGAGCACCAATGAAAGTCTACGCGGAACATAAAAGAAAGCTGCCCCTGGCTCACGCCGACAACAATACATACCGCACTAGAAATTGCCGCATTTAACACTGGTTCACAATTCTCACATTAACAAGACTGCACCTTATAAATTACCATTGTATATGTCATGAGTCCTACCCCCCTTGGACCATGGCTCCCTGCTTTAGCCTGGCACACGCCAGGCCTTTTTTCATGATGGACAAGACCATCACGCAGGAAACTCCTCCAGCGCCACCCTCAGAACAAATATTCTTCACCACACATACGCAAAACTCGAACTTCAAGAAACATAAAATCTCTTTCACTGCCAAGCCGCCCCCCAAGAGAAGCCAAGCGCTGTTCAACCAACCATTCGTTCATGCCTTCATGCCGGCCTAACAAACATTTTGGACTTTAACTTCAAAAACGGCCGCTATAGAAAAGCCTTACTCAACACCTTAGCCCCACCCCTGAAGCAAGCGACAAAAGAAAAACCACTTGCAGCAACGAAACGAAAAATCGCTCTCCCCACAAGATATCAAGAAACCTGAACACGACGCGCATGCCCACCAAATCGACCAATGGCAGAACACCGAGAGCCCAGGCCTCGTCCGGTGTCGACGATATGGCTGTCACACGCGAAGACCTCTTCCCTCCGAGGCCTTACGGGTAGCAAACAAGGGACCAACGGTTATGCTGTTCGGCGTGAACGACCGCCGTTCATCCGGAAGAGGGCTCGACATAATACGATATGCCACGAGAAGGCCCGGCACCACTGACCGTTGTCATTCTCGCATCCTTACATGCGAGAACTTGATCATTCATCAAGGCATGCATCCTATATCAGGCCGGTACCTCTTCGTCAGTGCGTTGAAGACGATAGCCGTAACGATACACAGATGAAAGATTCCACCCATTCTCCTTGTTGAGGCTAAGCTTTCTTCTGAGCCGATAAATATGCACATCCAACGTCCTGGTCATCGGACTGTCTTCCTGCCCCCACACCATTTCATAAAGATAAGAACGGCTCAGAGGATGATTCAGGTTACGCAACAGGAGTAAAGCCAAGCGATATTCTTGATTGGTCAGCTTGACGGCCTTTCCCTCGACAGAAATGGACTCATCCTTAGGATATATAGTGAGGTTACCCTGCCGAAAAGGCTCATGGCGATATTTATCGCTTACCTGAAAACGCCTCAGCGTCGTCAGCACTCGCGCAATAAGCTCCCCGCCACGGTATGGCTTGCTGACGAAGTCTTCCGCACCCGCCATCAAAGCCTCGACGACATCTTTTTCGGCATCCCGGCTGGTCACCATAATCACGGGAGGGGGGGACTGGAAATACTCACGCACCCAGTTCAGGACCTCGATACCTGTAATATCCGGCAGCATCCAGTCGAGCAGCACAAGGTCATAGGTATTGCGCTTGGCACCACGCATGAAGTCCCTGGCATTCCGGTAGCTGTCGATTTGCCACTCCCGCTCGCCACCCCCAGCGATCCGGTGCTTTTCACTCTGTTCTGACGCCACAAGCAGCAAGCTGGACAGCTGCTGGAGACACACAGGATCGTCCTCGAGGATAGCAATGAACATCGGATTGCAGCTCCTAGTGTGAGAGTTTCGCTATCATGAGGGTATTTATACCCATAATTCAACCCGGCCGTGCCATTCTGGTGAGATCCGGATGCACTTGTGCTCTCCGAGGCCCCCCTGCCTGGAGCCCGAGACACGAGCGGTTTCCCCGAATGAGCGCTCGGCCTCTCGGGGAAATTCCAACACCACGGCATCATCAGCCTCAAGGGGACAGTTCTAGGATTAAATAACAGGTAGGACATGGCCTCGTGTCAGCCCTTGCCAATTAAATCTGGCTACCCTCCTGTGTTGTCACTCGATACGTCACTGTTGTTCATGCCTCTCGGCTTGAGACCTTCCACCGCTAGGGTAAAGAATAGGAATGCTCGACGAGCTTCTATCAACGGGTCTGCGAAGAACACCAGATGTCCACAACGCCCCATCTCTTTTACCAGCCTAAAGTGCAGCTCGTCGAGAGTGCATTTCAACTCATCGGGTATGAAGGCCTTTTTCGCTCCGTCACGCCATCCGGCGAGGCCTTGTGCCCCGCCCAACTACCGTCGATGCAACGCGCACAACTGGCGTCACACGAGCATTTCATGTGGGCGCTGGATACCGCAACAGGGTTCATGCGGAAACTGGGCAATCCCGATTCTCTGACGATCAGCCTCAACCTTCCCGGACACCTGCTCGAACGCAACGAAGTTTACGAAAGCATGCTGGGCTGGCTACTCGATGATGAAGAGCGCGCTCGTGGCATTGAAATAGAGATTCTGGAAAGTTCGGCCATACGAAACCTGAATCTAGTTGCCGAGCGGCTCGACCGTCTCAAGCGTGCCGGCATGCTGTTCGCCTTGGATGATTTCGCGAGTGGCTATGCAGGCCTGTCCTACTTGAGAATGCTTCCTATCGATATCGTCAAGATCAGCCCCGCGCTCGTCATGTCTGCCGCCGTTGACACATTCGATCTTAGACTCCTGGAAGGGATACTGGCCTTGCTCAATGGACTAGGCAAGAAGGTCGTTCTCGAAGGCATCGAGTCAGAAGCCTCACTGGCACTGCTCCAGGACTTCGAAATTCACGGCCTGCAAGGGTACTACTTCGGAAAACCCATGCCCGCCCATCAGGCCATCCGCTACCCGCACACCCAGACGCTACCAGTCTCCTGATGCATCGGGACCACCGGTCTATGCCTTACATTGGCCGGTGTGTGCTCCCCTCTCTCGCCTCCCGCTTTCTTGCGACACTGCATGCTCCCAAGGGCTAATATCGACTTCGCCATAACACGGCCCCGATAGTAGAGGGGCCGCGTTATGGGCGATCAAAGCAGCTACCGTTCCGTTACTTCCACCTCAACTCGACGATTCGGCCTCAAGCAGGCCTTGACCTGCGGCGTAACGCGGGAAGCCGGACAGTCGACGACTGGATGCCCTTCCCCGAGCCCCATGCTACGCACCGCACTGGGTGAGACGTTTTGACTGATCAGCGCCCTGCGCACCGAAGCGGCTCGCTGCTCGGAAAGCGTCAGGTTATAGGCTTCGCTACCGATTCGATCGGTGTATCCAGTCACGACGATGTCCGGAGAGGCGAAGGCCTCGCGTATCCGCTCGGCTAACGCGACGACCTCCTGCCGCCCCTCGTGGGTCAACTCGCTGCTGTCGAAGTCGAACAGCGTATCTGCCGCTAGCGTCATGCGTTGCGGCTCAGGCGGTGCCTCGGGCGATGGAGGCTCGAGCAATGCTGCGCACTCTCCATCCCGCCAATGCAGCCCCTCGGCCAGCATGTCGTTATCGAATTTCACCTGATACTGGCAAACTCGATAAGAGCCATCCCCTTGGGGCAAGTGGAACACATAGTTCCACTCGTGAACGCCGATCAATCCCTCAGAAAAGTGTGGGCTCCCCAGCAAGTCTCGGACCTGGTCCTTGGAAGCCCCCACCCGCATCTTGCGCAAGTTATCGAGATTGGCATAGGTACCACCCTCGACCCAAGCATCGCCTGGGTCCGGGAAGGCCATGCCTTCCCGAGCGTTTTCCGTTGCGCACCCCTGCAGACCGAGCACCGTCAAGCCGGCAATGCCGAGGGCTCGAACCATGTTGCGTCGAATACTGTTATGCATGTTCGATATCCCTGTGATTACCAGTGGAAGCCAGCACCGACACCGGCACCGAAGTTGCCCTGCGAATCCCCGGTGAAGTTGAGCTTGACCGCCCAGCGCCCGTTATCGGAGAGGCGCGAAGCCCCCACCGAGACAGCCGATTCACCGTTATAGGTACCCGCACCAGCAGAAATCATGCTCTTGCCGGGCAGATACGCTTGGGGCACGGAAGCCGCCGCGATCGCACTCGCCGTGCCTGCATTGGCCTGATCATGGACATCCTTGATGCGATTGTTGAGCCCACCGATCTGCTGCTGGAACTGCTGGTTCAACGCTTGCAGCTGCCCCACGTTGGCCGCATCCGTCGGCAGTTCACCCGCGGCGACGTTGTGAATCTGCGTCGGCGTGCCTTCCTGGCCCAGGGTGACCGAGCCGTAGTCCAGGCTGCCGTCTTCGTTGCGGTCGTAGTTCACCGCGCCGGCCTGTACCGCTTCCAACTGGCGAACGTTGACCGCATCCGTGGCTTCAGTGCCGCCCGCCACGTTCGTGATCTGGCGTTCACCGCCTTCGCTACCGACCGAAACCGCTCCTTGGGTCGATGCCACGGACTCACCCGAGAAGGCTTCCTCTGCACCATTCATCCCTTCGCGGGTCGCTTGGGAGCCGGCCCCCAGGGCCACTCCACCTTCGCTTTCGGCCACCGCGCCATCGCCGGCTGCCACGCTGTGATCGCCCTGAGCCACGCTTTCCGGCCCCATGGCGATGCTCTCGGCGCCTTCCGCCTGGGCAGCTGCCGCCTCGGAGTTGGCCTTGAAGTACTTGCTGCCCCCCTCGTTGATGGTGGTGAGCTGCTCCTGAACTTCCCACAGCTGGCTACCGTTGACGGCATCGCTGCTGTCCTCGGAAACATCACCGTCCGCCACGTTGGTGATGGTGGTACCGTCATCCCCCGCCAGGGTGATCGAGTCGTAGTTGACGTTGCCTTCTTCGATGTCGTACTTCACGGCACGGTCATCAAGCTCTGCGAGATTATCGCCGAGGTTGGTGATATCGCCCTCGACATTGGTCACCCGATTGTCCAGTTGAGTGACATCACCTTCGACATTGGTCACCCGACCGTCGAGATTGGTGATATCACCCTCAACGTTGGTCACGCGATCGTCGATCCCTCCCACAGCCTGGTTGGTGGCATACAGCTGGCTGCCATTAACGGCATCCGTGCTGTCTGCCGTCACACGTCCCGCAGCCACATGTGTGATGGTACGTTCGGCGCCCGCAGAGCCTACGCTGAAGGTGCCAATCGGCGAGATACCAGCAAATACATAGGTCTGACCACCGATCGTGATATCGGCCGTGCCAACCGCAGCTTCGGTTGTCGCGCCCGCACCGATCGCCACGCTATTCGCTTCGCTGGCCGTGGCACCGTCGCCCATGGCGATGGCGCCATCCGCCGTGGCAGAGGCATTGACGCCGGCGGCGATGGCGTTGTTGCCGTCAGCACCGTCGTTGTCGTAGTTACCGCCTTGAGTGCCGCCATCGTTGACGCTGTAGTAGTGCACCTGTCCTGCCTCGAGCGCCTGCTGGGTCTCCCACAGCTGACTGCCGTTCACCACATCGGTGCTGGTCTCATTGACGTCGCCATCAGCCACACCGGTGATCTTGTTGCTGCTGCCATCCACGGTGATGTTGCCGCTGGTCACGCCACCGGCTGTGACCTCGGTGGTGGTGGTGCCGTCGGTCACGGTGGTGCCAGTAGCGGTGGTGGTGACCACATTACCCGCGCCATCGTCGACGGTGAGGCCATCGGTATCCATCACGCTGTCACCGGTGGTCACGCTGTCCACCTCGAGGCTATTGGCCAGGTCGAAGGTCACCTCCTCCCGGCCGTTGTTGGTCGCCTGCGTTACCGTCAGGTTGCCATCGGCATTGCGCAGGTTGACCTCGCCTCCCGGCGCCACGTTGCTGGCCGTACCGTCCTGGGCGCTCAGGTCCCAACCGGCGTTGGCCGTTTCGTTAACTGCCTTGAGCTGCGAGACGTTAACGGCATCGGTATCGGCACTGCCCGCCGCGACGCCGGTGATCTGACGCTCACCCGGCTCCGTCAGCTGGTTGCCATCCTCGTCGAAGACGGCGACCTGGCCGATGGCCAGTTCACCCTTGGAGGTCTGCAGCGCGTCCAGGCCGTACGCGACATAGTCGTCCTGCGGTCCTCTCACCGTCTGGGAAGCGCCGCCCAGGGCGATGCTCTGTTCATGCATCGCCGTGGATCGAGCCCCGATCGCCATGCTACCGAACGCCTGGGCATCGGCATTCGAACCTATGGCCGATGAGCCTTGACCGGCGGCAACACTTCGATTGCCGATGCTCGTGCTGCGTAATCCGCTGGCTTCAGTCTGAGTACCCACCGACAGGGCGCCTTCCGCCGAGGCAACGGCTTCAAGCCCGATTGCCGAGGCACGCAGCCCCGTGGCCAGCGACATCTGACCGAGAGCCATCGAGTTTTTTGCCGATGCCACGGCAGTATTGCCAGCGGCGAAGGAATTCAATCCCGAAGCCTCGGAGCTATTGCCCAGCGCCATGGCATGCTGGGCCGTAGCCGAGGCCTGGGTCCCCAGTGCCAGGGTATCGAGCGCCCCGCTGGTGGCGTTGTTGCCCACCGCGAAGGCCCCGTCACCGCTCACCAGGTTGTCGTTACCCATGGCCACAGCACCCTCGCCGATGGCCTGGTTGTTGACCCCCATGGTGATAGCGCCATTGCCACTCGAGATGTTGGTGTCACCGATCGCCAGGGCACCATCCCCCTCGGAGGTGTTGGTATTGCCCAAGGCCACGGCCCCGGTGCCCTCGGCATAGTTATCCTTGCCCAAGGCCAGGGCACCGTCGCCGATGGCAGTACTCGGGTCACCGATCGCCACCGCCCCATCACCCGTGGCGGTATTGCCGTAGCCGATGGAAACCGCCTTGCCACCGTTGGCGGTGGCATCACGCCCAATGGCCACCGAGCCCTCCGCTGTGGCACTGGCGTACTGGCCGATGGCCACGCTGTCCACGCCAATGGCACTGGTGTTGTAGCCGAGCGCCACAGCGCGCTCAGCCCCGGTGAACGCCGCCACCCCAGCGGCCAGAGAGTCTACGCCCTCGGCCCCATCGTTGGCGTAGTTGTCCTGCTGAGTGCCGCCATCGTTGACGCTGTAGTAGTGGGTCTCCAACCCATCGACATACTGCTTGTTGACGATATGGGCGTTCTCGGTGATCGGGCCGTCGTAGAACGCCTCGTTGTTGACCACCGAGAAGTTGTCACCCAGGTAGGTGTCACCTTCCACCGTCAGGTCTCCGCCAAAGGTCGGTGACTCGGCGAGCTGTATTTCGATACCGCCGTCCTGCGTGGCCACCGTGCGGATATTGTCCGAGGAGTAATCGGAGTCGGTGCCATCGGCATTCGTGGCATTGGCGCCACCCACGATCTGCATCTCTTCGTTCAGATGACGCGTCACGTAGCCGTCGGCGGTGGTGCTGTTGTCGTTGCCCGAGAAGCGCAGGCCGTCGTCTTCCAGCGTCGCCACGGTGTGGCTGTTGCCGTCAGCGTCTTCGTAGCTCAGGCGTGTCACGTCGGTGGTATCGGCCACTACGTCGCCGGGCTCGATGGTCGGGCGCATGGTCAGCTCGGGGCTGACGCCGTCGGCACCCGCCGACCCGGTCAGGCCGATGGAGCCGTCCGAGCCGTCGATGCCCACGCCGGCCACGCCGTCGGCGCCGTCGACACCGATATAGCCGTCTTCACCTGGCTCGCCAGGCTCACCCGGGCCACCGACACTCAGGTCGCTGGACAGGCCCAGCAGCAGTTCGCCGTTGGCGTTGTCAGCCGTGGTGGTGATGTCGCCGTCCGGATCAAAGACCTTGATGGTCGCGCCCAGGTCCTGCTTGACCTCGGCGTCGCCGGCATCGGCCAGGCCGAAGCCACCGCCTTCGCTGGCATCACCCTGGTTGTCGACGTACTCCTTGTTGACGATATGGGTGTTCTCGGTGATCGGGCCGTCGTAGAACGCCTCGTTGTTGACCACCTCGAAGTTGTCACCCAGGTAGGTGTCACCTTCCACCGTCAGGTCGCCACCGAAAGTCGGTGACTCGGCGAGCTGTATTTCGATGCCGCCGTCCTGCGTGGCCACCGTGCGGATATTGTCCGAGGAGTAATCGGAGTCGGTGCCATCGGCATTCGTGGCATTGGCGCCACCCACGATCTGCATCTCTTCGTTCAGATGATGCGTCACGTAGCCGTCGGCGGTGGTGCTGTTGTCGTTGCCCGAGAAGCGCAGGCCGTCGTCTTCCAGCGTCGCCACGGTGTGGCTGTTGCCGTCAGCGTCTTCGTAGCTCAGGCGTGTCACGTCGGT